>JAUIDW010000175.1 GCA_030428395.1 bacterium | reverse complement strand
AGCACCGCATCGCCCTCGTTCGGCAAGAGCGCCTCGTCCCTCCCGCGCAGCTCGTAGGGCCCGAGGTGCCAGACGACGCCGTCCGCGGTCATCGAAGCCAGCGTCTCCAGGTCGTGGGCGTTGCTGGCCTCGAGGTAGCGAAGGAACAGGTCGCGGGTGTCGGCGGTCGACGCGGCGGCGTCCCGCGGGCCCGGCTCCGCATCGGGCGGCCAGTGGCCCAGCTGGGTCAGCGCCGCCAGGTTGTCCCAGGTGATCCAGATCTCGGCGACGCGGTCGCCCTCGATCCGGAACGTCGCGCCGAACTCGAGCTCCACCTGCTTCCCGCTCGCGGGGAAGGGCCCCAGCGCCCCCTGCTGCGTGCCGACGAAGCGGCCGAAGGCGCCGACGAGGTCCCCCTCCGCCACGAGCCGATCGATCAACAGCCGCCCGTCGGGGAAGGTCCGCAGGTCGGACTCGAGGAAGGCGACGAAGTCCTCGTCGCTCCGCACGCGGACGTCGGGAGTCGCCTGGCAGTGCCTGGACAGGACCGGCGTCACCGTCGCGCGCAGCGCGCGCATGTCCCGCTCGTTGTAGGCGCGCGCCTGGGCCAGGACGACCTGCTTGTTGCGCTCGAGGCGAGGTGAGGCGCACCCCACCAGACTGGAGACCAAAGCCAGGTGCAGGATCGGGGCCACTCGCCTGGGGTGCTGCATCCGCGTCCTTCCCGGGGCCATCCTACGGGCCCGCGCGGCGTTCGAAGGTGCTACGAGGCCGTGACGTCGGCGTCGGCGGCCGGGCGGGGCGGCCGCCCGCCCCGCGGGCCCTCCGCCTCCCCAACTCCCCTTCGACACGGGACTTGCGCCCGCTGCGGGGCGAATCCGGCGCGCGCTGGCTCGACCCTTGCCCGGGGGGCGTGGTCTCCTCTCCGCCCGCTCGACCCCATGCATTCCACTCGCTCTCGCCTCCCCTGGCTCGCCCTCGGCACGGCCCTGGCCGTGCTCGCCTGCACGACGACCGACGCCGGCCGGCCCGACCCCGGTCTCGCGGTCCCCGTGCCGCCCCCGCTCGCCGCGCTGGACCTCACCGCCTACGACGCGGCCCTGGCCGTCCCCCTCCCGGAGACGCAGCCGGAGGAGCTCCCCGGCCTGCACCACGTCTACCGGCTGAGCGACGACATCGTCTCCGGCGCCGAGCCGCACAACGAGGAGGCGTTCCAGGTCCTGCACGACATGGGCATCCGCACGATCCTGTCGGTGGACGGCAAGACCCCCGACGCCGAGCTCGCCGCCCGGTACGGGATGAAGTACGTGCACGTGCCGATCCAGTACCGCGGGATCACGGACGACGAGCTGACCAAGATCTCGAAGACCTTCCGCGAGCAGCCCGGCCCGTTCTACGTGCACTGCTTCCACGGCCAGCACCGCGGCCCCGCCGCCGCCGCCGTCGGCCGGCTGGTCCTCGACGGCGCGCCGCGCGACCGGGCGATCGCCGAGATGCGCCAGTGGTGCGGCACCTCGTCCAAGTACGAGGGGCTCTACGAGACGATCGCCGTGGGCGCCATCCCGGAGGCGGACGCCACGCAGGCCTTCGACTGGGACTTCCCCGCCGCCCAGACCTTCGAGGGCTTCCGCTCCGCGATGGTCGAGCTCTCCCGCGCCGACGACAACCTGAAGTACCTGTCGAAGCGCGAGTGGCGCGCCGGCGAGGAGCACCCCGACGCCGACGCCCTGAACGAGGCCGCGCGCCTGGCGACCGTGTTCCGCGCGACCGCCGAGCTCGACGACGTGGCCGAGCGTCCCGAGGACTTCCGCGCGATGATGCTGGAGGCGGTCCAGACCGCCGACGCGCTGCGCGACACCGTCCGGGCCTGGCGCGAGGGACGCGCCGAGCGCGCCGACGTCGACGCGGCGTACGGTCGGGTGCGGGCGAACTGCTCCGCCTGCCACGAGCCCTACCGGAACTGAGCCCGCGCGCGGCCGCGCCCGGCGCGTAGACTGCGCGCATGGAGCGCCCGCCGAACGCGTTCGAGGACCTCGACGAGGCCGCGGTCTGGGCCGCGCTCGGACCGGACGGCTGCGCCGCGCTCGTGCGGGACTTCTACGCCGGGATCCCGGACGACCCGGTGCTCGGCCCGATGTACCCGGCCGACGACCTGGCCGGCGCCGAGGAGCGGCTGCGCGACTTCCTGGCCTTCCGCCTGGGCGGGGACGACCGCTACGCGCGGACGCGCGGGCACCCGCGCCTGCGCATGCGCCACGCCCCCTTCCCGATCGACGACGCCGCCCGCGCCGCCTGGCTGCGCCGCATGCACGCGGCCCTGGATGCCCGGGGCCTGCCGGAGGGCCCGCGCGCCGCCCTGGGGGCGTTCTTCGAGCACGTCGCGGCGTTCCTGGTGAACCGGCGCTGACACCGCGCAGGCCGCGTGCCCCGCGCCCCCCGACGCGGGTACGCTCTCGCCCGTGGCTCCCGCCCTGCGACCCGACACCGCCCGCAGCGCCGCCGCCGCGTCCCTGCGCGCGGGGCTCGCCGTCCAGGCGGCGGCGCTCGCCTGGCTGGCGTGGAACCACGGCACCGTCGTGGACTCGTTCCTGTTCGTCGACCTCGGCTGGCCCGAGCCCCGCGCCCGCGGCGTGGACCTCGCCGTGGCGGCCGCCGCCCTCGGCGGCGCGCTGCTGGCGCTGCTGCGGCCGCGGCTCGCCGGCCCGGCGCTGGTCGCGGCGGCCTTCCTCGCGGTGGCCGTCTGCACGCGCGTCGTCGGCGGCCGCGCCTTCTCCGACCTCGCCCCCGCGGCCCACGCCACGCGCTGGCTCGCGCCGCTGGCCCTCCCGTTCCTGTTCGCCCGGCCGCCGCGCGCGCGCGGCGCCGAGCGCGTGCTGCGCGCCGCCGTCGCGGCGACCTTCCTGGCCCACGGCTGGGAGGCGCTGCGCCACCACCCCGCCTTCGTGGACCTGCTCGTGGGCAGCGCGCGCCGCTGGCTCGGCGCCGCGCCCGACGAGGCCACCGCGCGGCACGTCCTGACGGCCATCGGGGTCGTCGACGGGGCGGTCGCCGCGCTGCTCCTGATCCGCCGGCGCGTGTCGGTCGCCGCCTGGGCCGCGCTCTGGGGTCTGCTGACCGCCGCGTCCCGCGTCGTCGCCCTCGGCGGCGAGTTCGTGCACGAGACGACGCTGCGCGCCCTGAACGTCCTCGCGCCCCTGGCCCTGGCCCTGCTCTGGTCCGCCGCCGCGGACGAGGCTCCCCCCGCATGATTCCCCTCCTCCTCCTCGCCGCCGCCGTCCTCGTCCCGCAGGACGACTCCGCCTTCGCCGACCGCTTCACGCCGCTCGAGGGGACGCGCCCGGCCCACTGGCGCGTCGTCTGGACGGACGACCCGGCCACCCGGGCGCGGATCGCGTGGACGACGCGCGAGCCCGGGGAGGACCACCGGGTCGTCTTCGCGCCGGCCGGCTCCGACGACGAGCCCCGCGTCCGCGAGCCGTACCGCTCCGCGCCGTACACCCGGCGGGGCGACGGCGACTCCGAGCCCGCCTGGTTCCACCACGCGCAGCTGGACCGCCTGACCCCCGGCACGACGTACCGCTTCCACGTCGAGTCCGACGGCGCGCGCTCGCCCGAGCTCTCGTTCACCACCGCGCCGCTCGACGAGCGCCCCTTCGCGCTGGTCGTCGGGGGCGACTCCCGCTCCGGCTGGGAGGCCCGCTGCCGCGTCAACGAGGTGATCGCGGACCTGGCGGCGGATCCCGCGGTCCTGGCCTTCGTGCACGGCGGCGACTACGTGCTGAACGGCGACTCGTGGCACCAGTGGAGCCGCTGGCTGTCCCACCACGAGCTGACCACGACGCCCGACGGGCGCGTGCTGCCGATCGTGCCGACGCGCGGCAACCACGACTACGGCGCGCTGTTCGACGAGGTCTTCGGCGGCCCCGGCGACGGCGTGCCCGCCTACTACACGACGCGGTTCTCGCCGCTGGCCACGCTGGTGACGCTGAACTCGAACGTGTCGGTGGCCGGCGACCAGCTCACGTGGCTCGAGGACGCCCTGCCCCGCGCCCGCGCGGACGCGCGCTGGCTGCTCGTCAGCTACCACCGGGCGCTCTATCCCGGGGTGAAGGCCCCCGGGGACGCGCTGGCGTTCTGGCCGCCGCTCTTCGACGCCCACGACGTCGACCTCGTGTTCGAGTCCGACGGCCACTGCATCAAGCGCACCGTCCCGATCCGCGGCGGCGAGGCCCACCCCGACGGCGTCGTCTACGTCGGCGAGGGCGGCCTCGGCGTGCCCCAGCGCACGCCCCGCGCGGGCCTGTGGTACCTGGAGCCGCCCGGCCTGGTGACGCAGGGGCACCACGTGCTGCGCGTCGACGTCGGCCCGGACAGCCTGCGCACGCGCTTCCTGCGCATGCCCGATCCCGGCGAGCGGCTGACGGTCGAGCACCTGCGCCCGATCGTCCCGCCGGGCGCCCGGTGGCGTTACCGCGCCGCCGACGACGCGCCGGAGGGCTGGACCCTGCCCGGCTTCGACGCCGCCGGCTGGGCCGAGGGTCCGGTCGCCATCGGGTACGGCGACGACGACGACGCGACCGTCCTCGAGGGCATGCGCGGGGAGCACGTCCGCGTGCACGCCCGCGTCTCGTTCGACGGCGACGACCCGGCCGTGCGGGGGAACGACGCCGCGACCCTGCTCTGCCGCTACGACGACGCCTTCGTGGCCTACCTCAACGGGACCGAGGTCGCGCGCGGGGGGCTCGAGCCGCCGGAGGAGCCGGGCGACGAGCCGCGCGTCCGCTCCGGCGAGGCGACCGCGTTCGAGGCCTTCCCCGTCGACGCCTGGCGCGAGCTGCTGCGGCCCGGCGAGAACGTCCTGGCGGTGGTCGGCATCAACCGCATGCGCACCGACCGCGACTTCACGCTCGACCCGTGGCTCGCGGGCGACCCGCGCGTGGAGGGCGAGCTGCCCGCCACCGAGGTGATCGACGACCAGGTGCTCGCGCCGCGATGACGCCCGCCCTGCGCACGGCGCGGCTGGAGCTGCGCCCCCTCACGCCCGGCGACGCCCCCTTCCTGCTCCGGATCCTGAACGACCCGGACTTCGTGCGCTTCGTCGGCGACCGCGGGGTCCGCACCGTCGAGCAGGCCGGCGAGTACCTGCGGGAGCGCATGCTGGAGCCCTTCGCGCGCGACGGGTACGGGCAGTTCCTCGTCCGCGTCGCCGCCACCGGGGAAGCCGCCGGGACCTGCGGGCTGCTGAAGCGCGACGCGCTCGACGACGTGGACCTCGGCTTCGCGTTCCTGCCGGCCTTCCGCGGGCGGGGCTACGCGCGCGAGGCGGCCGCGGCGGTCCTGGAGCACGCCCGCGACGACCTCGGCATCCCCCGCGTGGTCGCGATCACCGCGCCCGACAACGACCGCTCGGCGCGCCTGCTCGAGCAGCTCGGCCTGCGCTTCGAGCGCACCGTGCAGCTGGAGCCCGGCGGGACGGCGCTGCGCCTGTTCGTCCCCGCCGCCGACGCGGGATCCGCCGGGCCGGGCGCTCCCGGCACGGCGGCGGGCGGCTCGCCCCGCGCGGGGGAGCTCGGCTAGAGTGCGCGCGTGACCGGCCTCGTCCTCGGCCTGAACCAGTACGCGCACTCCGCCGCCGCCTGCCTCGTGGACGGCGACGGCCGCGTCGTGTCCGCGCTCGCCCGCGAGCGCCTGACGCGCAAGAAGCACGACGGCGGCGACGTGGCCGCGGTCGTCGAGGAGCTGCTCGACCGCGCCGGCGCCACGCTCGCGGACGTGGAGCTGGCCGTGGCCAACTGCCACCTCTTCCGCATCCGGCCCTTCGAGCGCGACCTGCCGTGGGCCGCGGCCCTGCACCAGGTGCCGGGGACCTATCTGGACCCCGCCAACCTGCTGCCCGGGGTCGACCGGCACGAGCTGTCGCACCACCTGGCGCACGCCTGGTCGGTCCTGCCGCACCTGCCGTTCGATCGCGGCCTGATCGTGGTCGCCGACGGCATCGGCAGCACCTGGGCGGACGTCCACCGGCGCTCGGACGGGTCCGAGCTGGGCCCGTACACGAGCGACGCCGACGTGCCCGACGGGGCCGGCTTCCGCGAGGTCCCCGACCGGCTGCCGGACGACGCGACCTGGCGCGAGGCCGAGACGGTCTACCGCTTCGAGGGGCTGCGGCTCGAGCGCGTCTTCAAGCGCTGGACGCGCGAGCGCTCCCCCGTGCTGCTGCACAACTACGGGTTCGAGAACATGGACTCGCTGGGCGCGGTCTACTCGCGCGTGGCCAGCCACGTGTTCGGCGACTGGAACGTGTGCGGCAAGGTCATGGGCCTGGCGCCCTGGGCCGAGCGCTGGGGCGCCGAGCGCGCGCCCCGTCCGGTGATGCGCGGGCCCCTCGAGGCGCTGGAGGTCGACCGCGAGCGCCTGCGCGCGGAGCCCGCCCCCAACGGCTGGTACGCCGGCGCGGACCGCGCGGCGCACACCCGCCTGGCCGCCGACGTGCAGCGCGACCTGGAGGACGTCCTGCTGGACTTCCTGACGCGCCTGCGCGAGGAGACCGGCGAGAGCCACCTCGCGCTCGTGGGCGGCGTCGCGCTGAACTCGACCGCCAACGGCCGCGTCGCCCGCGAGGCCGGCTTCGCGCAGGTGGTGGTCCCCCCGTGGCCCGGCGACGACGGCGTCGCGGTGGGCTGCGCGCTCTTCGGCCACCACCTGCGCGCCCCGGACGCGGCCGCGGCGCGCCGCTGGCCCGCCCCGTACCTGGGGACCGCCGCGACGCCCGCCGACCTCGACGAGGCCCTGGCCGACGCCGCGCCCTGGGTCGAGGTCTTGCGCGCCGACGGGGCCGGGCCCGCGCCCCAGGAGCCCCACGGCCCCGGGGCCGCGTGGCTGGCCGCCGCGCGCGGCCGCGTCGAGCGCGCGGCCGACGCGCTGGCCCGCGGCGAGGTGGTCGGCTGGTTCCAGGGCCGCAGCGAGTTCGGCCCGCGCGCCCTCGGCCACCGCTCGATCCTGGCCACGCCGGCCGACCCCGGGATGGTCGAGCGCGTGAACACCGCGGTGAAGAAGCGCGAGACCTTCCGGCCGTTCGCGCCGACCGTCCTCGCGGAGCGCGCGGGCGAGGTCTTCGAGGACGGCGCCCCGAGCCCGTGGATGTCCCGCACCGTGCGCGCGACCGCGGCCTGGCGCGACCGCATCCCCGCCGTGGTGCACGTCGACGGCACGGCGCGCCCGCAGACGCTCGCGCCGGCCGACGAGCCGCTCTTCCGCGCGCTGGTGGAGGCGTTCGAGGAGCGCACCGGGCTGCCGCTCGTGCTGAACACGTCCTTCAACGTCCGCGGCGAGCCGCTGGTCGAGTCCCCCGCCGACGCGCTGCGCGTGTTCCTGGCCGGCGACCTCGACCTGCTGGTCCTCGAGGACCGCGCGGTGCGGCGCAGGCCGTTCCCCCCGCCGGAGGAGCACGCCGACCGCGTCCCGGTCCCCCACGCCGGGTACCGCGCGGAGGTCGTCACCGACGCGGACGGCGACGTGGTCGCGGTGACGCTGAGCGCCCACGGCGACACGTTCGAGGCGGACGCGCTGCAGCTCGCGGTGCTCGAGGCGTGTGACGGGCGCACCCCGCTGGCGGCGCTCGCGACCGAGCTGCTCGAGGAGCTCGAGGGGTCGCGCGACGAGCTGCTCCACGTCTTCCGCGGGCTGCACCGCCGGCGCCTGCTGTCCTTCGAGCCCGGGGCGTGAGGTCCGCGGGCGCGGTCTCCGCCGCCTCGCGACGTCCGGCGCCGCGCTAGTCGTCCCCGTCCCGCGGCAGCCGCCAGAGCTCGAGCACCGGACCCGTCGTGCGCGCCTGCAGCACGCGCCGGGCGTAGTGCGGCTGCCGCCAGATCGGCGCGTCCTGGTACGTCAGCGGCAGGCGCTCGGCCACGCCCGCCGCGTAGGGGCTCCACGACGCCACCAGCTGGCCGCGGCGTCGCACCTCGGCGTAGAGCGCGCCGAGCACCGGGTCGCGCCGGCGCTCGAGGTAGTCCTCGAGCAGCACGTGCGTGGCGTCCAGGCGCGCGACGAAGCCCGCGGGGTCCTCCAGCGCCCGCCGCACGCGCCGGGCGCGGTCCAGCGGCAGGTACGGGAGCCGCCAGCCCGCGGCGACGTCGTCCACCGCGGGGTGGTCGAGCTGGTAGCCCAGCCACGAGGCGATGTCCGTGCGCAGGAAGCCGCGGTTGGCCTCGCGCACCGCGGCGCTCGTGACGAGCGGCACGTCCACCGTCCGCGGGCGCGCCACGACGACCTCGGCCGGGTCGAGGTGCGCCGCCATCCAGGTCGCCGCCTCCGTGGCCGTGTCGGGCCGCGTGCGGACGGCAGCGTGGCGCCAGGCCGCGTACCCGGGGTACGCCACGGCGGCGACCGCGAGCGCGAGCCGCGCCGCCCGGCGCGCGCCGGAGCCGCCCGGGAGGCGCGCGCACGCGCACCAGACGCGCGCGAGCGCGCTCGCGGCGGCGAGGTACAGGAACGGCAGCAGCGGCAGCACCAGCCGGCCGTAGGTGCGCGTGTACGCCGCCGCCACGAGCACGTACGGCACCACGAACGCGAGCACGACCCAGAAGTCCTTGCGGCGCGCGACGTCCTCGTGCGGCTCCCCCTCGGCGCGCGGCCGCGCGCGCGCCCGCGACGCGATCCAGAGGGCCACGCCCAGCGCTCCCAGGGCGAGCGCCAGCGGCTCGTAGGACCAGAACGAGTGCAGCGTGCGCTCGAAGCCGCCGTCGGTGAACCAGCCGAACTCGATCACGTGCCCCGCCTGCCGGATCTGCAGCGAGTCCAGCTCGAGCTGCTGCGCGTCCTTGCCGCCGCCGGAGCCTCCGAACACGAACGGCCAGAACGCCACGAGCGACGCGGCCGCCGCCGCGGCGGGCAGGACGGCCAGCCACGGACGGTCCGGCTCGCCGGGCCGCCGCTCGCGCGTCAGGACGGCCCAGCCCAGCGGCAGGAACGTCGCCAGGCCGCTCTGCAGGCACGCCAGGGTGCCCGCGCACGCGATCCCCGCGAAGGCGAAGCGCGGCGCGTCCGGCCTGCGCCGCAGCTCCACGGCGGCGGCGACGGACAGCAGGATCCAGGCCATCGCCGGCGCGTGCGGGCGCGCCTGCTGCGAGAAGGCCACGTGCATCAGGCTGGTCGCCGTCCAGAAGGCCACGAGCAGGCTGCCCCACGGCCCCAGGAACCGGCGCGCCAGCAGGAACGCCGCGGGCACCGCCAGGACCGAGAGCCACGCCACGGCCGTGCGCACGCGGCGGAACGGCGCGGCGGCGCGCGCGAGGTGCTGCCGCAGGTCGGCGGGCTCGACGCCCTCGCCCGCCGGCAGCAGGCGCGCCACGTGGGCGATCCCGTGCGGGTACTTGCCCCAGTTCAGGTCCGCGCCGGGGTCCGGCAGCGCGCCGTCGAGCAGCTCGACCTGGCGGACGATGTGCCCGTCCGGCTCGGGCAGGTGCGGCAGCAGGAAGCCCAGCCCCGCCAGGCGCAGCGCGATCGCGAGCACCACGACCGCGAGGAGCGCGGCGCCGACGAGCCCCGCGCCGGGGCCGCTGCCCTGCGCGGCGGCGTCACTCCGCATAGCCGAGCGCCCGCAGCGCCTCGAGGGCCTCCGGCGACGCGCGCGGGGCCACCTTCGGGGCGGTGATCTGCACGCCCTCGGCGTACTCGAGCGGGAACCCGGCCGGGTCCGGGTCGTCCTGCACCAGCTCTTCGAGCCGGCGCGCCGCCGGCCCGTCCGCGGCCCACGGGCCGGGGCGCTCCTCGCCCGGGTCGGCGGCCAGGTCGTAGGTGCGGCGCGTCGTGACCGCGCGCCCCTCGCCGACCACGGCGACCACCCACTTGCGGTCGGCCTGCAGGGCGGCGCGCCACTGCACCGCCTTGCGGGACGCCTCGGTGAATACCACGCGGTCGCCGGGCGGCGCGGCCCGGCGCAGGTCGATCCCGGGCCCGTCGGCCGGCACGCCGCAGGCCGCGAGCACCGTCGCGAACACGTCGACCCCCGAGGCCAGCCCGCGCTCGCGCCCGGGCAGCACGCCCGGGCCGCGCAGCATCAGCGGGACGTGCACGATGTCCTCGTACACGTGGTAGCCGTGGTCGAACCAGCGCTCGCGCGAGGTCATGGTCTCGCCGTGGTCGGCCGTGAGGACCAGCAGCGCCTGCTCCGGGTCGGCGGTGCGCGCGTACCCGTCGAGCAGCCGGCCGATCTGCGCGTCCGCGTAGCGGATCTCGGCGTCGTAGCGGTCGACGTACTCGAGCGCGTCGTCGACGCCCTCGAGCACGCCGTAGTCGGGGATGCGATCGCGCTCGAGCGGCGCGCTGCCCTCGTGGTCGAACGCGTCGCCCCAGCCCTCGGGCGGCCGGTACGGCCCGTGCGGGTCGATGTAGTGCACCCACAGGAACAGCGGCCGGTCCGGGTCCCGCTCGGTCCCCAGCCACGCCAGCGCGGCGTCGGTCGTCTCCGCGGCGGTGCGCTCGAACATCAGCCGGTGCGACTCGCGCTGCGCGACGAAGTCGTCGTAGTGGTCGAAGGCCCGCGCCAGGCCGGTGGCCTCGTCGGTCAGCACCATGTTCGACACGAAGGCGGCCGAGGCGTAGGAGTCCGGCAGGCGCTCCGGCAGCAGGGCCACGTCGGCGGGGACGAGCTGGTAGAAGAGCCGCACCCCGTGGTCCTGTGGCAGGCGGCCCGTCAGCATGCTGACGACGCTCGGGGTCGTGGAGGCCTCGGCGGCGTACGCCCGCTCGAAGACGCGCCCCTCCCCGAACCAGCGGTCCAGGTGCGGCGTCGTGTCCCGGGAGTAGCCGTACAGCCCCAGGTGGCCCGCGCGGAGCGTGTCGATCGTGATCAGCAGCACGTCGGGCGCGGGCTCGCGGCCGCCGCCGCAGGCCGCCGCCAGCAGGGGCGCGAGCAGCGTGGCCCGCCGGAGGCGCGGCGCGGTCGGGAGGGGCGGCATGGGGACGGGCGGGGCGCCCGCGC
>JAUIDW010000525.1 GCA_030428395.1 bacterium | reverse complement strand
GCCGACCCGGCCATCGTCGCGCTCGCGAGCGAGTCCCTGTCGCCCGCGTCGCGCGGCCGCGCGTCGACGTCGGGCGACAGGGCCTCGCTCGCGAGCGCGACGATGGCCGGGTCGGCGTCGCACCGCGCCAGGCGCGCGCGGCACGGCTCGAGGTCCGCGCGGGCCGCGACCTCGACGGAGCTCTCGCCCTCGGCGTAGGGGGGCGCGCCGGTCAGGACCTCGCACAGGATGGCGCCGAGGGCGAATACGTCGGCGCGCTCGTCCAGGGCGTCCACCTCGCCGCGCGCCTGCTCGGGCGGCATGTAGCGCGGCGTGCCCATCACGACGCCCGCGCGCGAGTCGCTGCCGGCGCGGCCCGGCCCGGAGCGCAGCGTGGCGACCGGCGCGTCGCCCGCGTCGCGCTCGGCGCCGGCGCGGCGCAGCACCTTGGCGAGGCCCCAGTCCACGACGCGCACCTCGCCGAAGTCGCCCAGCATGACGTTCGCGGGCTTGAGGTCGCGGTGGAGCACGCCGCGGGCGTGGGCGTACGCGACCGTCTGGCAGACGCGCTCGAACACCGTGAGCAGCCGCGTCCGATCGCGCTCCGCCGGGTCGCGCGCCGCCAGCAGGTCCGCCAGGGTGCGGCCCTCGACGAGCTGCATGGCGAAGTACGGCCGCCCGTCGGCCAGCAGGCCCAGCTCGTGCACGGGCACCACGCCGGGGTGCTGGAGCTGGCCGCCGATCTGCGCCTCCTCGACGAAGCGGCGCACGGTGGTGGACGCCCGTGCGTGGTCGGCGTGCAGCACCTTCAGCGCCACGTCCCGGCCGAGGTCCGCATCCCGCGCGCGCAGGATCGCGCCCATGCCGCCGCGGGCGAGCTCGCCGCGCACGCGGTAGTTCCCGCGCGCCGGCTCCGGCAGGCGGCCGCCGTCCGCTCCCGGCGCGTCGGCAGCGTCCGCACCGGCGCCGGTCGTGGCCGGCGGGAGCCGCACCGACGCGCCGGCGGGTCCGTCCAGCCCCAGCCGGCGCAGGACGCTGGGGCCGCCGTCGGGCGCGAGGTCGGCGCCGAACCCCGCCTCCAGGGCGCGGTCGATGGCGGACTCGGGCAGCGGCTCTTCGCGGGGAGGGGGGGCCACGGTCGCCTCACTCGATCAGGGTCAAGAGCGCCAGGGTCTCGGCCCGGCGGTCGCGCCGGTCGCCCGCGGCGCCGGGGTCGTGGAAGGCGACGACCTCGCGCAGCTCGGCCTCGAACTCGCGCCGGGCGCGGGCGTACTCGTGGTGCAGGCGGGCGGGGTCCACGCCCCAGCGCGCGGCGATCGCGCGGATCGGCAGGCCGTCCTGGAAGCGCAGCTCGAGCAGCTCGACGCGGCGGCGCGCCGCCTCGTCCGCGTGCTCGGCCCGCTCGCGGAGCCGCCGGGCCGCGTCGCGAACCAGCGCGACGGCCCAGGCGCGGTCGAACACGCGCGACAGAGAGGGCTCGTCGTCGGGCAGCTCGTCCAGCGGCTCGCCGTCGGAGCGGCGCGACCGGGCGCGCCCCGCGCGCGTCTCGTAGCGGCGCGCGACGTTGCGCACGACGCCGTAGAGCACCGCGCGGAAGCCCTCGCGCGCGCCGTCCTCGAGGCGCTCGAGCACGCCGCCCTCGCGCAGGCACTCCACGAACACCTCCTGCAGCGCGTCCTCGAGCTCGTCGGCGCCGCGGCGCCCGCGCCAGCGCGCGGCGAGGTAGGCGCGGGCCACCGGCAGGTAGCGCAGGGCGAACTCCTCGCGGTCGGCGCGGTCCCCGGCGGCCGCCCCGCGCAGGAGCGTCCAGCACGTGATCTCCGTCATGGCGTGGAGGATCATCGTAGGGGCTCCGGCGCGGGGTCGGGCGGGGAAGCGGCGATCAAACGGGATGGACGGACCGGGGCTCCCGAGGTACGCGGGTTACGTTGCGGCAAACCAAAGAAAGCCGCGGCGCAGAGCCGCACAGGAGGCCCGGTCCATGAGCAAGGTAGCGAAGTACGTGGGTC
>JAUIDW010000174.1 GCA_030428395.1 bacterium | reverse complement strand
CCGGCGCGCGCTGCGGACGGCGCCGGGCGGCGCGTCATTGTGCGCTCCGCGACGCCCCGGCGGGATGCGCCGTCGACACGCCTGCCGCGGGAGGGGCTCCGGAGCGCCGCAAACGCGCGATTGCGCCGCGGGGCGCCGCGGGGCGCGGGCTAGGATCCGGACCACATGCTGCAGCGGATCTCGACCCGCCTCCTGCTGGCCGTGCTGGCGGCCGTCATCGTGCCGTTCTCCGGGTTCGCCGTGTTCCTGGACACGCAGATGAAGGGGCGTCTGACGCGGGACGTGGCGCGCGCCTCGCTCAAGGCCCTGGCGGCGGACCTGGCCGAGCGCGTGGACCGCAAGGTCGACGAGCGCCGGCTGGACGTCGTGTCGTGGAGCCGCAGCCCGCTCTGCGCCCTCGCGATCGAGCAGGCGACCGCCGGCGTGGGCGGCGCGGCCGACGGGCTGGCCGACAGCTTCGACGTCTCCGTCGAGGAGAAGCGGGTCTACGACCTCGTGGCCCTGGTCGACGGACGCGGCCGGCTGGTCGCGAGCAACCGCGTCGGCGGCGACGGGGCGCCCCTGTCGGCGGAGACGCTGGCGTCCCTGCGCGACCACGACTTCCGCGAGGAGCCGTGGTTCGCGCCCGCCCTGCGGGGCGAGCCGCAGCGGCTCGACAAGCACGCCACGACGCTCCTGCCGCCGCGCGGCGCGGACCGCGCGAGCTACCTGAACCACCAGATCGGCTTCGTCGAGCCGGTGCGCTCGGACGAGCAGGAGACCGTCGGCGCGCTGTTCGTGCTCGTCAACTGGAAGCACTTCCAGAGCGAGGTCGACCAGGAGGTGCTGAAGGAGTACTTCAAGGGCCTGGTGGGGCGCGACCGCCAGCTGGACTCCGCCTACGGCTGGATCTGGGGCGCGGACGCCGACACGATCCTGGCCCACCCCAACGAGCGCATCCACGGCCAGTCGGTGGCGCGCGAGGTGGGCCTGCCGCAGCTCGTGGCCGCCGCGGGCGCCGAGGACTGGGGCTTCTACCCCGAGTACGTCTTCGGCGGCCAGCGCAAGAGCGGCGCCTTCAAGCACTGCGCGGACCCGGCCGAGGGCGGCTTCGGCTGGGTCGTCGGCGTCGGCATCAACAACGAGGACATCTACGCCGCGGTCAACGACCTGCGCGAGCTGCTCTTCAAGGGCACTCTGGTCGTGGTGCTCGTCGTGCTGCTGTGGACCATGATCATCGCGCGCCGCACGACGAGCCCGATCCTGGACCTGAAGGCGCACACGCAGCGCGTCGCGCGGGGGGACCTCGAGGCGCGCATCGACGTGCGCTCGCGGGACGAGATCGGCGCGCTCGGCGAGGCCTTCAACCGCATGACGGCCGAGCTGGCCGAGAACCGCGAGCAGCTCGTGAAGGCCGAGAAGGACGCGGCCTGGCGCGAGATGGCGCGGCAGGTGGCCCACGACATCAAGAACCCGCTGACGCCGATCCAGCTGTCGGCCGACCTCCTGCAGCGCGCGCGCCGCGAGGAGTCGCCCGAGTTCGAGCGGATCTTCGACCGCACGATGGAGACCATCTCGCGCCAGGTGAAGACGCTGCGCGCCATCGCCTCGGACTTCCACGCGCTGACGGGCGCGCACCGGCACACGCCCGTCGAGTTCGACCTGGGCGAGCTGGTCGACGACGTGCTGGAGCTGAACGCCGCCTGGGCCGACGAGCTCGGCATCGCCGTGCACCGCACCGGCGACGGGGGGCGGGTGCGGGTCGACCCCGACCAGATGCGCCGCGTCCTGAACAACCTGGTCTCCAACGCGTTCGAGGCCATGCCGGACGGCGGCGAGCTCCACGTCGACGTCGCGCGGGTGTCCGACGGCGGGCGCGAGCTCGTCGCGGTCACGGTGCGCGACACGGGCGTCGGGATCTCCGAGGAGGTGCGCCCGCACCTGTTCGAGCCCTACTTCACGACGCGCAGCACCGGCACCGGGCTCGGCCTGGCGATCGCCAGGCGCGTCGCCGAGGAGATGCACGGCGACATCGAGCTGCGCTCCGCGGACGAGACGCCGGGCGCCCCCGGACCCGACGGCGCGGGCGGGACCGTCGCGCGGGTGCGCGTCCCGGTTCACGCCGCGGATTCCGCGCAGGGCACCGCGTCCCGCGGGACCCGCGAGCGGCCGGGTGGCGACGGGGGCGAGGACGGGACCGCGTGAGCGCGCCCGTGCTGGTCACGGGGGGCACGGGCTTCCTCGGCGCCGAGGTCGTGCGGCGCCTGGCCGCGCGCGGCCGGACGGTGCACGTGCTCGCGCGGCCGAGCGCCGACCGCGGCGTCCTCGCGGACGTCGACGTGCGCTGGCACCCGGGCGACCTGGTCGACGAGGCCAGCGTCGAGCGCGCCGTCGGCGCGGCGGCCCGCGAGGGTCCGCTGGACGTCGTGCACTCGGGCGCGGTGATCAGCTACCGCTCGCGCGACTCCGAGCTGCAGCGGCTGGTGAACGTCGAGGGCACGTGGAACGTCGTCGCGGCCTGCCGCCTGCACGGCGTGCGCCGGCTGGTGCACGTCAGCTCGATCGTCGCGGTGGGTCACGCGCCGGGGGACGAGCTGCTGGACGAGGACTGGCCCTTCAACGGCCTCGAGCTCCACGTGGACTACGTCACGACCAAGCGCGCCGCGGAGGAGGTGGCGCTGGGGGCCGCCGCCGAGGTCGACGTCGTGGCCGTGAACCCCGGCGCGATCTGGGGTCCGAGCCCGCGGGGGTCGAACTCGATGCGCAGCCTGCGCCTGCTGGCGCAGGGCGCGCTGCGGTTCGCGCCGCCCGGCCGCTTCGGCGTGGTCGGCCTGGGCGACACGGCCGACGGCGTGCTGCGGGCGCTGGACCGCGGCCAGCGCGGCCGGCGCTACGTCCTGGTCGAGTCGAACTGGCGCGGCGCCGAGCTGTTCCGCCTGGCCACGGACCTGCTGGGCGCGCGCCCGGTCCGGCGCACGGTGCCCGCGTGGGCCTGCCCGCTGGCCGCCGTCGGCGCCACGTGGCTCGACCGTGTGCGTCCGCTGGAGGTCGTGACGCCCCAGCTCCTGCGGCTGATGCCCCGCAGCTTCGCGGCCCGCTCCGACCGGGCGCGCGAGGAGCTCGGCTGGGCGCCGCGCCCCTTCCCCGACGTGCTCGCCGAGGCCGTCGCCGCCCTGCGTGCGGAGGCCCCGTGAGGCCGCGCGTCGTCGTCCTGATCCCGGCGCTCGACGAGGAGGACGCGCTGCCCCGCGTGCTGGCCGAGATCCCGGCCGACGCGGTCGAGTGCGTGGTCGTGGTCGACAACGGCTCGCGCGACCGGACCGCCGAGGTGGCCCGCGCGGCCGGCGCCCGCGTCGTGCGTGAGCCGGTCCGCGGGTACGGCCAGGCCTGCCTCGCGGGCCTTGCGGCGGCGTTCGGCACGCACCCCGACCCCGCCGCGCGCCTGGACCCGCCGCTCGGGCCGGACGACGTGATCGTCTTCCTCGACGGGGACCACTCCGACTACCCCGAGGAGCTGCCGCTGGTCGTCGCGCCCGTGCTGGCGGACCGCGCCGACCTGGTGATCGGGTCGCGCGTGCTGGGCGGGGCCGACATGCGCGCGATGCTGCCCCAGGCGTGGTTCGGCAATCGCCTGGCGTGTGTGCTCATGCGCCTGCTGTTCGGCGCCCGCCACACCGACCTCGGCCCGTTCCGGGCCGTGCGCGTCGCGCCGCTCCAGCGGCTCGGCATGCGCGACCGCGACTACGGCTGGACGGTCGAGATGCAGCTCAAGGCGCGGGTCGCCGGGCTGCGCGTGGTCGAGGTGCCGGTCCGCTACCGGCCGCGCATCGGTCGCAGCAAGATCACCGGCACCCTGCGCGGCACCCTCTCGGCGGGGTGGAAGATCCTCGCCTGGATCATCGGGTGGCGGTTGCGGCTTCTGCTGCCGGGGAGTCGCCCGGGAAGCCCCACGTCCCCTCCACCCGGGCCCAGCGCGGCCCGATGATGTCCAGGATCCAGTCCAGCGGGCCGAAGTAGGGCCACACCCGCGCCTTGGTCACCTGGGTGTTCGGGAAGTCCGCGTCGGCGACGTTCTCGCGGCAGATCTCGAGCGACCCCTGCGGCAGGTCCCACGACAGGATCGTCAGCGCGAAGCCCTTCGCCACGTAGTGGCCGGACGTCTCGGTGTCGCGCGTGAACTCGATGCTCCCGCAGGAGCCGAGCCCGAGGACGAGGCACGCCGCGAGGGCCGCGGTCCGCAGGGGGGGCAGGGACATGGAGGCGAACATATCCAGGGGCGCCGGCAGGGGGAAGGCAAACGACCGCCGGCGGCACAGGGCTCCCTTCGGCCGGCGGGGCGTCCGGGCTGGACCGCGCCGCGCCGCGGGGCTGGTTCCGGGACCGAGGGGACCTATCCTGGCGGACATGGGCACGGAAGTGGTCACCGACGAGCTCGCCGCGCGCCACCGCGAGGCGTTCACGCAGCGCTACGGGTCCGCGGCGGGCGGCTCCGGCGCGGTGCGCTGCTTCTACGCGCCCGGGCGCGTCAACCTGATGGGCGCGCACCTGGACTACAACGGCGGGCCCGTGCTGCCCATGGCGATCGACCGCGGCACGTTCGTGGCGCTGCGCGCGCGGACGGACCGGACGATCCGGCTCGCGACGACCAGCTCGGACGAGACGTGCGAGCTGGACCTCGACCACCCGCCCGCGGCGTCGTCGGACCGCTGGAGCGACTATCCCGTCGGAGTCGTCGTCGGGTTGCTCGAGCGCGCCGAGGGCCGCCCCGGGCTCGACGTGCTGTTCGGCGGGAACCTGCCCGTGGGCGCGGGGCTCTCGTCCTCCGCCTCGATCTGCGTGGCGACCGCCTGGGCCCTCGACGCGGTGTGGGAGCTCGGACTCCAGCCGATGCAGATCGTCGACGTCGCGCTGCGCGCCGAGCGCGAGTTCGTCGGCGTCCAGTGCGGCATCATGGATCCCTACGCCGTCGGCCTGGCCCGCCCCGGACACCTGCTGTGGCTCGACTGCCGCGACACGAGCTGGAGCCACCTCCCGCTGGAGCCGGGCACGTCCGTCGCCGTGGCGGACACCGGCGTGCGGCGCGAGCTGGCGCGCGGCGAGTTCAACCTGCGCGTGGCGCAGTGCGGCGAGGCCTTCGAGCAGCTGCGCGTCCACGCGCCGGAGGCGACCTGCCTGCGCGAGGTCCCGCTCGACGTGCTCGAGGCCGAGGGGCACGCGCTCGATCCGGTGGCGCGCGCGCGTGCCCGCCACGTGCTGGAGGAGGTGCAGCGGACGTTCGAGGCGCGCGCGGCCCTGCTCGCGGGGGACGTGGCGTCCTTCGGCCGTCGCATGCTCGACGCGCACGACTCGCTGCGCGACCTGTTCGAGGTGTCGGTGCCCGAGCTCGACCGCCTGGTGGACACGGCCCGCGAGACGCCGGGCGTCCACGGGGCGCGCCTGACCGGCGCGGGGTTCGGGGGGTGCACCGTGAACGTGCTGGAGAGCGCAGCGGAGTCCGAGTTCGAGCAGCGGCTCGTGCGGGACTTCGAGGCCGCCTTCGGGCGTCGCCCCCGGGTCGAGTTCTTCGAGGGCGACCCGGGGCCGCGCGAGACGCCGTGACGGCCGACCCCGGCGCGCGGCCGGGGCCGGACTCGCCGCGTCTCAGAGCCCGTCGCGCAGCGCGACCGCCGCCGCACGGACCCGCTGGGCGGGCGTGCGGCGCATGAGGTTGCGCGCGATGGGGGCGTCGAGGACGTCGATGGCGTCCTCCGGCCTGGCCGAGTTCAGGTAGTTGACCGCGAGCAGCAGCCGCGCGTCGTCGTCGGCCGGACGGTCCTCCAGGTAGCGCTCCAGCGTCGACACGTGGCGGTCGAACTCCGTCGGGTCGGCGTAGAAGTCGTGCTTGTCGACGGGGTTGTCGAGCAGCGTCGGATCGGCCTCCAGGGCGCGCCGCAGCGCGTAGGCGCCGTAGTGGTAGTCGCCCGTGGCGAGCAGCGCGTCCGACAGCACGAGGAACGGGAGCCCCTGGTCGGGAGCGAACGCCGCGGCCTTCGTGTAGTAGTCGACGGCGTCCCCGTACCGCCCCTGCCGGAAGGCCTCGTCGCCCTGTTGCAGGTACCAGCTGGCGGAGCGCCCGCGCGGGTCCTCGTCCTCGGGAAGGACGAGCTCGAGCGGAGCGGCGACGCCTTCGCCCTCGGCGATCTCGACGTCCTGCGGCGGCTCCTCGACGACCTCGATCGGCTGGTCGTAGTAGTAGGCCACGGCGCCGCCGTAGTACGGGCCGGCGTACCAGTAGGCGGGGTACCAGGGCCGCGGACCGCAGTCCCACCAGGGGTAGTACCACCAGTAGTTGCAGGCCCACCAGGGCGCCCAGCGCCACCCGTACCACGGCCAGCAGCCCCAGTAGCTGCCGTACCAGGCGCCATAGCTGAAGCCGAAGCAGTACCGGTAGCCGTCGCCCTTGCCGTGGTGACCGCCGCCGGTGCCGGGGCGGTTGGGGTCGAAGAAGTTCCACTCGCCGTAGCGGCCGGTGGCCGCGGACAGCCCGACGTTCAGCGCGTCGAACGTCGCGTCGGCGATGACCTCGCCGGCGACGAGGATCTCGCGCTCCGCGTTCGGGTCGCGGCGCCCGCGGCTGCCGAGGCCGGACCCGTCGCGGGCCGTGCGGTCGTCGGCGCGCGCGCCGCCGCGCCCGCTCGCCGGCGTGCCGTCACGGCGCGCGGTGCCGCCGGGCCGGCCGGTGTCGGGCGTGGTTCCGCCGCGTCCCGAGCGGCCGGAGCCGTCGAGCGAGCCGGAGAGGTCGCCGCGTGCGAGTTCGCCGCCCCGTGCGGTGCTCGGGCCGCTCCGTCCGCCGGTGCGCGTGCCGCGGCCCGTCCCGTCCGCGAGGTCGGGGCCGCCGCGGTAGCGGTCGAGGGCCCCGGAGCGGTTCGTCCGGTCGGCCGCGGGGCGGCCGCCGATGCGCACGCCCGAGGGGCCGCGGCTCGCCGAGGTGGGCGTCCGGTCGGCGGGGGCGGAGCGGTCGGCGCGACCCGGGCCGGGGCTGGCGGGCCGCGGGAAGCGGAAGCGCGGGGACGACGAGACGCCCGGGTCCACGAAGGCGCCCGTCGGGGCGTCGCCCCGGCTGCCGGCGTCCCCCGTGGCCGCGCCGCCGCGGCCGAACGCGCCGCGGTCGGCGGCGGGCCACGCGGTCGGGGCTCCGGCCGTGGCCGACCCGGAGCGGGGCGTCCCCGCGCGGTCGTAGCCCGTGGCGGTCGTCGTGGTCGTGGGGCGGGTGTACGTGCGTCCCGGCTGGAGGAAGCGGGTGGAGGACGTGCCCGAGGTCGGGCTCGTGGTGGTGGGCCGCGTGTAGGTCGGACGGGTGTACGTGGGGCGCGTCGAGCCGGTGGTCGGGGTCACGGTGCCCGGCCGGCCCGTGCTGATCGTCGGGCGCGAGTACGAGGGCCGGGAGCCCGTCGAGGGCCGCGAGATGCTCGGGCGCGAGCTACCCGACGGCCGCGAGAACCCGCTGGAGCGGCCGGGAGCCGACCGCTGGAAGCCGCCGGACGAGGGGCGCGCGGCCGGTCGGGAGAAGCCCCCGGAGCGCCCGGCGCCGACCGAGCGGCCCCCGCCGACGGAGCGGCCGCCGGCCGAGCGGCCGCGCTGGGCCGCGGCATCCTCCGCCAGCAGGCAGAGGCCGAGCCCCAGGAGGGCGAGCGGAGCGAGTTTCTTGAGCCAGCGCATGGGAGCACCTCTTCGATCTTCGACGCGGAACGGCGGGGCCGGAGGGGAGATGCGCCCTGCGGAGCAAAGAGGGTGCCGCCCGGTGCCGCGGCGCGACCGCCCGCGCAGTTCGAGAATAGCCCCGACGCGCACTCCCTGGGGGCCCTCGGCTCGGTTCGATCCGGGTAGGGGGCCCGCCGACGGTCCTCGCGAGAGGACAGGCGCGGCGCCCGGAGGACACCCCGGAGGGCGGGGCTAGCCGTCCTGGGCCTCGAGACCCACGACCAGCAGGGCCAGGTCGCCCGCCGGACGCAACCGGCGGACCACGGCGTCGGCGACCCGGGCGCCCTCCGGGACGGCCCCGAGCACGCGCCGCAGCTGCCCCGCGGCGGCCCCCAGGCCCGGCGCGCCCACGCGGATCGCCGGGCCGCCCTCGGAGCGCGTCCAGGCGCCGGGCCGCTCCGGATCGGGCGGCGGCGCGGCCTCCAGGGGGAGCTCCAGGCGCACGGCCTCGGGCTGGCCGCCGGCGCCCAGGACGAGCGAGGGGACCGGGGCCCGGTCGAGACCGCGCTCGCGCAGCGCGGCGTGCTCGCTCCTGGCGAGCGCGGCGGCCTCCCGCCACGCCGCCTCCCAGTCGTCCCGCGCGCGCAGGTCGACCTGCTTGCGCCACGAGGCGAGGCGGTCGGTGTGCTCGAGCCCCGCGGCGCCCTCGCGGAACGGCGCGCGCTCCTCGCGGCGGTCGCGCGGCAGGAAGAAGAGGTCGACGAAGCTCACGCCGGAGACGGTCTCGACGACCTCCTCGTCCCACACCGGCCGACCCGCCCACGTCAGGCCGAAGCGCGCGGGCCAGTGGCGCCCGCCGCGCTCCGTCCAGGCGACGTCCACGCAGGCCTCGTGGACGGCGCCCTCCGGGTCGAGCGCGGCGATCCTCCGGGGCAGCCCGCCCTCGCCGAGGTGCGCGACCAGCGAGCCGGCGGAGCCGAGGGGGGCCACGAGCTCCGCGCCGTCCGCGTCGCCGCCGTCGCCCGAGCGCCAGGCGAGGTCCGCCGGCCACGCGAACAGCGCCCGGCGCAGCTCGAGGCTGCGCAGGAGCGCGTCGCGGTCGGCGCCCTCCGGGGCGACCGAGGACGGCTGCGCGTCCGCCCCCGTCGCCGCGTCCGGCGCGGGGCGCAGGACGTACAGGCGCTCGCCCAGCCGGTAGTTGACGACGCGGTTGCTCGCGCGGCCCTCGACGAAGCGCAGCAGCAGGCGCGCGCGGTCGGCGCCGACGAAGTGCGCCTCGAGCGTGTGGTGCTCGCCCGGGCTCTCCGCGTAGGTGACGCGCGAGAGCGTGCGGAAGCTGGGCCCCGCGGTCCGCGGCGCCGCCTCCTGGGCGCGGCCGGGAGCGGCCAGGGCCGCGCAGGCGACCGCAAAGATCGCGGCGCGGCGGCGGGTTCCTCGGTCTCGCGGGGTCACCGGCACGACCTCATCCTAGGCCCGCTCGCGGGGCCGGGTACGGACGCTGTCCGCGCGGGCGCGCGGAGGGGCCTCAGGGCTGCTGGAAGGCCCACTCGAGCCAGGGACCCGCCTCGGCGCCCAGGTCCGCGTCGCGCAGCGCGCGCAGGGCGCCCAGGACGCGCGGCCGCACGCTGGGGTCGACGCGGTCGAGCGCCGTGGCCAGCGCGCGGGCGCTGGGTCCGACCGATCCGGGCCCGCCCAGGGCCATGTGGATCAGGCCGCGCATCGCGCTGACCGCCACGAACGGCGTCTCGTCGTACAGCAGCGCGGCGAGGCCCTCGACGTCCTCGGGGTCGCGGTAGAGCGACAGCAGCAGGGCGGACTGCGCGCGCACGAAGGGCTCGGGATCGTTGAGGCCCGAGCGCGCCGCGGGGACCACGCACGGCGACGAGCCGCCGGCGAGCACGACGTTCAGCAGCGCGTACACCGCGTTGCTGCGCGTCTGCGCGTCGTCGCTGGTCTGGTACAGGTCGCACACGACCGACAGCGGCGTGTCCGCCTGCTGGAGCACCGCGAGGCCGAGCAGCGCGTTGTGCACGACGTCCGGCTCGGGGTCGTGCAGGGCCGTCAGCAGCGGCGCCAGCGCCAGCGGGTCGCGCGAGAAGCCGATCGCCGCGGCGGCGCGCATGCGGTTGTTGGGCGGCCCGCTCTCGAGCTGCACGATCAGGTCGTCGAGGCGCTTCTTGCTGACCCGCGCGAGGTTCTTGTCGAGCAGCTGCGCCTTCTCGCGCTGGTCGTCGTTGGTGGCCGTGAGCGTGAGGTTGGTCCAGGCGCGCACGGAGCCGTCCAGCTCGGCCAGGAGCAGGCCGATGGGCTTCTCCTCGAGCCGCACGGAGTCCTCGGCGTAGGCCTCGTAGCCACCGTCGGCGTCCGCGTCGGCCTCGGCGCCGGCCCCCGGGGAGGCGCAGGCCGCGAGCGCGAGGCCCGCGACGAGCGCCAGCAGGTCCAGGCGGACGCCCGCGGGACCGGTGGCGCGAGGGGGGGGGACGGGCAGGTGCATGGTGGGAGTCCGGCAGGGACGCCCGGGGCGGGGACGATCTTCCCGCGGCGCGCCGGGGAATCCGGCGAGCGCCCGCGGGGGCCCCGGGGAGGCGCAGGCTACAATCTCCCGCAGGGTCGCACCTCCGCGAGCACCCCGGGTCCGCGGGGAGCCGGCCGTCCCGGGGCCTTTCCGACGCGGCCCCGCCCCCGGCCGACGCGGCTCGAGCGGCCGCGGACCCGTCGCACCCAGCCCCCGGAGCCCGTGAGCGTCCACATCCTCGAGTCCATGGCCCGCGAGGGCTTCGAAGAGCTGGTCGCCCTGTCGGACCGCGAGTCCGGCCTGCGCGCCTTCCTGGGCCTGCACGACACCCGCCCCGGGCCGGCCTTCGGCGGCATCCGGCGCTGGAGCTACGTCGACGAGCGCCAGGCCCTGCGCGACTGCCTGCGCCTGGCGCGCGCGATGACGCGCAAGTGCGCGCTCCTGGACCTGCCCGCGGGCGGCGGGAAGGTGGTCGTGCTGGACGACCCCGCCCTGGACGCCCGCCGGGCCTACGAGCACCTCGGCCGCGTCGTCGAGCGCCTCGGCGGCCGCTTCTACACGGGCCCGGACGTCGGCACCGGGCCCGAGGCGCTCGAGTGGGTGGCGTCGCAGACCCGCTACTGCACGCATCCGGGCCCCTCGGGGCCGGGCGAGCTGGCCGAGTCCACCGCGCGCGGCGTGCTCGAGGGCATCGCCGCCGCCCTGCGCGCCCTGGACGGCGAGACCGACTGGGAGCGGCGCACCGTCGTGGTGCAGGGGCTCGGCGACGTGGGCGGGCGCCTCGTGCGCTCGCTCGTCGAGCGCGGCGCGCGCGTCCTGGCGACCGACATCGACGCGGACCGCGCGCAGGC
>JAUIDW010000173.1 GCA_030428395.1 bacterium | reverse complement strand
CCTGGCGGCCCGCGGCGAGGTCGACCACCGAGACGCTGGCCTCGAACTTGTTCAGCACGTACAGCAGCCCGCGCCCCTCGTCGAGCGCCAGGCCCGTCGGCCCCTCGCCCACCTCGATCGTCCGCGGCGGGCCGACGCGGGCGCCGCTCGCGTCGAGCTGGACCAGGTTGTTCGAGCCCATGCCCGCCACCCAGGCGCGGTCGCCGGCGGAGTTCCAGACGATCGCGCGCGGGTCGCCCAGCGAGAGGTCGCGGCGGAACTGCGGGACGCCGGGGTGCACGTAGTCGAGGTGCGGGTTCAGGTCGACGACGCCGGGCGTCCCGGCCGTCGACGCCGCCACGGGGTCCACGAAGGCGGCCAGCACGCGCAGGAAGCGCCCGCGCAGCACCGGCTCGTAGCGCACCTCGTTCGTCCCGTCGGTGCCGACCACCGTGACGTGGCCGCTGGCCGGGTTGACGGCGAGCGCCATGCAGGCGTTCATCAGCCGGCGGGCGTAGGTCACCGCCAAGGTGTCCGCGCGCACGATGGCGAGGTCGCGGTCGGGCAGGTCCCAGCCCTGGACGCGCCCCGACAGCGCCGCCTGCGGCCCCGTCACGAGGTCGGACCAGTCGGCCCCGGTGTCGTCGCGCCACGCGCCGCCGGCGTCCTTCTTCACGATCAGGCCCACGCGCAGCGGCGGCGGGTTCTGCGGGTTCAGCGCGGGCACGAACGCGTCGTTCGGGCCGTTCGGCGGCGGGTTCACGCCCCCGTGCGGGCCGGCGGGGTGGTTGACGACGTTCGGCGGGTACAGGGCCGGCAGCACCAGGCCGCCGCCGAGGATCGTGGACCCGTTGCCCGACTCGAACACGGCCAGGTACACCTCCTGGCCGTCGGGGCTGACCGCCAGCGCCCGCGGGTCCTCGCCGAGCACGGGGATGCGCACCGGCGCGGCGTCGAGGTCCGCGGGGTCGAACACGAGCAGCGTGTTCGCCTGCGAGCACGAGACGAAGGCGCGCTCGGGCGAGCCGGCGAAGACCACGTCGCACGGCTCGTCGTCGGTGCGCAGCGTGGCGCGCACGGCGCCCGTGCCCAGGTCGACGACGCTGACGCTGTCGGAGACGTGGTTCACGACCCAGGCCTCGCCGTCGTCGCGCGCCCGCACGCTGACCGGGTCGAGGCCGACGGGGATCGAGACCAGCCGGCGGGGCGTACGGCCGGCGCGGAAGACCTCGAGGCGCGCGTCGGCGGTGTTGACCGCCAGGATCCGGCGCCCGTCCGGCGTGACGTCGAGCGGGTGGACGTGCGGCGACTCCCAGTTCACGAACGAGCCCTGGGCGGCGGCCGCGGGGAGCGGGGCGGCGAGGAGCGGGACCAGGACGGTGAGGAGGGAACGCATCTCGAGGACCTCGTGGGGCCGGGGGTGGGTCGCGGGCGGATTGCGCCCCCTTGCGGGGCCGCCGCGCCGACCTTGCGCGCGGGGCGGAGAAAACCGTCGGGCGCGCGGCAAGCACCGTACCAGCCCCCTCCGGAGCGCGGGGCGCGAGACGCCCCGCCCGCGGGCCCGAACCGCGCGCCCCCCCTGGCGGCCGCGCCTTCGCCCCCCGGCCGGCGCCCGGCAGGCCCCGCCGGGGCCGGCAGGATCGGCACGCGGCCCGGGAGGACGCCGGGGGCCCCGCCTCACCCCTTCGAGGGCTAGAATGGCGGCTCGGCCCCCGGCACGACGGAACCTCCATGCTCCTCCTGGCAAGCGCCGCGCTCCTCGGTGCCCTGGCCCCCGCGCCCCAGGCCACCGCCGTCGCGACCTCCGGCCCCCTGCCGCGGGCCGCGGCCCGCTCGTACCCGGATCCGGGAACGCTGCCCGCGACCGTGGGCGCGAGCGTTCGCCTCGTTCCGGGCGCGCCCGGCGCGGAGGGCTTCCTCGCGCACGTGGTCACGTTCGCGACCGGCACGGGCTTCGCCGAGTCGTTCGTGCTGCACGCCCCGACGCAGCCGCCGGCCACGCCCGCCCCGCTCGTGGTCGTGTTCCACCAGTTCGGCACCACGCACATGGACGTGCTGCAGAACACGGAGTTCGTGCAGGCGGCCTTCGAGCGCGGCTGGTACCTCGTCGCCCCGCTGGGCGCGTCGAAGCGCCACCTGTCCTCGATCCCGAGCCAGCTGAACACGGAGCTGGTGCTCGACTGGGTCCTGAACCAGCCCGGCTTCCTGGTGGACCCCGAGCGCATCTACGGCGTCGGCTTCTCGATGGGCGGCGGCGCGGCGCTGAACTACGCCGCCCGGCACAAGGACCCGACCGCGCCCCGCTTCGCGGCCGTCGTGAACCACACGGGCAACGTGTCGAACGTCAACTCGTACGCGGACGACTGCGTCTACTTCGCCTGCACGTCGCAGTACCTCTACGACTTCTGGTTCGGCGACACGACGCCCGGCTCGGCGGAGCCCTGGCGCATGGCGCGCTCGTCGGTGGTGGACTACGACGACCTCACGCTGCAGGTGAACCTCGACTGGGCCCTCGCGCGCAACCTCGTGCCCGACACCGCGGTGCAGGTCCGGCGCGGCGGCATGGACACGACCATCCCGTACCTGGCCGAGCAGACCGACGTGTTCCACCAGACCATGCTCGACCTCGGCGCGGGCCCCGGGCCGCGCTACGACTACATGGTCGTGCCCTACAGCACCCACGACTGGGGGCTGCTCGACGAGAGCGCCACGCTGGACTGGCTGGGGCAGTTCACGCTGCAGCATCCGACGGCGGGTGACACGCTCGCCGACCGCGACGCGCGCTACCACGACCTCGACGTGGTGCTCGATACCCAGGGCGAGTTCGCGGCGGTCGACTGGCTGGTCCAGCCGGCCACCAACTCCGTGCGGGTCTCGAAGACGCGCAACCTGGCCGCCGCCACGGTCCACCTCGCGGACGCGGGGCTCGCCCCGGGCCTGCCGCTCTTCGTCGCCGTCGGGACGCTCGACGGGCTGGGGGACGACGTCCGCCTGACCGGGTACCCGAACGCGCCGTCGCTGGTCCAGCGGGACGGCGTCGCGACGGCGCTCTGGACGCACGACCCCGCGCTGCAGACGGTGACGCTCAGCGAGCCGACCGGCGGCGTGCACGTCTGGCTCGTGACCCCGTAGGGGCCCCCGCCCGGGCCCGTCAGCGCGCGGCCGACGCGTCCAGCGCGGCCACGTCGCGCTCGACCGCGCGCAGGCGCTCGTCGAGGTCCGCGAGCTCGCCGGCGTCCTCGCACGCGGCCGGCGCGAAGGCGGCGCTCAGGCGCTGCGCGGCGGCGTCGGGCAGGCCGCGCGCGGCGAGCCGCTCCGCCAGCCGCTCGGCCCCCTCGCGCGAGGGCTCCGGCTCGGCGCCGGCGACGCGCGCCGCGGCGACCACGCGCCGCCAGACGCCGGCGCGCAGCCACTGCGCCAGGAGCGACGCGCGCCGGCCGCGCAGGCACAGGGACGCCAGGGCCTCCGCGCGCGCCAGCGGCGACAGGCGGGAGAGCGGCGGCGGGTCGCGCGGGAAGTCGGCCGCCCAGGCCGCGAGCCACGTCGCGACGAGTCCGAGCAGCAGCACGTGCAGGGTCGCCGGCCCGAGCGCCGGCCCCGCCAGCAGGTCCGCCGCGCCCCCGGGGCTCCAGCGGCCGGCCGCGTACTCGTCGAACCAGACCGGGCCGGCGGCGCCGAGCTCCTCCACGAGCCGCACGAGCAGGCGCCCGTGGTCCGCCGATCCGATGCGGTCGTTGCGCAGGAAGCCGTCGTCGGCGAGCCACGCGACGGCGCCGCGCCCCACGT
Source organism: bacterium (assembly GCA_030428395.1). Taxonomy (GTDB): domain Bacteria; phylum Planctomycetota; class UBA1135; order UBA1135; genus JAUIDW01. The sequence continues at coordinate 7,273 of JAUIDW010000173.1, read as the reverse complement.
CGACGCGCCAGCCCAGGGCGCGGCCGTCGGCGTCGGCGAGCAGCGGCGCGACCGCGCCCTCGGCCCACTCCTCGACCGGGTCGCCGCGGCGCTTCCAGCCCTCCAGCTCGAACGCGTCGCCGAGGCCGCGCGCGTCCGCCGCGCCGGCCTCGTCCTCGAAGTCCAGCCAGGCGATCTCGTCGATCTCGAGCTCGCGCAGCAGCTCGCGCTCCGCGCGGCCCTCGGCGAGCAGCAGCACGCCGCCCGCCTCCACGAAGCGCCGGTAGCCCCACAGCGTCCGCACGCGGACGTCCTCGAGCGGGTCGTCGTCCGCGGCGCCGACGGCCGCCGGTGCGGCCTCCTCCTCGCCGTCCTCCCCGCCGTCCTCCCCGGCGCGGTCGAGGTGCGGCGGCGCCAGCGCCCTGGGCGCCCGCGGCAGGATCAGCAGCGCGCCGCCGTCGGGCAGGTGGTCGGGGGGCCGGCGCCACTCCTCGGCGCCGAGGCCGAGGCCCGCGAGCAGCAGGTAGGCCGCGCGGCGCCCGCCGGGCCGGCTCGAGAGGATGCTGCCGTCGGGGGCCTCGCCCGAGCCCGACGGGAGCAGGATGGCGATCGCCAGGAAGACCGCCAGCAGCACCAGGCCGCCGGTGCGCCCCGACAGCCTCACGCCGCGCTCCCCAGCCAGCGGTCGCAGAGCTCCTCGAGGCGGTCGACGTCCGCGCCCCGGGTCGGCTCGTGGCCGAAGCCCTTGGCGTCCAGCTCGTCGACCAGCGGCTCGAGCACCGCGCGCACCTCGCCGCGCGGCGCGCCGCGCGCGAGCAGCTCGCGGTTCGTCCAGGCGTCGCGGTACTCGAGGTCGCCGCGCCGGCCGAGGCCGACGACGAGCGCCCAGAAGTTCAGCCGCAGCGCCCGCGGCAGGTCGCCCGCGACGCGCGCCTGGTCGGCGGCGCGGCGCAGGCTCGTCACCCGCTCGACGACCGCCGCGGCGGCCGGCGCGAGCGCCTCGCCGTCGCGCGGGCCGGCCGCGCCGAGGCCGCGCAGGGCGCGGACGACGAGCCACGCGAGCAGCGTCGCGAGCAACAGGACCAGCCCGAGCTGGAACAGCTGGCCGAGCACGTCGCCGCCGAACGAGGTCCCGTCGAGCAGGTCGCCGAGCCAGGCGAGCAGGCGCTCGACCGGCCCCGGCTCCTGCGAGAACTCCGGGCGCGCGAGCACGCGCTCGAGCTCGGCCGCGACGCGCTCCGCGGGCACGCGGTCGGCGCTCACGCGGCCGCTCCCCCGCCGTGGACGCGCGCCTGGCGCTCGAGGCGCTCGCGCAGGTCGGCCCCGTCGCTGCGGGCGCAGGCGTCGACGTAGAGCAGCGTCACCCAGACGCCGGAGAACGCCTGGGCCACCCCGCCGAACAGCGAGGACACGACGACGTCGAGGACGTCGAGCATCAGGGGCGACAGGGGCAGGGCCTGCTCGATCTCGAAGCGGGTGTCGGGGTGGTCGAACAGCCCGGGCACGGCGGCGATAGGCAGCAGCAGCAGGGAGCCGACGGTGAACAGGCCGAGCCAGCGCAGGAAGCTCGCCGCCGAGTCGTGCGTCATCAGCCCGACCCCGCGGCGCAGGGCCTCCAGGGGACGGCGGCGCTCGAGGATCAGCACGGCGATCACCACCGCGAAGAGCCAGTTCGCGACGAAGCCCGGCAGGATGCAGGCCAGGGTCCCCAGCATCACGCCCACGGTCGTGATGGCCGTCAGCAGGAGCAGGGGCAGGAGCCTGCGGGCCACCTGGCCGAGCACCGCCCGGACCGGGCGCGGCTCGCCCGCCAGGTGGTCGTGCACCAGCACGGCGATGACGGCGACCCCGAAGCTCTGCACGCCCCAGGCCGCGCCGGCGCCGAGGCCGAGGTCGATCACGAGCTGCGTGCCGGCGTCGAGCCGGGCGGCGAGGCGGTCGACCAGGTGGAACGGCAGCCACAGCAGCGACGCGAACGCGACGAGCGGCACGAACCGGGCGACGTAGGCGTCCAGCGAGGCGTCGAGCAGCTCGCCCACGCCGCGGGGGCGCGGCACGTCCGGCCCGGCCGCCGGCGCGGGGGCCGACGCCCCGGCCTCCTCGGGCCGCAGCTCCTGGGAGGAGCGTCCGGAGACGCCGTCGGGCCGGAAGGGGTCCGCCGCCATGGCGGCAGAGCTTAGCGGATCGCGGCGGCGATGCCGCGGGCCCGGGGGGGCCGCGCTACAGGTTCCCGAGGCTGATCGCCTCGACCGGGCAGTTGCGCGCGCAGGCGTGGTCGCGGGTGCACTCGTAGTGCGTCAGCTTGCGGACCGTGGCGCGCTCGCCCGGCAGCCCGGCGATGAAGGCGTCGGTCTCGCAGATGGCGGAGCACATGCCGCAGCCGATGCACTTGCCCGGGTCGATGCGGACGCTGACGTAGTCGCGCGGCTGGATCGGGCAGGCCAGGCCGGGCAGCACCTGCTCGGTGACGTGCATGCGCGTGGCCGCGTGCGAGGTCAGCACCCGCAGCGCCTCCTCCTCGCCGCGGTGGACCACGTCCTCGACCTCGTCGAAGTCGAAGCGGTGCAGGTGACCCACCTTGGGCTGGATCAGCACCACGTGGTGGTCGGAGTGCATGTGCAGCAGGTGCTCGACGATCACCTCCTCGGCGATCTCGAACGCGCGGTACATCGTGCTGACGACCTTGCTGCGGTAGTTGGGCGCCTTGAAGGTCGCCTTGACCGTCAGGTCGACGGCGATGATCAGCTCGGGGCGCAGCGCCTTGGCGAAGCGCAGCGGGATCGGGTCGACCAGGCCGCCGTCCATGTAGTGGAAGCCCTCGCGCTCGTAGGGCTCGAAGATGCCGGGCAGCGCGCAGGAGGAGTAGACGGCGTCCACCAGCGACACGTCGTCCATCCCCGGCGCCCCCCAGAACACCGTGCCGCCGTTCTCGAGGCGCACGGCGTTGCAGTAGAAGGGCATCTCGAGGTCGCCGAACCCGCCCGGGGGCAGGATCTCGCGCAGGCGCTCCTGGAACAGGTCGCCGCGGTACATGCTGGGCGCCGAGGTCCCGCGCAGGAGCAGCCTCACGAGGTTGAGGCGGAAGTACTCCTCCTTCTTGAGCTGGTAGACGATCTCCTCCATCTGCGCGGTCGGGAAGCGCGCCGCGGCCATGGCGCCGACCAGGGCGCCGATGCTGGTGCCCACGACGGCGTCGAAACGGACCCCGAGGGTCTCGAGCGCCTTCAGCACGCCCACGTGGGCCATGCCGCGCATGCCGCCGCCGCCGAGCACCAGGACGGTGTGGGGGCGGCGCGGGAAGCGGTCGCGGCCGTCGCCGGAGCCGGCGGCGGAGTCTTGGGAGGTCGCGTTCACGGGGGCGGGGGACGGCGGGAGGTTCCGGAGCGCCTAAAGCCTATCGACCGCGGGCGGCGACGAGTGAAGGCGTGTGCCCTCCGGAGCCCGGCGGGGCCGCGGGTTCCGCGCGCTCGGGCCTTGAGCGGCGGACCCCCACGGCGCAGCTTGGGGGCTCCGGCCGACGGGCGGCGACGCCACCGACGCCTGGACGAAAGCGAGGAGACCCGCGTGAGGAGCCCCCGGACCTGGGAACGACTGGCCGCCACGCCCGCCGCGGAGCTGCGGCGGCTGCAGGACGCGACCCTCGCGCGGTACGTCCGCGAGGAGCTCTACCCCTTCTCGGCCCGCTACCGCCGGGTGTTCGACGCCGCCGGCGTCGAGCCGCGCCAGGTGCGCTCGGTGGACGACCTGCGGCGCCTGCCGTTCACCACCAAGCAGGACCTGCTGGAGGCCCAGGCGAACCCCGAGACGAAGCGCGACTTCGTGCTGGTGCCGACCCCCGGGGCGATCCGCAGCCACTGGCCGTTCCTGCGCAAGCTCGCCCTGGTGGTCGGCGGGACCCGCTCGCGCGAGGCCCTGCGGTTCGCCTACACCCCCAACTTCCTGACGTTCACCACCGGGCGCTCGAGCGAGCCGGTGGCCTTCGCCTACACGCCCCACGACCTCGACGTCCTGGGCGAGGGCACCGCGCGGATCCTGGACATCGCCGGGTCCGCGCCGGACGAGCGCATCCTCAACATGATGCCCTTCGCCCCGCACCTGGCGTTCTGGGCGGTCACCCTGGGCGGCTTCACGACGGGCCGGCTGGTGCTGCCCTCGGGGGGCGGCAAGGTCCTCGGGACCCACGGCAACCTGCGCATGATCGAGCGCATGAAGGTGGCCTGGATCGTCGGCACGCCGGGGTACGTCTACCACGTGCTCCGGGAGGCCCGGAAGGAGGGCACGGACCTGTCCTCGGTCGTCCGGGTGACCCTGGGCGCCGAGAAGGTCCCGCCGGGCCTCAAGGCCAAGATGATCGAGCACCTGCAGGCGGGCGGCGCCGGCCAGGTGACCGTGTCGGGCACCTACGGCTTCACGGAGGCCCGCATGGCCTTCGGCGAGTGCCCCTCGTCCCCCGACGAGTCCCCCGGCTACCACGTCTACCCCGACCTGGGGATCTTCGAGGTGATCGACCCCGAGACCGGCGACCCGGTCGGCGAGGGCGAGGACGGCGAGCTGGTCTACACCGGGATCTCGGGCCACGGCTCGGTCGTCTGCCGCTACCGGACGGGCGACCTGGCCGTCGGCGGCGTGACCTGGGAGCCGTGCCCCTGGTGCGGCCGGACCACGCCGCGGGTCTCCTCCGAGCTCCGCCGCGTCAGCGACCGCCACGCCCTGAGCCTGACGAAGATCAAGGGCACGCTCGTGGACCTGTCGCACATCGGGACGGTCCTCTCGGAGCTGGCCGGCGTCGACGAGTGGCAGGTCGTCCTGCGCAAGGAGGACGACGACCCGCTCGGGCTCGACCGGCTCGAGGTCCGCTTCGCCGCCCGCCAGGGCGTCGAGCCGGCGAGCTTGATCGACACCATCAAACGCGAGATTCTGGAAGCGACCGAGGTCGCGCCGAACGAGATCACCCCGTGCTCCCTCGAGGACCTGCTGAAGTTCCTCGGCATGGAGACCGAGATGAAGGAGAAGCGGTTCCTCGACCTGCGGCCCCAGTGACCCGCCCCGAACGTCGTCCCCCCCAGCGCCCGAGCAGCCCCCGGAGGAGAGCTTGATCCGACCCGCCCACGGTCCGAAGGTCGTCCTGGCCGCGGGCCTGCGCACGCCCCAGGCCAAGGCCGGCGGTCGCTTCCGCGACGAGGACGCCGGGCACCTGGGGGCCCTGGTGGCCCGGGAGCTCCTGGCCCGCTCCGGCGTCGACCCCGCCGAGCTCGACGAGGTCATCGTCGGCTGCGCCGGCCCGCCCCACGACCAGGCCAACCTGGGGCGCGTGATCGGCCTCCGCGCGGGCGTCCCCGCGCACGTCCCCGGGCGCACCGTGGCGCGCAACTGCGCGTCGGGGTTCGAGGCGGTCACCAGCGCGATCCACCAGATCCACGCCCGCCGCGGCGAGCTGTTCCTGTGCCTCGGCGTCGAGGTGATGAGCGCCTACCCGCTGCACTTCGGCAAGCCGATGACGCGGCTGTTCGAGCAGCTGATGCGGGCGAAGACGCTGGGCGCGCGCCTGTCGGCCCTGGCGACCTTCCGCCCCTCCTTCCTGAAGCCGCGCATCGCGCTGATGGAGGGCCTGACCGACCCCAGCGTCGGGATGATCATGGGCAGCACCGCCGAGCTGCTCGCGCGCGAGTGGAACGTCACGCGCGAGGACGCCGACGAGCTGGCCTGCGCCAGCCACCACCGCGCCCAGGCCGCCCGCAACTCCGGTCGCTTCCAGCGCGAGATCCTCCCGGTACTGCCGCTGGGAGCGCGGCCCGACGAGAGCTCGCTGCAGCACGACGACGGCATCCGCGACGGCCAGGACATGGCGGCGCTGGCGAAGCTGCGGCCGTTCTTCGAGAAGCCCGACGGCACGGTGACGGCCGGGAACTCCTCGCAGGTCACCGACGGGGCCTGCGCCCTGCTGGTGTGCACCGAGGACCGCGCCCGGGAGCTCGGGCTGCAGCCGCTGGCCCGCGTCGTCGACTTCGCCTGGGCGGGCCTCGACCCGGCCCGCATGGGGCTCGGGCCGGTCCACGCGACGGCGCGGCTGTTCGACCGCACCGGCGCCAGGCTCCAGGACGTCGGCGTGGTCGAGCTGAACGAGGCCTTCGCGGCCCAGGTGATCGCCTGCCGCAAGGCCTTCGCGAGCGACGCCTTCGCGCGCGAGCACCTCGACCGCCCCAAGGCCCTGGGCGAGCTGGACCCGACGCGGCTGAACACCAACGGCGGCGGCGTGGCCCTCGGGCACCCGGTCGGCTGCACCGGCGCGCGGCTGCTCCTGACGACGGCGCACCAGCTGCAGGTCTCCGACTCGGAGCTCGGGCTGGCGACGCTCTGCATCGGCGGCGGCCAGGGCGGCGCCTTCCTGCTGGAGAGGGCGAGCTGATGGACACCGGCGGCATCCCGTTCCCCCCCGACGCGCCCGCGCCGAAGAGCTGCGTGCGCATCGAGCGGCCCGAGACCGGCGTCGTCCGGCTCGTGCTGGACCCGCCCCACCGCAAGCTGGCGGTCTTCGACCTGCCGCTGATGCGCGACCTCGAGCTGGCGCTCGCCGAGATCGAGCCCGAGGTGGGCCTGAAGGGCCTCGTCGTCACCGGGCGCGAGCCGCTCTCCTTCGCCGCCGGCGCCGACCTCGACGTGCTCGGCTCGATCCACGACGCGGGGCAGGGCGAGGTGCTCGCCCGCGCCGGCCAGGCGCTGTTCGGGCGCATCGCGGCCCTGGGCCAGCGCGGCGTGCGCACCGTCGCCGCCGTCGGCGGCCCCGTCCCCGGCGGCGCCTTCGAGATCTGCCTGGCCTGCCGCTGGATCGTCGCGGCGAAGCACCGCTCGACGCGCATCGGCCTGCCGGAGACGCAGCTCGGCATCCTGCCCGGCTGGGGCGGCACGCAGCGCCTCCCGCGGCGCATCGGCGTGCCCAAGGCGCTCGACACGATCCTCACCGGCCGGCTGCACGACGCGAAGCGCGCCCAGCGGCTCGGTCTCGTCGACCGCCTCACGCACCCCGAGTACCTCGAGCGCATCGCGCTCGACGTGGCCACCGGTCGCGAGACGCCCGCCCCGCGCAGCCGGGGCCTGGCCGGCGCGCTGGTCGACCGCAACCCGCTCGCGACGCTGGTGGTCGGGCGCCTGGCCGAGAAGGCCGTGCTGGCCAGGACGCGCGGGCACTACCCCGCGCCGATCCGCGCCCTGAAGCTGACGGCGTCGGCGCCGCGCACGCCGCTCGAGCGCGGGCTGAACGCCGAGGCCCGCGCCCTGGGCGAGCTCGCGGCGACCG
>JAUIDW010000524.1 GCA_030428395.1 bacterium | reverse complement strand
CCATCGCCCCGGGCGACCTGCTGACCACCGCGGCCACGCGCGGCCACGCCATGCGCGCGGACGACCCCGACCGCGCCTTCGGCGCCGTGATCGGCAAGGCCATGGGCGCGCTGGACGAGGGCACGGGCCTGGTCCTGGTGCTGGTCAACCTGCAGTGAGCACGCGGAGGAACCTGCGATGAAAAAACTCCTCTGCACCTCGCTGGTCCTGGCGCTCGTTGCCGGGGCGGCAGGAGCTCAGTTCCCCGGTGCGCAGACGCGCGTCGAGCAACCGCTTCCTCATGCCGCCGGCTCCTCGGGTACCGGCACCTGCGGGACCCGACCGACGGACGAGGATGCTGCCGCCCTGCGGTACCTGCACGAGCAAGGAGCCTACGACCCCCAGGTGTGGCCGGAGTACGTGTTCAGCGTGCCCGTCACGCTTCACGTGGTGCGACGGACCAATGGCTCCGGCGGTGTGGGGCTCGCGACGCTGAACGCCGGGATGTCGAGCGTGAACGCCGCGTTCCTGGCTACCGGCATCCAGTTCGTTCAGCAGGGGCCCGTCGACTTCATCGACAGCGACGCGTTCTACTTCGGGATCGATTCCCTCCAGGAGATCGATGCCCTGCGTAGCACGAACGTCGTGCCTGGAACGATCAACGTCTACTACACGCAGAACCTGGCGACTGCGACGCAGGGCCTGTGCGGGATCTCCTCGTTCACGACCTCGCCGGTTCAGGGGATCGTTATGGCCAACGCGTGCACGTCGGCGACGGGCAGCAACTCGATCCTCGTGCACGAGTTCGGACACTACTTCGACCTGTTCCACACGCACGAGACGGCCTTCGGCCTGGAGTGTCCCGACGGCTCCAACTGCGGGGCCGCCGGGGACCTCCTGTGCGATACGCCGGCGGATCCGAACCTCTCGGGCGACGTGAACGGAGCTTGCCAGTACGTGGGCGGCTGGACGCGCTGCGGCCAGCCCTTCGACCCGGACCCCTCGAACTTCATGTCCTACTCGCCGGAGGCGTGCCTCAGCACCTTCACCGCGGGGCAGCGAAACCGTGCGCTGTCCACGCTGGTGAACCTGCGCCCGTGGCTGATCGCGGCGCCGGGCCTGCAGGTCACCTGGGTCGACTTCGGGCACTCGGGTGCCGAATCGGGAACCTATCAAGCCCCCTTCGATACCGTGGCGGAGGCTGTTCAGGCCACGAACCCCGGGGGTCGCGTCGTCATCAAGGCCGGGAGTTCTTCCGAGACCTCGATGCTCGACCCGGCCGGCTCCGTGACGATCGACTCCTTCAGAGGTCCGTCGACGGTCGGGCACTGATCCGGGCGAGGCAAGCCAGCGGCGACGGTGGGCGTCGAGCTCACCGTCGCCGCTGCATGGTGCGGGCCGAGGGGCGGCGTCCGACACGACCGCCGCCCCGACCTGATCGAGAGGCCGGTCGACTGGCTCTCCGTGGGCCGTCGGTTCCGCCGCGAGCTCCTCAGGCCGGTCGGCCGCGCCAGGCCCACATCGTCCACAGCGCGGCGGGGACGTACAGACACCAGAGCGGGATCGTGACGGTCCAGTCGTCGGCGGCGTGGACGCGGGCCGCGGGGGTCCAGCGGAGGCCCTCGGTGTTGAGGTCGACCCAGGGGCCCTTGGGGCGGAGCACGTCGGAGCGCTGGATGGTCAGGCGGCCGTGCTCGAGGCGCCACTTGCCGCCGGTCCAGCTCCAGCCCGCGTAGAACGGAACGCTGGCGACCTGCAGCAGGAGCAGCAGGGCCAGGAGGATCGCCGCGGGCCAGCGCGTGACGCCGCGGCGCTTCACTACGCGCTGGGCCACAGCCAGCCGAAGGCGCCGCCGGTCAGCAGGCCGTACACGACGCCGTCGACGGCGAACTTGAGCGTGGTCGTCCAGCTCAGGCCCTTCCAGATCGACGTCGGGATGTACGCGGTCGAGTAGCCGAGGATGGCGACGGTCGCGGTGACGCGGAAGACGTCGCCGTAGTGGGCGCCGGGCCCGC
>JAUIDW010000172.1 GCA_030428395.1 bacterium | reverse complement strand
CGACCTCGACTTCGAGCCGCGCCGCGCGCGCGTGCTCGCGTGGCTGGACGAGGCGGGCATCGTCCCGCTGGGGCGCTTCGGACGCTACGAGTACGACAACTCGGACATGTGCGTCGTGAAGGCCCGCAGCCTGGCCCGCGAGCTGCTGGGCCAGGCCGTGCGCGGCTGAGCGTCCGCGCCTACTCGGCGGCGACCGAGCTCTTCAGGTCGCCGACCATCGCGAAGAAGGCCTCCAGGGTGTGGGCCTCGCCCTCGGCGTCGACGTCGACGGCGATGTCCATCGACACCTCCATCTCGCCGGAGAGCTCCAGCGCGTGGACCAGGCCGGCGCCCATGTCCCAGAGCAGCTCGCCGGTGCCGGTGAACGAGGCGTCGAGCTGGGCCGCGCCGAGGTCGATCTCGAGCCCCTCGGGCGCGCCGTTCTCGGCCATCAGCTCGTCGATCACGTCGTAGAGCACGTCGGTCAGGTCCACGCTCATCGACACGTCGAGCTCGAGGGCGACGACGCCCACCGTCTTGCCGTCCACCTCGCGCGTCCCGGTGAACGTGGCGGTGGAGTCCCCGTCGAGGCTCTCCTCGAACAGCTCGCCGAACTCCTCGCCGAGCTCCTCGAACATCTCCTCGAACTCCTCCATCGACTCCTCGTCGGCGTCGTCGGGGATGAGCTTCAGGTTGCCGCCGGGCATGGCGAGGCTCGCCAGGCTCTCGGCGTCGAGCTCCCAGGAGTCGCCCTCGGACACCTCGCCGTCGGGGAGCAGGGCGCGCAGGTCCATGTCCTCCTCGAGGCCGTCGAGCAGGTCGGTGTCCCCGTCGCCGTCGGCGAAGGCCACGTCGTACTCCTCGCTGTCGGCGTTCCACGTGAACAGGACCGACAGGCCCTCGAGGTCGCTGGCCGACGCGGAGCTCTGGGTGTCCGACATCTCCGCGGCGGCGATGTCCATGCTGACCTCCTGCTCCTGGGTCAGCTCGTCGAAGGTGCGCTGCAGCTTCGCCGGGCGCCCCTCCGCCAAAGCGACGTACTCGTCGGAGACGACGTACGTCCAGTCCGTCGTGAGGCGGAAGGACATGTCGCCCATCATCGCGCCGAGGTCCTGGCCGTCGACGAGCAGCGAGAGCTCGTCCAGGTCCATGGCCATGGCGCCCGCGAACGTCTTGGTGAGCGAGCGGCCCTCCTCGGGGTGGAACGAGAGCTCCGCGGCCGGCGGAGTGAGGGCCAGGAGCAGGGCGCACGCGGCGGTCGAGGGGGCGACGAGGGATCGAGTCAGCATGGGGGTCGAGGCGGTTGGGGCCCGCGGGGGCCGTGAATCCGGCGGGGCCGAGCGGCGCCCGCCGGGGGAGCGGCAAGGTAGCGCAGCCGGCGAGCCCTAGTCGGCCTCGAAGGCGAAATCGAGCACCGTGGTGCCCTCCAGGGCGTACTCGCTCTCCATCTCCGTCCCGTACGCGGACAGGGTGACGGCGGCCGCGAGGGTCGTGTCGAGCTCCAGGCGGAGCGAGCGCGCCGTGCCCGCGTCGAGGCTCCAGGCGCACACGCCCTCGCCCTCCAGCTCCCAGTCGGACGCGAGGCGCAGCCCGGGCGGCAGGGTCACCGCGCCGCCCAGCACCTCGCCGACCCGCTCGCCGAGGTCGCGCGACAGCGTCACCTCCAGCTCGAGCTCCAGGAGCGCCCGGCGCTCCCCGTCGACCTCGACGGTCTCCGCCCACGTGACCTCGAGCTCGCCGTCGACCTCGCCCGCGGCCTCGGCGGCCGTCAGCAGGGACGCGCACGCGACCTGCAGCGGCTCGAGCAGCTCGAAGTCGCCCTCGGGCGGGCTCGTGAACACCAGCCCGAGCTGGCCACCCGGCGCCACGAGCGAGCGCAGCACGTCGCCCTCGACGGTCCACGAGTCCCCCTCCTCGACCTCCCCGTCGGGCAGCAGGAACAGCAGGTCGAGGTCGTGGTCGAGCACCTCGAGGCCCGCGAAGGACCCGCCGCCCTCGGTCTCGGCCGCGTACTCCTCGTCGTCCCCGTCCCAGGCGACGGCGATGCGCTGGCCCTCGAGCGTCGAGGACTGCTCGAGCTCGTACGACTCCTCCCCGTAGCCGGAGACCTCGATGCCCACGACGCCCTCCAGGCGCGCGTCCTCGAACGCGCGCACGAGCGCCGTCGGGCGCCCGCCGTCCACCGCGCGCACCTCGTCGATCACGCGCAGCACGCGCTCGAGCTCGGCGGCGACGCTCGGGAGCTCCACGGGGCGCTCCTCGCCGCCGACGCGCTCGACGGCGTCCACGAGCTCCCAGCGGGTGCGCTCGGCGAAGGTGCGGGTCAGCCGCGTCCCGGGCTCGGCGCGGTAGCCGAGCTCGGCGACGGGCAGCAACAGCAGCCCGGCGGCTGCGAGCAGGGTGCGTGCGGTCATGACGGGTCCTCCCTGGGGGTCGTGCGTGTCGGGGTCGCGGGTCGTGCTCGAGGGTCGCCCTCGTCCATCGCCCTCGTGGGTCGGGACGGGGCCGCGCGGAATGCGAATCCCGTGCCGCGCGCCGGAGCCGGCGCGGGCCCGGTCCGCGAGCCGCGGCCTCGCCCGCATCCTGCCCGACGCGCGCCGCCGGGGGCAGGATCGGCCCACCGAACCGGGGTCCGCGCGCGGCCCGGGTCGCCCCCTGCCGTCGGGCCGGCCGCGGAGCGCCGCGCGCCTCAGGCGCGCTTCCAGGTGCGGACGCGTTCCAGCAGGTATCCGGACAGCTCCGCCGCCGGGACGCGCTCCTGCTCCATCGAGTCGCGGTCGCGCACGGTCACGACGCCGTCGCTCAGCGTGTCGCCGTCGACCGTGATGCAGAACGGCGTGCCGACCTCGTCCTGGCGGCGGTAGCGGCGCCCGATGGCGGCCTTCTCGTCGTAGAAGGTCGACATCCCCGCGAGCCGCAGGTCGCGCTCGATCTCGTGCGCCCGCTCCGGCATCCCGTCCTTCTTGACCAGCGGGAAGACGGCGGCCGTGATGGGCGCGATGCTCGGGTGGAAGCGCAGGACGACGCGCGTCTCCTTCTCGAGCTCCTCCTCGCGGTACGCGTCGATCAGGAACGTCAGCGCCATGCGGTTGATGCCGCCCGCCGGCTCGATGACGTAGGGCACGTAGTGCTCCTTGGTCTGCGGGTCGAAGTACTCGAGCCGCACCCCGGAGGCCTCGGCGTGGCGCTTCAGGTCGAAGTCCGTGCGGCAGGCGATGCCCTCGAGCTCGCCCCAGCCGAAGGGGTACTCGTACTCGACGTCCGACGTGCCGGTGGAGTAGTGCGCGAGCTCCTCCGCCTCGTGCTCGCGCATGCGCAGCTTCGCGGGATCGATGCCGAGGCGCACGTACCAGTCGAAGCGCTCCTGCTTCCAGTACTCGTACCAGCGGTCGTTCTCGGCCGGCGGCACGAAGAACTCCATCTCGGCCTGCTCGAACTCGCGCGTGCGGAACACGAAGTTGCCGGGCGTGATCTCGTTGCGGAACGACTTGCCGATCTGCGCGATGCCGAAGGGCGGCTTCAGGCGCGAGGCGCTGAGCACGTTCGCGAAGTTCAGGAAGATGCCCTGCGCGGTCTCCGGGCGCAGGTAGGCGACGCTGCCGGAGTCCTCCATGGCCCCGACGTGCGTCTTGAACATCAGGTTGAACGAGCGCGGCTCGGTCAGCTCGCCGTGGCACTCGCCGGGGTGCTTGGAGGGCTTCTCGGGGCACCGGGCGTCCTCGAGCTTGTCCGCCCGGAAGCGCGCCTTGCACGTCTTGCAGTCGACCATCGGGTCGCTGAACCCGTCGACGTGGCCGGAGGTCTTCCAGACCGCCGGGTTCTGGATGATGGCCGAGTCCAGCCCCACCACGTCGTCGCGCGCCGTCACGACGTCGCGCCACCAGGCGTCCTTGACCCGGCGCAGCAGCTCGACGCCGAGCGGCCCGTAGTCGTAGGTGTTGCCGATGCCCCCGTAGATCTCGGAGGCCTGGAACACGAACCCCCTGCGCTTGCACAGGGAGACGATCTTCTCCATCAGGGGCGGCGACTTCGTCTTCGACATGGGGGCTCCGGCGCGGGAGAGGGGGCGGCGAGGGCGCGGAGTCTAGCCCGGAGGTCGGACCGGCATCCACCGCATCCTGAGCGCCGTTCGGGCCGGAGGGACGCCGCGCGGGCGGACCGCGGCGCGGGGGACCCTCAGCGCGCCACCCCGGCCGCGCGCGCGGCCGCGAGCTCCTCCACGAGGGCGTCCACCGCGCGCTCGAGCGCCGCCCCGCGCAGGCCGACGTGGCGGATCACCCCCTCGTCGTCCAGCACGAAGATCGTCGGGAACGAGCGCACCCGGTACGCCTCGGTGACCGGTCCGGCGAGGCCGCCCTGGAATACGTTGGGCCACGTCACGCCGAGCTCCGGCGCGCGCCGCCGGAACCGGTCGGGGTCCTCGTCGGTGTCGATGCCGAGCACGACGAAGGGCCCGTCGCGGTGGCGCTCCCACAGCGCGGCGAGGTGCGGCAGCTCCGCCACGCAGGGCTTGCACCACAGCCCCCAGAAGTCGATCACGACGACCTCGCCGCGGTGGTCGGACAGCCGGATCGGCGCGCCGTCGACGTCCTGGGCCTCGAAGTCCGGGGCGGTGCGCCCGACCCGCAGGTTGGCGAGCACGTAGCGGCGCTCCTCGGCCGCGGCGGCGGCCTCGGTGCCGGGGAACTCGGCGACGAGGTCCGCGTAGAGCCCGAGGGCCGCGTCGTCGCCGTCCGTCCGCTCGACCAGGCGCGCCAGCTCCCACCCGGCGCGCGCGCGCAGGTCGGCGTCGCCCGGGCCCCCCGCCACCGCGCGCAGCAGCCGGCGCACGCGGTCCGCGCCGAGCGCCCGGTGGCTCCCGGCGAGGTCGGGCAGCGCGTCGGCGAGCCAGGCGCACTCCGCGTGGGACCCGACGACGCGCTCCCACAGCTCGACCGCACGCGCGCGGCGCTCCGAGAGCCCGAGGTCGAGCCGGTCGACGTGCCGCGCGAGCCACAGCCGGGCGCGGCCGTCCCCGGCGCTCGCGAGCTCCTCGAACGACGCCGCGAACTCGAGGGCGGGGTCGGCGTCGCGCAGCGCGCGGCGCTCGTCCCCCCGCGCGGCCCGCACCCGCTCCTCCCACGCTGCCTCCGCCGCGCGCCAGGACTCCAGGCGCGCCGAGACCTCGTCGGCGACCGCGCACGGGTCGCCCGGGGACGGGACGGACGCGGGATCCCCCGACGGCGGAGGCGGGGGCGGCGGGTCCTGGTGGGGCGCGGGCGACAGGCAGGCGACGGCGAGGAGTTCGACGATCACGGGCGGGGGTCCTCGAGCACGGCTCGGGCAGGGGTGGAGCGGGGATCGGGCGGGGGCCGGGTCGGCCGGAGGAGGAGCCCCCGACCCTAGCGACACGCGGACGCGCGGCGGGGTTCGATCCGGCACCCGATCCCGGATCCGCCGGGTTTGCCCCCGGCGGGCGGGTTCAGGGGCCGCGATTCGGGTTTACTCTGCCGTGCCATGCCCACGACGAGCACGACCCCCGCGAGCGACCGCTGGCGCGCCCCCCGGGCCGGCGCCGGGCGCCGCGACCCGGAGGTGCGCGCCATCGCCGAGCGGGTGCTCGCCGGCGAGCGCATCTCCCCCGCGCAGGCCCTGACCCTGCACGACCGCGCGGACCTCCTGACCCTGGGCGAGCTGGCCGACGCCGTGCGCCGCCGCCTGCACCCCCCGGGCCCGGACGGCCGCGCCGCCGTGACGTACATCGTCGACCGCAACGTCAACCCGACGAACGTCTGCATCACCGACTGCGGGTTCTGCGCGTTCTACCGCCGCCCCGACCACGCCGAGGCCTACGTGCTGCCGCGCGAGGAGCTCCACCGCAAGGTCGGCGAGACCGCCGAGCTGGGCGGGCGGCAGATCCTGATGCAGGGCGGCCACCACCCCTACCTGAAGACGGCGTGGTGGTGCGAGCTGATCGCGGACCTGCGCGAGCACTTCCCGCAGGTCAACGCGCACGCGCTGTCCGCGCCGGAGCTGGACCACCTGGCCAAGCTCGACAAGCGCCCCGTCGAGGAGGTGATCCGCGACCTCGCCGACGCCGGCCTCGGCAGCGTCCCCGGCGCGGGGGCCGAGATCCTGGTCGAGCGCGTGCGCAAGATCATCGCGCCGAAGAAGACGAAGACGGACCGCTGGCTCGACGTGCACCGCAAGGTCCACGAGGCGGGCCTGCGCAGCTCGGCCACGATGATGTTCGGCCACGTGGAGACGCCGGCCGAGCGCATCGAGCACCTCGCGCGCCTGCGCGACCTGCAGGACGAGACGGGCGGCTTCACCGCCTTCGCCTCCTGGAACATGCAACCCGACGGCGTCCCCGAGGAGCAGAAGTACCCGCGCCGCACGACCCACGCCGTGTACCTGCGCGTGCAGTCGATCGCGCGTATCTTCCTCGACAACTTCGACAACATGCAGACCAGCTACGTGACCCAGGGCATGAAGATCGCCCAGGCGTCGCTGCGCTACGGCTGCAACGACTTCGGCGGCACCATGCTGGAGGAGAACGTGGTCAGCGCCGCGGGCTGCTTCCACCTGGAGTCCATCCAGACGATCGAGCGCATGATCTCGGCCGCGGGCTTCACGCCGCTGCAGCGCAACTCGTGGTACGGGATCGTGGACGAGCGCTTCGCCGGCCCCGACTCCGCGCGCGGCCCGGCCCGGCGCGAGGACGCCCGGCCGCCGGCGTGGAGGCGCGCGGCCGCGGAGGCGACGCCGTGATCGCGCTCGAGCCGCACGTGGTCGCCGGCGCCCGCGCCGCGGGCCTGGGCGCGATCGCCGACAAGGTCGCCGCGGGCGAGCGCCTGTCGCTCGACGACGGCGCGACGCTGTACCGCACGCCCGAGCTGCACGTCGTCGGCGCGCTGGCGGGCGCCGTGCGCGAGCACCTGCACGGCGACCGCACGTACTTCAACGTCAACCAGCACGTCAACTACACCAACCTCTGCAACAAGCTCTGCCGGTTCTGCGCCTTCCAGCGCCTGCCGGGCCAGGACGGCGCCTACGTGATGTCGCCCGAGGAGGTCGGCGACAAGATCCGCGCCCACCTGCACGAGCCGGTGACCGAGGTCCACATGGTCGCCGGCGTGTGGCCGAAGCTGGAGTACGGCTACTACCTCGACATCCTGCGGGCGGTGAAGGCCGCGCGGCCGGACATCCACGTGAAGGCCTTCACGATGGTCGAGCTGGACCAGATCGCGAAGACCGCGAAGCGGCCCCTGGCCGAGGTGCTGCCCGAGCTGGTCGAGGCCGGCCTCGACTCGTGCCCCGGCGGCGGCGCCGAGGTGTTCGCCGACCGCGTGCATCAGGAGGGCTACAAGCTGAAGCAGTCGGGCGACGCGTGGCTCGAGACCGCGCGCACGGTGCACCGCGCGGGCCTCCGCACGAACTGCACGATGCTGCACGGCCACGTCGAGACGATCGAGGAGCGCGTCGACCACCTCGACCGCCTGCGCCGTCTGCAGGACGAGACCGGCGGGTTCCAGACGTACATCCCGCTGTCCTTCCACCCGCAGAACACCGAGTGGGCCCACCTGCCCGGCCCCACCGCCGTCGACGAGCTGCGCGAGATCGCCGTCGCGCGCCTGCTGCTCGACAACGTGCCCCACGTGAAGGCGTACTGGATCCTGATGGAGCTCGGCATGGCCCAGCTCTGCCTGTCCTACGGCGCCGACGACGTCGACGGCACGGTGGTCGAGGAGCGCATCTACCACGACGCCGGCGCGACCACGCCGCAGCGAACGCCGCGCGACGAGCTGATCGAGGCCATCGAGGACGCCGGCCGCGTCCCGGTCGAGCGCGACACGCTCTACAACGTCGTGTGGTCCGCCGACGAGCCGGCCGCGGCCCCCACGTAGCCGCGCGGCGGGATCTAGAACGACTCCAGCGGCGTCGCGTCCGCCGCGGGGTCTCGCAGGGCCGGGCCGGCGTACACCACGCCGCGCTTCACCACGAAGGCGGGCTCGGCCAGCGCACGCACGGACTCGCGCGGGTCGGCGTCGAGCAGCAGCAGGGTCGCGTGCTTGCCGACCTCGAGCGTCCCGCGGCTCGTCTCCACGCCCACGGCGCGCGCGCTGACGCGCGTGGCGGACTCCAGCACCTCGCCCGGCGCGAGCCCGGCGTCCCCGGCGAGCAGCGCGTACTCCAGGTGGATCCCCGGCAGCTCGCCGTCCCCCGGGTGGTCGCTGCCGGTGGCGACCTCGACGCCGGCCGCCCGCGCCGCGCGCACGACGTCGGCCGCGCACGCGGCGGGCGAGACCCAGTCCGGCGGCGCGCGCAGCCCGGAGGCGGCGACGAGCGTCGCGTCCAGGATCGTCCCGCGCGCGCGCATCTCGTCGAGCAGCCGCTCGCCCCCCGCGGCCTCGAGCACCGCGGCGGAGGACACGCGCTGCTCCGGCGTGGCGTCGTGCATCGGCATGAAGGCGTGGGACACGACCTCGACGTCGGCCCGCACCACGTCCAGGGCGCGCGTCCGGCCGGGCGCCACGACCCAGTGCGCCCACACGCCCAGCTCCGCCTCGCGGGCCGCGCGGGCGACGCGACCCGTGAGCTCCGGCCCGAGGTCGGCGTAGAGCTTCACGCCGCGCGCTCCCAGCTCGCGCACGGCGGCCATCAGCTCCGCCAGGTCGGTCTCGTCGGTGACCGCGTGGGCCCACGGCGCCGTCCCCGGCTCGACGCCGCGCGAGGCGGCCAGGATGCGGCGGTCGCCGAAGTATTCCGGGCCGGCCAGGATCGCCGCGAAGTGCACGTCCGGGCCGGGCAGGTCGCCGCTCGCGGTGCGCCGCGCGAGCTCGGCCAGCACGCGGCCGTCGCCGCCCATGTCGCGGACGTCGGTGACCCCGCGCCCGAGCAGTTCCCGCAGCTGGCGCTCGACGGCCGCGGCGTGGTCGGGAGCGCCCGGGTCGGTCGCCAGGTGCGTGTGCACGTCGAAGAGCCCCGGGACCGCGAAGCGCCCCGCCCCCGGGAGCACCCGGGCGCCGGCGGGGACCTCCGGCAACTCGCCCGCGACGACGCGGACGAGGCGGCCTCCGCGCACCTCGAGCGTGACGTCCTCCCGGGCCCCGGCGCCGGTCCCGTCGATCAGCGTGACGCCGGTGACGACGAGCACCTCCTCCCCCGCCGGGGCGAGGCCCCGCGCCGCGGGGGCCGGGGAGGGAACGAGCAGCGGCGCGGAGGCGACGAGAACGGCGGCGGAGCGGAGGACGACCATGGGGGACCTTTCCGTGCGGAGGGCTCCTCGGAGCGGATCGGGCGATGCTCGAACGGGCGCGCGCGGGGCGGACGCGGACCGCGCCGCGGCCCGGGCCCCCGGGTGGCCGGGCCCGCGCGCCGGGCGTCCCGACGGCCTGCGAGCGGCCGGCGGCTCCCGCGGTCGGTCCCCGCGTTCGGTCCTTGGGAACCCGGTTCCCCGCCTTTCGCGCCGGGCGCGCCGTGCGGACCCCTAGCGCCGGACCAGGAAGGCGTGGGCGGCGCGCTCGCGGTCCTCGCCCTCGAGCGGGTCGAGCGTGCTGCGCCGGCGCACGGTCGTCACGACCGCGATCTCGAGGTCGGGGCGGCGCGCGCGCAGGCGCGAGACGGTCCCGAGCCCGAAGTCGGAGTGGAACCGACCGCACCAGTGGACGACCGGCGGCCCCCCCTCGCCGCGGCGCGCGACCGCGTCCGCGATGGCCTCCGCCATGGCGTCGTCCTTCGCGCACTGCGACGCGAACCAGCGGTCGAGCTGGCCCTCCTCGAAGCCGTCGTGCTCGCCCATGGCCTCTTCGAAGCGGTCGCGGTACGGCCCGGGCTCCGCCGTCACGCTGCGGGGCAGGTACTCGTCCCCCGCCACGGCCTCCAGCCCCTCCGCCGCGATCCGCATCGCCAGGTCCCGGGGCAGGCAGGCCGCCACCACGGGCCAGCCCCGCGCGCGCGCCTCCTCGACCGCCGGCCGGTACGCGTCCGCGTAGTCCTTCCAGGGCCGCGCGACGTCCAGGAACGCCTCCTCGTCCAGCGCCCCCGCCAGGTAGGCGTCGAGGTCGGCCTGCACGTCCCGCTCGAACATCTCGAGGGACAGCACCACCCCCCCGCGCTCCTCGGCGAGCGCGCGCGTCACCTCGAGCTGCAGGGCGTGCGCCGGCGCGCTGTCGTGGACCTCGCCGAGGAACACGACGTCCGCCGTCGCGAGCTCCCCGACGAGCTGCGGGACCGTCAGCTCGGCGTCGCTCGCGGCGTCGACGATCCGCCGCACGGGCCCGCGCCCGGGCAGCAGCGCGCAGCCACCGAGCCCGAGCACGAAGAGCAGCGCCAGCGCGGGGCCGGCGAGGGACAGGAGGAGTCGGGAGAGCATCGCGGGAGCATACCGCGACGACGGGGGCCGGGCCCCCGCCCCCGGGGGGTGGACCGGGCCGGGCCGCGCGGGTT
Source organism: bacterium (assembly GCA_030428395.1). Taxonomy (GTDB): domain Bacteria; phylum Planctomycetota; class UBA1135; order UBA1135; genus JAUIDW01. The sequence goes on along the minus strand of JAUIDW010000172.1, from coordinate 715 downwards.
TCCGATCGCTTCGCGAATCCGTGCAGCGCCCCCGCCTGCGCTCTCCGGCCCGCTCTCCTCGTCCACCGCGCTCCTCGTCCACCGCGCTCCTCGTCCACCGCGCTCCTCCTCCACCGCGCTCCTCGTCTACCGCTGCCCGGCGATCGCGGCTCCGGCGCGAGGCGGCGCGGGTCCGAAGGCGCGTGCGGTCGCCTCGCGCGGGGGCGGGGGGCCGAGGAGGGACGCGGCGACGCCAGCGGCGCAGGCGACGACGAAGGCCCAGAACACCGGCAGGAAGCCGAGGGTCGGCAGGCGCCCCATCCAGCCGACCGCCAGGACCAGGTTGCCCAGCACGATCGACGCGATCGCGCCCCGCGCGGTGAAGCGGCGCCAGCGGACGCCCAGGAACAGGGCCGGGACGAGCGTGACGTAGCCCTCGAAGGCCTTGCGCGAGATGGCGAACACCGAGTCGTGCCAGACGAGCGCCAGGGCGAACACGAGCGCGGCGACGGCCAGGCCGAACAGGCGGCCGACGACGACCTCGCGGCGGGCCTCGGGGGTGCCGCGGGGGGCGGCGCCGCCGCGCAGGGGGTCGAGCACGTCGCGCACGAGCATCGAGGACAGCGTGAGGATCTGCGCGTCCAGCGTGGACATGACCGCGGCCAGCACCGCGAGGAAGCCGAGGGCGCCCAGGGCGCGCGGGAGGTGGCCGGCGGTCATGCGCGAGAAGATCTCG
>JAUIDW010000523.1 GCA_030428395.1 bacterium | reverse complement strand
GGAGCGCAAGCGCTCCGATCCGGTGAAAGGGCCGGGACGGAGCGCGAGCGCTCCGATCCAGTGAAAAGGCCGGGACGGAGCGCAAGCGCTCCGTCCCGGGCCGGACGCGCGCCACGGCTGGATGAAGAGGCGCGCGCCGATCGGTGGGCCGCGGGGGCGGTCGGGACGCACCCGGCGGCGTCCCTTCCCACGCGAAGCGCCGCGCCCGGGGGTCATCGAATCCGCGAAAAGCCGCGGGCGCGGTCCGCGGGCCGGCGCGGTGGCCGGGGGCGCGGCGCCGGCGGGGGTTGCGCGCAGGCGCCACCCGCCCCCACCATGCGAACATGGTCGACGAGGGGTCGGACCGGGAGGGCGCGCGCGACGCCCACGCCCTGCTCCCGCAGGTGTATCGCGAGCTGCACCGGATCGCCGAGGAGCACATGCGGCGCCAGGGCGCCGACCACACCCTGCAGCCGACCGCGCTGGTGCACGAGGCATGGCTGCGCATGGCGCGGTCGCGGGAGGACGGCGCGGAGAGCTGGCGGAGCGAGACGCACTTCGCGCGCTCCGCGGCGCGCACCATGCGCTCGGTGCTCGTCGACCACGCGCGCCGCCGCGGGAGGTGCAAGCGCCAGGACCCCGACGCCCTGGCCGGACACGCCGCGGCGTCGCCCCTCGACGCGTTCGTGGACCTCTACGCCCGGCGCGTCGACCTGCTGGCGCTGGACGAGGCGCTGACCGAGCTCGCCCGGCGCGAGCCCCGCCAGGCGGAGATCGTCGAGCTGCACTTCTTCGGCGGCCGCCCCTTCGAGCAGGTCGCCCTGCTCCTCGACGTCTCGACGGCCACGGTGAAGCGCGACTGGCGGCGCGCGCGGGACTGGATCCGCGCGCGCGTCGAGCCCCCCGGGGACGCCCCGTGAGCTCGCCGTCGTCCACGTCCGGCTTCCTCGAGCCGCCGGACGCCGCCGACGTCGCCACCGCGCTGCGCCGGATGATGCACGACCAGCTCGCCGGCGTACGCGTCGGCTCGTTCACGCTGGAGTCCGTCCTGGACACCGGCGGCATGGGCGCGGTGTTCGCGGCCGTCCAGGACGCGCCGCGCCGCAAGGTGGCCGTGAAGATCCTGCGGGCGGACGTGCTGTCGCCGCGCAGCGTGCGGCGCTTCCGACTCGAGGAGGAGCTGCTGGGCGTGCTGCGCCACCCCGGCATCGCCGAGATCTACGACGCGGGCACGCTGGGCACCGACTGCGGGCCCTGGAGCGGGCTGCCGTGGTTCGCGATGGAGTTCATCGACGGCGCCGCGTCGCTGCTCGAGCACGCCGAGCGCCGCAACCTCTCCGACCAGGAGCGCGTGCGCCTCCTGGCCGACACCTGCGCCGCAGTCGGGCACGCCCACGCCGCCGGCGTCGTGCACCGCGACCTGAAGCCGGCCAACGTGCTCGTCGGCGCCGACGGCCACCCCAAGGTGATCGACTTCGGCGTCGCGCGCGCCGCCGAGGTCGACCTGAGCGACTCCGCGCCCGGCACCGCGTCGGGCGAGGTCGTGGGCACCATGCGGTACATGAGCCCGGAGCAGGCGGGCGCCGGGCGCGGGACGATCGGTCCGTGGACGGACGTGTACGCCCTCGGCGTGCTGGGGTTCGAGCTGCTGACCGGCCACCACCCGTGCGAGCCGCGCGGCGAGAACCTGCCGCAGCTGGCGCGGTCACTCGAGACGGCCGAGCCCGTGCCGCTCCGCCGCGTGGCCCCGCACCTCGACCGCGACCTCGAGCGCGTGCTGGCCAAGGCCATCGAGCGCGCCCCGGGCGCCCGCTACCGCGACGCCGACGAGCTGGCCGACGACCTGCGCCGCGCGCTGGAGCACCGCCCCGTGCGCGCGCGCCGCGCGGGGTCCGCCGCGCGCACGCTGCGCCGGCTGCGCGGCCCCGGCCTGGCCGCCGCCGCGGCCGTGGCCGTGTTCGCCCTGCTCGCGCTGGGCGCCTGGCGCCTGGCCGGGCGCTCCGCCGCCGACGCGCGCAGCGCGCGGCGCGACGAC
>JAUIDW010000171.1 GCA_030428395.1 bacterium | reverse complement strand
GCCGGCGTCGGTCGACGCCCCCGCACCGGATCGGGCCCCGGGCTCCCGGGCCGGGTCGGTCTCGGCCGCGCGCTCGGCCAGCGCCGGGGCCAGCTCCATCGCCGGCGCGCCGGCGAGCTCGCGCGCGCGCTCGGGGCCCAGCGCGCGCCACCAGCCGTAGCGCTTCTCGTCCATGCGCCACTCGAGGAACGAGAGGTCCGCCATGAGCAGCATGCCGACGCCGAGGCTGTCGGCCGGCGTCCACGGCTCGGGCTCGACCCCCAGGGCGCGCAGCTCGGGGGGCAGGTCGTCGGCCCGGGCGGCCAGCCAGGCGTTGACCCCGGCGGCGTAGGCCTCGAGCCAGGCGCGGCTCTCCTCCCCCAGCGCGTCGAGGTGCGCCCGGGCCGCCGCGGCGAGGCGCAGGGTGCGGAAGCGCCGGTCGAGGTCGAGGGTCGCGGCGCCGAGCACCTCCGAGAGCCGCCCCGCCGCCGCGCGCCGGCTGAGCTCGAGCTGCGCCATGCGGTCGTTGGCGTGCAGCCAGCCCACGGCGGCGGCCGCGTCCCGCCCCGAGCCCGCGATCACGTGCGGGACCCCCCAGGCGTCGAAGCGGACGCTCGCGGGCGCCTCCAGGCCGGCCAGGGGCGCCTCGCCGGACCGCTGGGGGCGCCCGGAGCGCACCAGGGCCCGGCCGGCGAGGGCCAGGGCCGCCAGCCCGACGAGCAGGAGCAGGCCCCCGAGGATGAGCAGGCGCCGGAGCACGGCGCGGATTCTAGGGTGCCCGTTTCCCCGGCGCCCGCCCCCTCTCCGGCCCCCCTCGCGAGCTACAATTCGCCGCCTTTCGCCCCCCGCCGCGGACTCCCAGACACCCCCACGACGCCATGCGTGCCCCGCTGACCCTCTCCCTCGCGCTTCCCCTGATCGCCCTCGGCTGCTCGGACTCGGCGGTCTCCGAGGGCTCCTCGTCCGGCTCCGGCGCCGGCTCGGGCGGCGCGGCGGTCGAGGTCGTCGACCTCGGCGAGGGCCTGACGATCCAGGTCTTCGAGGAGGGCTCCGGCCCCGTCGTCGAGGAGGGCGTCCACGTCGACATCCACTTCGAGCTGTTCCTGAAGGACGGCGAGAAGCTGATCCAGTCGACCTACGACATGGGCGCGCCCTACCACCACGAGCCCGGCATCGGCGACGCCATCCCCGCGGTCCAGCGCGCCCTGGTCGGGCTGCGCGAGGGCTCGCGCGTGCGGCTCGACATCCCCAGCCACCTGGCCTACGGCGCCACCGGCTTCGAGGAGCTCGTGCCCCCCTACGCGGACCTCCTGATGGACATGTTCATCGTGAAGGTCTTCGGGCCGAACGAGCCGCACTGACCCGCGTCCGCGGCCACCCCTCCCCCGCGTGGCGACCCCGAGCGCAGCTGCCTCCCCGGCCCGGCGCTCCCCGTGGATCGTCTCGGCGCCGTTCGACCTCGCGTTCTTCGTCGCCTCGCCGCTCGTGATCCTGGCGGCCATGCTGCCGCTGTCGCAGGTCTACCCGTCCTTCGGCATCTACCTGGTGGTGATGTCGTTCTCGTCGATGGGGCACCACCTGCCGGGGTTCCTGCGCGCCTACGGCGACGCCGAGCTGTTCCGCCGCTTCCGCTGGCGCTTCCTGCTGGCGCCCCCGCTCGTGTTCGCCGTGTTCGTCGCCTACGGGCTGCACGACCTGCGCGGCATGGCGCTGCTGCTGATGGCCTGGTCCATCTGGCACGTCATGATGCAGCACTTCGGGTTCCTGCGGATCTACGACGCGCGGGCCGGCTCGGTCGACGCGCGCACCGCGCGCCTGGACTGGGCGGTGTCCCTGGGCGGGTTCGCCTCGATCGTGCTCGCGAGCCCGGAGTACACGCACAACCTGCTGGCCGTGGCGGCCGAGACGACCGGCCGCGCCGCGCCCGCCGCGGTCGTGCGCGGGGTCCAGTGGGTCGTCTGGGGCCTGACCGCCGCGGCCACGGTCGGCTGGGTCGCGAACGCCGCGCTCGCCTGGCGCGCGGGGCGACCGCCGAGCCTGGTCAAGGCCGTGCTGCTGGTCACGACCACCGCGTTCCTGTGGTTCGTGTGGGTGCGGCTGGGCGACCTGATCCTCGGCCTGGCGATCTGGGAGATCTTCCACGACCTGCAGTACTTCGCGCTGACGTGGGTCTACAACCGCCGCCTGGTCGAGCGCGGCGAGGGCACGACGCGCTTCATGAACTTCCTGTTCCGGCGGCGCATGCCGCTGGTCGGGCTGTACCTGCTCGGGATCGCGGCCTACGGCGGGTCGAGCTACTTCTTCGTGCAGGGCACGGCGGCGCCGCTGCAGACCGTGCTCCTGGCGTTCGTGTTCACGTCCACGTTCCTGCACTACTACTACGACGGCTTCATCTGGAAGGTCCGCCAGCCGCGCACGCGCGCCGGGCTGGGGCTGGACGAGGCCGCCGCCGCGCCGCGGACGACGCTGTGGAGCCGCCTGACCGCCGGCGGCGGCGCGGGGCCCGCGCTGGTCCACGGGCTGGCCGTGGTCGGGCCAATCGGCGGGCTGGTCGCGGCCGAGACGCTGATGCCGCGCCAGGACCCGCTCGAGGTGCGGCGCGCCATCCGCGACGCCGTGCCGCTGGCGAGCGAATCGTGGGTCAACTACGGCCGCGCCTGCCTCGACGCGGGGCTCGGCCCCGAGGCCATCGGTTCCTACGGGCGCGCGGTCGAGCTCGCGCCGGAGAGCTCGAGCGCCCACGCCGGGCTCGCCGTCGCGCTGCTCGAGGGCGACGGCGAGCCGGCGGAGGCGGAGCGCCACCTCGAGCGCGCCCTCGCGCTGGCGCCCGACGACGTCGAGACCCTGCTGAACGCCGCGGTGCTGCGCGTCGAGCAGAACCGTCCCGACGAGGCGGTCGAGCTGTGGCGCCGCGCCGGGGCGGCCGACGCGGGCGCGGCCGCGGCCTCGCCCCACGCGCCGCTGCTCGAGGGCTTCGCCGCCCTCGCCGACGGCGACGTCCCCGCCGCGCACGCGCGCTTCGCCGCGGCCTCGGCGGCGGACCCGGGCGACCTGGTGGCGCTGGACGCGCTGGCCTTCACCGCCGAGCGCACCGGCGACCTCGACGCGGCCGTCCCCGCCCTCCGCCGCCTGGTCGAGGCGCGGCCCGACCGCCCCGAGCTCGGCGCGCGCCTGGCCTTCGCCCTGCTCGCCGGGGGCCGCACGGCCGAGGCCGTCGAGCACCTGCGCGCGCACGCCGAGCGCTTCCCCGAGGACCGCGACCGCCGCCTCTGGCTGGCCGAGGTCCTCGCCACCAACCCCGACCCCGCCCTGCGCGACGGCGACGAGGCCGCGCGCCACGCCCAGGCGGTCGTCGACGCCGTCGGCGACGCCAACGCCGGCGCCCTCGACATCCTGGCCGCCGCCCGCGCCGAGCAGGGCCGCTTCGACGAGGCCGTCTCCCTCGCCGAGCGCGCCCTCGCCGCCGCCGAGCGCGCCACCCAGCCCGACGCCGCCACCGCCATCCGCGCCCGGCTCGCCCTCTACCGCGACCGCCGCCCCTACCGGGCGCCCTAGCCGCGTCGCGGCCCCCTCGAGGCCTCAAGTGCCTGCAGCGTCGACACTTGGGTTCCAGACGAGGCCGACTGCAGAATCTCTGCTATTCTGTCCTACAGGAATGCCGATGGAGGTCAGGCCATGAGAACCCGCGTCATCATCAGCGCGCGCGGCGTCGTCACCATCCCGGCGGAGCTGCGGCGCGCCTTCGGCCTGGAGGCCGGCGAGGAGCTGATCGCCGAGCAGACCGCCGAGGGCATCCTGCTGCGACCCGCCGTCAGCGTGCCCGTCGAGATCTACACCGAGGAACGCATCGCCGAGTTCCGCAGCGACGAGGAGGAGATCGAGCGCCTCCTTCCGGAACCGGACTGACCGCGGATCGACGAGCGGCGTGCGCATCTTCCTCGACGCCAACGTGCTGTTCTCGGCGAGCCAGCCGCACAGCGCGTTCGCGCGACTGGTCGACCTGGCCCTGCGTCACACGGCGGTCGTCACCAGCGACCTCGCGGCCCTGGAGGCCCGCCGAAACGTGCAGCTCAAGCGGCCGGCGTGGAGCGCCACGCTCGAGGAGCTGCTCGGTCGCCTCGAGCTCGCCCCCACCTCGATCTTCCCCCTGCCGGTGACGCTTTCGGACAAGGACGTTCCGATCCTGTGCGCCGCGATCCGCGCCGGCTGCGACCATCTGGTGACCGGCGACCGCCGCGACTTCGGCCACCTCTTCGGCGAGGTCGTGGAGGGCGTCCTCGTCGTCCCTCCCCGCCGCCTCGCGGAGCTCCTCGCCACGTGAGACGGGGATGAGACTCGCCGACCGGCTGGGTCGGACCCAGCCCTGCGACGCGAGCCGGAGCGACCCACGTGAGGCCGCACGGACCCGGGAGCCCACCTTCCCTGTCAGAATCCCCGGGGACCGTAACCGCCCGTGCCAGGCTCCGGCGCGCCCGTGGCCTCGAGCAGGCAGGCCTCGAGGGTGGCCATCCAGGTCCCGTGGGCGCGGTCGGTGACGCAGGCGCGGACGGCGGTGCGGTCGACGGTGTCGCGGGCGACGCGGTCGCGTTGCTCGTCGAGGGCCGCGCGCAGGGCGGCGGGGTCGCCGGGCTCGGGCAGGACGGTGCCGGCGGCGGGCGTGCGCACGGCCTCGGCGGCGCCGGCGGCCGCGGTGGTGACGACGGGCGTGCCGGCGGCCAGGGACTCGAGCACGACCAGGCCGCAGGCGTCGCGCCACGTCGGCAGGACGGTGACGTCGGCGGCGGCGAAGAGCGCCGCGGCGTCCTGGGGCTCGACGACGAGCACGCGCCCGTCGTCCAGGCCGCGGGCGCGGGCGATGCGCCGCCAGCGCGCGGGGTGGCGCACGCCGGCGACGACGAGCTTCCAGCGCTCGCCGGTCATGCCGGCCAGCGCCTCCAGCAGCGTCGGCAGGCCCTTGCGCACGCCGTCGGCGCCGGCGAAGGCGAACAGCGGCGTGCGCGCGTCGACCTCCAGGGCGCCGCGCAGGTGCCAGCCGCGGTCCATGCGCCGGTCGGGGTGGAAGCGCCGCAGGTCCACGCCGTTGGGCGCCGCGCGCAGGCGGTCGGCGCAGGCGGGGTAGTGCTCGGCCAGCTCGCGGCGCACGAGCTCCGACACGCAGGCGACGACGCGCGCGCCGCCCTCCGCGAGGAGCTGCGCCTCCAGCTCGAGGAACGCGCGGTGCCGGCCGGGCCAGCGCGGCTCGGGCGAGCGGCCGCGGGCGCGCCGCTGGGCCTGTAGCGTCTCGCGGTGGGCGCCGTCGTGCGGCCAGTAGAGGTCGACGCGCTCGAGGTGGCGGACGCCGACGGTCGCGTCGCACCCGGCCTCCCCCGCGGCGTCGACCAGGGCGCGGGCCAGGCGCCGCTCGCGCTTGGCGCGGGTCGCCCCGGAGGCGCGCACGAGGTGGGCCTCGCCCGGCGCCGCGGGGTCGGCCTCGCGCGCGAACGCGTGGACCTCGTGGCCGCGCTCGACGAGGTGCGCCGCGAAGGCCGCCAGGGCGCGCTCGGCGCCGCCGCGGTCGGGCCGCCACTCGTCGATCAGGAACCCGACGCGCACGCCCGCGCCCTCCCCCGCCGTGTCACGCGCGGCCTCCCCCTCCGGCGGGCCTCCCGGCGGCCGGCTCGGACTCGAGCCAGCCCCGCAGGCGCGCGCCGATGGCGTCGCGCACGGCGCGGAAAGCGTCGAGGACCTCCTCCTCGGTCCCCGTCGCGTCGGCGGGGTCGGGGAAGGGCCAGTGCAGCACGCGCGTCGCGCCCGGCAGGGTCGGGCAGGTCTCGGCGGCCCGGTCGCAGACCGTGACGACGAGCTCGGGCGGGTCCTCGAGGTGCGCGTCGATCGACTCCGAGCGGTGCCCGGACAGGTCGACGCCGACCTCCGCCATCACCTGCACGGCGCGCGGGTTCACCCGCGAGGGGTGCGTGCCGGCCGAGAGCGCGACGTAGCGGTCCCCCGCCAGCGCGCGCAGCCAGCCCTCGGCCATCTGGCTGCGGCAGGAGTTCGCGGTGCACAGGAACAGGACGCGCGGGGGGGCGGGCACGGGGCCATGGAACCACATCCGGCCGGCCGCCGGGAACCCGTCGCCGCCGGCCGCTCGCCGGACGCGCGCGCGGGCCGGTCCCTGGCGGGCCGCGGCGGGGAGATCGGGCTGCGGCCCGGCCGGCGCCGCGGGCTAGGATCGCGGCCCGATGGCCGCGCTGCGCCTCTTCGACTTCCTCGTGTGGGCGCCGGCCCTGGGCCTGGCGCTGCTGCTGCTCGACGCGTTCGCGATCGTGCGCGCGGTGTCCCGCGACCACGGCGTCGACCGCACCCTGGCGTGGATCTTCGCGATCCTGGCCTTCCCGGGGGTCGGCGCCGTCGCGTACCTCGCCATGGCGAGCCCGAGCGTGTCGCGCACGCGCACGCGCAAGGTCCTCGGCGCCGAGGCGGCCCGCGCGGTCCTGTCGCGCAACCTGGGCACGGACGTGAAGCTGCCCGAGCGCGACGAGGCGCTCTTCGCCCTGGCGACGCGGGTCACGGGCCAGCCGCCGACGGGCGGCAACCGCGTGGAGCTCCTGACCGAGAGCGAGGACGCCTTCGAGCGCATCGAGGCCGCGCTCGCGGGCGCCGAGCGGCGCATCTGGGCGGAGTACTACCTCGTCCGCAACGACGGCACGGGCCGCCGCTTCCTCGAGCTGCTGGCCGAGCGCGCCCGGGCCGGGATCGAGGTGCGCTTCGTGTACGACGCCGTCGGCTCGATCGGGATCAACGCCTGCCGCCTGCGGGCCATCCGCGAGGCGGGGGGCGAGGTGGCCGAGTTCCTGCCGCTGAACCCGCTGCGCAAGCGCTGGGCGGTGCACCTGCGCAACCACCGCAAGCTGATCGTCGTCGACGACCGCGTGGCCTTCACGGGCGGGATGAACGTCGGCGACGAGTACTCCGGGCGCGGCCGGCGCCGCGGGCTGCACCACTTCCACGACACGCACCTCGTCCTCGAGGGCCCGGCGGCCTACGCGCTGGCGCGCACCTTCGCCGAGGACTGGGCCTTCGCCACGGACGAGCCCCTCGACGTCGAGTTCGACCCGCGCCCCGCCGAGGGCGGGGAGGCCGTGGTCGCGGCCCTGCCCAGCGGCCCCGACCAGCCGTTCAACGCGAGCCAGGTCACCTACACCACGGCCATCGCCCGGGCGCGCCACCGCGTGTTCCTGTCCAGCGCCTACTTCGTGCCCGACCCGCCGCTGCAGTACGCCCTGGCCACGGCGGCGCTGCGCGGCGTCGACGTGCGGGTCCTGCTGCCCGAGCGCTCCGACGTGCGCCTGATCGACTCGGTGGCCCGCGCGGCCTGCCGGGCGCTGCTGCCCGCCGGCGTGCGCTTCCACCGCTTCCAGCCGTCGATGCTCCACGCCAAGACGCTGCTGGTGGACGACGAGATCGGACTGGTCGGGTCCGCGAACGCGGACATCCGCAGCTTCCAGCTGAACTTCGAGCTGGGCGCCCTGGTGCGCGACGCCGGCTTCGCGGCCCAGCTCGAGCGGCGCTTCGAGCAGGACCTGAGGAAGAGCCACGAGTGGACCGACGACGACGCCCGCGGCGCCTCGGCCGCGCGGCGGCTCGCCGACAGCGCCGCGCGCCTGCTGTCTCCCCTGCTCTGAGGGTCAGCGGCCGGCCCGGCCCAGCTCGGCCGCCAGGAGCTCGCCCACGATGCGCGACCCCAGCCGGTCGAGGTGGCTGTCGTACAGCGCGACGAACGGCATGCGCCCGGCGCGCGCCGCGGCCACGAGGGGCGGCGTGGCGTCCACGAAGCGGACGCCGCTGCGCGCGCACAGCTGCCGCACGTGCGCGGGCAGGTCGGTCGGCCGCCAGCCGGCGAGGGCCGGGTCGCCGACCTCCAGCCGGCCGGCGCCGCGCAGGACGCGGTGCTTGCAGGGCATGTAGAGCAGCCAGGCGCGCAGCCCGAGGTCGTCGCAGGCGCGCCGCCACTCGGCGACGGCCGCCTCGAGCAACGGCCCGACCGGGCCGAGCTGCGCCCGCCCCGGCGGCGCGTAGTCGAGCGTGACCTCGAGCGGGGCGCCTCCGGGCGGGGTCCACCGCGCGGGGACCGCGCCGCCCGGGTGGCGCGCGGGCTCGTCGCCCCGGCCGCCGAGGGCCGCGAGGAGGGAGCGCGTCACCGAGCTCTGCGGCGCGTGCGCCTCCAGGGGATCCACGTGCTCGACCTCGCCCCGGGCGATCCGCTGGGCCAGGCGCGCCTCCCGCAGCAGGTCGCCGCAGTCGTTGCCCTCGAAGAACACGCAGACCGCGTCGCGGGCCGACGGCGCGCGCCCGAACTGGCGCAGGTAGACGACGTGCGTGAAGAGGGCCGTGTAGGAGGTCCCCAGGTTGCGCACCGGCTCGCCGAGGCGGCGGGCGAGCGCGGTCGTGAAGAGCTGCTGGTCGGGCAGGTGGCCCAGCTCCGTGAACGAGTCGCCCACGACGACCACGCTCCAGTCCCGCAGCCCGGGGGGATTGCGGAAACCGTCCGCGTCGTAGGCGGCGGTGATCGCCGGCTCCTCGGCGTAGGGTCCGTCCCCGAGCCCGAGCGCCCGCATCCGGGTGCGCAGCGGCTGCCCGCTCCAGACCTCGTTGCCCGGGCGCCGGTAGGCGAACGGCCCGACCGGTCGGGTCGGGATGCGGTAGAAGACCGGCTGGGCCCGGTGGCCCGCCTCCACGCGGTCGAAGTCGTGGCCGGCGGCGCGGAACCCCAGCTCGACGGCTCCCCACGCCCCCGCGAACACGGCGAACGAGAGCGAGGCACGCTTCCACAGCGGCGTGCGCGCGGCGCGGGGTGCAGCTCCCTCGGACTGCGTCGATCCTCCTCGGCCCGGTGGGCCCGGGGGCGCGCGTTCCGACGGAGCGCGGACGGCCCTCCGGGCAACGCTACGGGCGGGGCGGAATCCCCGCAAGCCGCCCGCGTCCGCGCGCCTCCGGACCGCGCTCCCCGCCCACCGCGTCGCTGCGCGCACGACCGGGGGCTCCAGCGGCTACCCTGCGCGGATGCGCGTCGGCTTCGACGTCTCGCCCCTGGTCGTCCCGCACACGCGCGGCCTGCGACGGCTCGTGGACGGGCTGGTCTCGACCCTCGAGGGACGCGGTCGCCTCGAGGTGGTGCGCCTGGCGCCGCGGCCGGGGGCGAACCTGCGCCGCTGGCGCCAGCGCGAGCTGCCGCAGCTGGAGCGTCGCCTGGAGCTCGACGGCATCCACTCCCCCGTCTCCGCGATCCCGCTGCGGGGCCGCGGCCTGCGCGTGCAGACGGTGCACGAGCTGCCCTGGCTCCACGGCGAGCGCGAGAACGCGGACTGGCGCCACCGGCTGTGGGCGCGCCTCGGCCGGCGCCGCGCGGACGCGGTGGTCTGCCCCAGCGCCTTCGTGGCGCGCGACCTGGGCGGCCCCTCCGAGCGCGTGCGCGTCTGCCCCTGGGGCACGGGCGCGCCGTTCCAGGACGAGCCGCCGCCGGGCGAGGTCGACGAGGTCGCGCTGGGGCGCTACCGGCTGGGCGAGATCCCCTACGCGCTGTGCCTCGGCGCGGTGCGCGCGAAGAAGAACCTCGCGGCCCTGCTGCACGGCCTGGCCGAGCTGCGCCGGCGCGACGGCCCCGAGCTGCAGCTCGTCGTCACCGGCGGCGACACGCCCGACCTGCGGCGCGACCTCGGGCTCGTGTCGCGGCTGGGCCTGTCGCGCTGGGTGTCGACGCCCGGCTGGATCGAGGACGCGGACCTGCCGGCGCTGCTGCGCCAGGCGGCGGTCGTGCCCATGCTGTCGCGCTCGGAGGGCTTCGGGTTCCCCGTGCTCGAGGCCATGGCCTGCGGCGCGCCGGTGCTCGTGACCGCCAGCTCGGCCCAGGCCGAGCTCGCCGGACCGGCGGGCGTCGCCGTCGACCCGTCCGACCCGGCGGCGGTGGCCGACGGGCTCGAGCGCGTCCTGCGCGACGCCGAGGACCTGCGCTGGAGCGGCGTCGACCGCGCGGCCGAGTTCCCCTGGGACCGCTGCGCGGAGCGCGTCGAGAGCCTCTGGATCGAGCTCGGCGCGCGCCGCGGGGCGGGCGCGTGAGCGCGGACGCCGCCGGGCCGCACGCGCGGCGCGTCCTCGTGGCGGGCGCGGTGCTGGGCCAGCCCCTCGGCGGCGTGCGCCGCCACAACGCCGAGCTCCTGCCGCGGCTCGCGGCGCGCCTCGACGCGCGCGGCGGCGAGCTGGCGGTCCTGGCGGGCGCCGTCCCGCCGGCGTTCCCGCTGCCCGCTCCGGTGCGCGTGCTGCCCTCGTCGGTCCCCGCGGGACCGGCGCTGGCGCGCGCGGTGCGCGAGGGGCCCGCGCTGCGCCGCGCGCTGGACGACGCGCGCGCGGACGGCCGCCCGTTCGACCTGGTCCACACGGCGCACCTGCCGGTGCCCGGCGGGCTCGCGGTCCCGCTGGCGGCGCTGCTGCACGACCTGAAGTGGCTCGAGCCGAGCGCGGCGTCGCCCGCCCGCCGCCTGCTGGGCCGCGGCGTGGTCGGGCGCGCGGTGCGGCGCGCCGCGGCCGTCTGCGCGGTCAGCGAGGCGCTCGCGGCCGAGCTGCGCGGCGCCGTGCGCGTGGACCCCGCGCGGCTCTTCGTCGTCCAGAACGGCGGCGACCACCTGCCGGCGCGGCCGCGCGCGTCCCGGCCGGAGGGCCTGCTCTACGTCGGCCACCTCGAGCCCCGCAAGAACGTGGAGGTGCTGCTGCGCGCGCTGGCGCACGACCCGGACCTGCCCGCCCTCGACCTCGTCGGCGCCAGCGCGCGGGGGCGAGGGCGAGCGGCTGCGGGCGCTGGCGGCCGAGCTCGGCGTGTCCGACCGCGTGCGCTTCGCCGGCGAGGCCGACGACGAGGAGCTGGCGCGGCGCTACGCGCGGGCCGCCTGCGTCGTCCTCCCCTCGCGCCGCGAGGGCTTCGGGATCCCCGTGCTGGAGGCGCGCGTCGCGGGCGCGCCGGTGTGCGTGGCCGACGTGCCGGCGCTGCGCGAGGTCGGCGGCGACGCGCCGGCCTTCGACCCCGGCGACCCCGCGGACTGCGCCCGCGCCCTGCGCGCGGCGCTCGAGCGCTCGCCCGCGGACCTGGAGCGGAGCCGCGACGCGGCGCGCGCGTGGACCTGGGACGCCGCCGCGGAGCGCTGCCTGACCGCCTGGGACGCGGCCGTCGGCGCTACTCGCTGAGCTCGCCCTCGACCGGCGGCGGCGCGACCTGCGCGCGCAGGAAGTGCGTGCCGCGGAACGCGAACCAGCAGGCC
>JAUIDW010000170.1 GCA_030428395.1 bacterium | reverse complement strand
GCGGCGAAGCGGCGGCCGCCGTCCAGGTCGCCCGCGCACAGCAGCGCGGCTCCCGCCCCCACGGGGAACCGCCCGGCGTGCGCGAGCCCCGTCCCGGCGTCGCGGAAGAGCCACACCTCGCCCCCGCCGCGGGGCAGGGCCAGGAGCTCGGCGCGCCCGTCGCCGTCGAGGTCGGCGAGCGCGAGCTCGGCGCCCCGCTCGGCCGGCAGCGGCAGCCACCGCGGGGACCCGAAGCCGAAGTCGCCCCGGCCGCGGCGCACGACGAGGGCGTCGCCGCGCGGGTCGAGGTGCACGAGGTCCGCGCGGCCGTCGCCGTCCAGGTCCCCGGCGCGCGCGCCCGGCGCGTCGAGGTCGGGGTGGTGCGCGCGCTCGACCAGCCGGCCGTCGCGCAGCCCCCAGAACGCGAGGCCGCCCGCGAGCGGCGGGCGCGCGGCGAGCTCGTCGGCGCCGTCGCCGTCCCAGTCCGCGACGCACCGCGGCAGCGCGCCGACCACGCCGCCCGCGCCGCGCCCGACCGCGTCGCCGAGCAGCCGCCCGGAGTCGCCCGGCAGCACCAGCGCGCCTCCCGCCGTCGCGACGATCGCGTCGTCCCGGCCGTCGCCGTCCAGGTCCCCGGTGCCGAGCAGCTCGTGCGCGGGGCGCGGCGGCCCGGGCGGGCCCGGCGTGAACCTCTGCAGGACGCCCGTGCGGCCGTCGCGCAGGCCGCGCCGCGCGAGCAGCATCTGCTCGCCGGTGCGCGCGTGCAGCGCCAGCGCGAGGACGTCCTCGACGCCGTCGCCGTCGAGGTCCGCGCAGCGCACCGCGTGCCCCCCGACGGGTCCGCGCAGCACCGCGCGCGGCCCCTCGAACCGCCGGGGCGCGAGCTGGCGCACGGCGCCGAGGGAGCCCCGCGGGGCCCCGGTCGCGTCCAGCGCGCCGCGCGCGAACGCCAGGTCGAGCCCCGCGCGCCCGTCCAGCTCGCCGGCGGCGACGGCGAGCGGCGCGAGCCCGTGGACCGGCAGCTCCTCGAAGCACGCGAAGGTCCCGTCGCCCGCTCCCCAGCCGACCGTGACCGTCGCGGTCTCCGGCCGCGCGCCCGCGAGCGGGGTCGCGACCCCGAGCAGGTCGAGCGCCCCGTCGCCGTCGAGGTCGACCAGCTCGATCCGCGGCCGGCCGAGCCCGCCGGGCGAGCGCAGCGGCGCGGCGAACGCGCCGTCGGCGCGCGCGGGGAACGCCAGCACCTCGCCGAACGCGCGCGGGCGCCCGGCCGCCACGACGACGTCGGCGCGGCCGTCGCCGTCCACGTCGCCCAGCACCACGTCGGCGGGGTCCGCCACCTCCAGCCGCGCCAGCGCCGACCACGTGCCCCGGCCCGCGGGCGCGAGGACGAGGACGGCGTCGCGGCCGTCGCCGGTCAGGCACACGACGAGCTCGGGCCGCGCGTCCCCGCCGAGGTCGCCGAGCGCGAGCGGCCCCGCCGCGCCGGCCAGGGGGAAGGCGCGCTCGTCCCCGAGCTCGCCCCCGCCGCGGCCCGCCAGCGTCCGCACCGCGCCGTCGCCGGGCGCGGCGCCGACGACCACGGCGTCGACGAGCCCGTCGAGGTCGAGGTCGGCCAGCTCGAGCTCCGCCGGAGCCACCGCGAGCGCCCGCAGGCGCGCGGGGCCGAAGCCGCCGTCGCGGCGGCCCGCATGGACGGCCAGGCCGCCCGGCGCCGGCGCGGCGCCCCCCTCCGCCTCGTCGCCCCGGCCCCACGCGACCACCGCGTCGAGGCGCCCGTCGCCGGTCAGGTCGGCCAGGCGCACCCGCCGCGGGGCGGGCCCCGTCGCCACGGCCTCGGGCGGCCCGAAGCGCCCGTCCCCCACGCCCCGGGCGACCACGAGGCGATCGCCCGCCGCGTCGACGCACACGAGGTCGAGCGCGCCGTCACCGTCCAGGTCCGCGACCCGCGCCGAGCGCGGCTCGCCCCCCTCCGCGCGCTGCGGGTGGGGGAACGCCGAGACCTGGACGACCAGCGCCAGGGCCGCGGGGAACAGCATGGGGGGAGGTCGCCACCGAAACCTACAATCGCGCGCCGCCCCGGGTCGGGCGCCCGGCGCCGCCCCCGGGTGGGATTCGCACCGTCGGCGGCGCAACCCGTTCGCGGGCAGGGAATAATCGGGGGCACCGGCCGCGCCGGAGGGGTCGCGCCCGGGAGGTCAGGGACGATGGGAAGGAGAGAGGACTCGCGCTCGATCGACAGCCGCGTGCTCGCGGACTGCCTGTCGCGCCCTGGCGCCGACCGGGCGCGCGCGATCGAGCAGCTGGGCGAGGCGCACCCGGAGCTGGCGGTCGAGCTGCGCCGCCTGGCGGAGCTGGTCGACGACGTCGAGCGCGCGGCCGGCGGCGCCGCGACGATGCTGCCGAACGACCGGGCCCGGCCGCGACCGGCGCCGCGCGACGCCGTCCAGCTCGACGAGCTGCACGCACGCCTCGCGGGCGAGGTCGCGCGGGTACGGGCCGGCGACCGCTACGCCGTCGGCGAGGAGATCGACCGCGGCGGCATGGGGATCGTCCGGAACGTGTTCGACCGCGAGCTGCGCAGGGAGCTGGCGATGAAGGTGCTGCTCGGCGGCGACGACGCGCCCGCGGGCCCCGGGGGCAACGACCCCCAGCGCACCTCGCTCCGCCTCGCGCGCTTCTACGACGAGGCCCAGATCACGGCCCAGCTCGACCACCCCGGCGTCGTCCCGATCCACGAGCTCGGCATGAGCCCCGAGGGCATCTTCTTCACGATGAAGCTCGTGAAGGGCGAGACGCTGAAGCGGGTCCTGGACCGCGTCGCCGCCGGGGAGGAGGGCTGGACGCGAACGCGGGTCCTGGGCGTGTTCCTGAAGGTCTGCGAGGCGATGGCCTACGCCCACGCGAAGGGCGTCGTGCACCGCGACCTGAAGCCGGGCAACGTGATGGTCGGGCGCTTCGGCGAGGTCTACGTGATGGACTGGGGCCTCGCGCGCGTCCTCGACGCCGAGGACCGCCGCGACATCCGGGTCCGCGCGCGCGAGGTGCTGCGAACCGACATCGTGCGCGGCGACCGCCACCACCAGGCCGCCACCGACCCGGGCACGGCGCTCGTCACCATGGACGGAGACGTCGTCGGGACTCCCGCCTACATGCCCCCGGAGCAGGCCGCCGGCCGGGTCGGCGAGGTCGGGCCGCGCGCGGACGTCTACGCCGTGGGGGCCATGCTGTACCACCTGCTGGCCGGCCACATGCCCTACGTCCCCCCGGGGGCGAAGGTCAACAACTACGCCGTGTGGAGCCGCGTCCAGGAGGGCCCGCCCGCGCCGCTCGCCCAGACGGCCCGGGGCGCTTCGCCCGAGCTCGTCGCGATCTGCGAGCGCGCCATGGCCCGCGACCCGGGGGCGCGCTACGCCGACATGGCCGAGCTCGCCGACGACCTGCGCGCGTTCCTCGAGAACCGCGTCGTGCGCGCCCACCGCACGGGGGCCCTCCCGGAGCTGCGCAAGTGGGTGGGCCGCAACCGCGGAACGGCGGCGGCGCTCGCCGCGGTGCTGGTCGTGCTGCTCGGCTCCTCCCTCGTGGTGGCCCTCCTCCAGCACCGCAAGATCGCCGCCGAGCGACGGGCGGGAGACGAGACGGCGGCGCCGACGCTCCTGGCGCGACTCGACGCCTCGTGGCCGATCCACCCCGACCAGGCGCCGGCCATGCGCGCGTGGCTCGACGACGCGCGCGACCTCGTCTCGCGGCTGCCGGAGTACGAGCGGCGCCTGGCGTCCCTGGCCGAGCGGCACGCCGCCGCCGGCCGCGCCCCCGCCCCGGCCTCCGCCGCGGGAGCTCCCGACCCGTTCGTCGTGGCGAACCTCGAGTTCCGCCGGGACTACCTCGCCGGTCCGGAGCGGGGGTACTTCCGCGATCGCATCGAGGGGCCGGACGCCGTCGCGGCGGACCTCGCGCGGGAGGACCTCGAGGTGCTCGAGCGCGAGCTCGAGGTGCTCGACGCCCGCATCGAGGCCCTGCACCGCGAGCGCGCGAACCACCGCGACTGGCGCTACGTGGACCCGGACGTCGAGCGCGAGTACGCGCGCCTCCACCGGCTCGTGCAGCGCCTGCGGCGGCTCGACGGCGGTGGCATCCGCTCGGTCGAGGAGCGGCTGGAGCAGGCCGCGTCCCTCGCGAGCCGTTCGCTGGACGAGCCGCGCGACCTGTGGAGCCTGGCGCTCGACTCGATCGCCGACCCGGGCCGCTGTCCGCTGTACGGCGGGCTGCGCCTCCCGCCCCAGCTGGGCCTCGTCCCGCTGCGGCGCAACGACGGCGGGCTGTGGGAGTTCTGGCACGTCGCCTCCGGGGACCGCCCCGAGCTCGACGCGGACGACGCACTCGTCATCGGGCCCGACACGGGTCTGGTCTTCGTGCTGGTTCCGGGAGGTCGCGTGCACGTGGGAACGCAGAGCGACGACCCCGAGGGCCCCCACTACGTCGCGCCGGAGGTCTTCGACCTGCACCCGTCCGAGCAGCCGACCCTGACCGTGGAGCTGGAGCCCTACCTGCTCTCGAAGTACGAGCTGACCCAGGCGCAGTGGACCCGCCTCGCGGGCGACTGGCCGAGCGAGTGGTACCCCGGCGCCCGGACGCTGGCGAGCCGCACGGTCTCCGCCACCCATCCCGTCGAGAGCGTCGCGTGGGAGCGCGCGCGCGACGCGCTCCGGCGCTGGGGCCTGACCCTGCCGACCGAGACGCAGTGGGAGCGCGCGGCGCGCGCGGGGACGGACGGCTGGTTCGCCTGGGCGGAGCCGCGGGAGCTCGCGGCCCGCCTGAGCTTCGCGGACCGCGCCGCCGCGGCCAACGGCTTCCCGGGCGCCGACCCGAGCGTGGACGACGGCTACGCCGTGCACGGCCCCGTGGACCTGTTCCCCCCCAACCCCTGGGGGCTCCACGGAATGCTCGACAACGTCTCGGAGTGGTGCCTGGACTGGTTCGCCGTCGACCACCTCGACGTCGAGGTCGAGCCCGGGACGGGTCGCCTGACCCCCCGGTACAGCACGCAGAAGGCGACCCGTGGCGGGCACTTCAAGGCCCCCCTCGGCGAGCTGCGAGTCACCTGCCGCTACGGGCGTCCGCCCCGCGGCGCGACCGACGAGCTCGGCGTCCGTCCGGCGCTGGCGCTCTCCCACCAACCCCACGGAGCCCATCCATGAAGGTCCGCCCCCTGCACGCCGCCCTGGCGCTGACCGTCGCGTTCGCGGCCTGCGAGACGCCCAACGTCGACACCCCGAGCACCCACGTCCCGGCCACCGTGATCCTGCGCACCCTGGGCGGGAGCGCCGTCCACATCCGCCCGGCCTCCGCCCAGAGTGCCCCGACGGTGATGGTCGAGTACGGCGACACGACGGTCTCCGGGAACACCGCGATGCGCTTCGTGATCACCGTGCCGAAGGACGTGAGCTTCCAGGTCGCCGACGCGCAGGACAGCTCCGCTTCCCGGCTCGCGCTGACGGAGGGGAAGAACGAGGTGCACCTGGTGCGCGCGGGCGCGGGCGTGCGCTTCGAGGCGGCTAGCTCCCAGGGCGCGACCGCCAAGGTGCGGGACAACGCGAGCGCGGCCGCCACAGCTCCCGAGGATCCCAGCCTCGAGCTCCTGACGGCGGACACCGGCGACATCCGCCGTCGCGTCCACGCGATCGTGGGCGACCAGCGCACGTCGTTCCTGCTGATCGAGAAGAAGTGAGGACCCGAAGACCATGCGACTCCCCCGGACGATCCTCGGCGCCGCGACGGCCGCGCTGACGCTCGGCGCGGCGCTCCTGGCTCCCCCGCCCCAGTCCACGCTGGACGAGCAGGCGCTCGGCGGGTGCGCCGTCCACATCCGCCCCGCCGACCCCACGCGCGCCCAGGTGGAGTGGGTGCCGGTCGAGATGGGCAACCAGGTCGGCCTGAAGTTCGCGGTGGACGTCCCGAGCGGAGTGTCGCTCGTGGCCGGCGACGTGGACTCGACCGTGAAGCTGGGGCTCACCCAGGGCAGCGCCAACAACAAGATCGAGGTGCTGTACGACCGGTCGACGAAGAAGACCTCGGTGGTCATCACCAACGCGGCCGGGACGACCAGGAAGCAGACCGACAACCGCTTCCGCGGCACCTACGACGACATCGAGGGCAACTCGGTCGACTTCAAGCTGGTCCGGCCCATCGCGCAGAACAAGCAGCGCCTGCGCGTCCTGGTCGAGTTCCGCGGCATCCGCACGGCCTTCACCCTGATGGACGGATGAGCCCGCGCCTCGCCCTGCCCCTGGCGCTCGCGCTGGCGGCGGCGTGCACCGCGCCGCCGCCCGCGCAGCCCGAGCCGACGGGCGGGCAGTCCCGGGCACCGGCGGCCGTGGCGGGCGTGCACCCCGGGCCCGGCGGGGACGAGGCGGAGGAGCGCTTCGTGGTCCTGCTGGAGCTGCCCGTCCGCGTCGAGCTCGAGGCGAAGCTGGAGGAGCAGGAGGTCGTCGCCCAGCGCGCGCGGATCCGCGTGGCGCAGCTGGAGGCGCTCGCGTTCCTCGACCGGGAGCCGGACGAGACCGTCACGCTCTACGACACGCTGCCCTACGTCGCGCTGCTCGTCGACGAGCGCGAGTTCGCCGAGCTCCAGCTGCGGCTCGGGCCCCCCGGCGGCGCCATGATGCGGGCGATGGACGAGGACGCGCGCGTCCCGATCGGGCTGGAGCGCGCCTCGGAGCTCGAGCCCCAGTCGGCCGCCGCCGCGCCGCCCGCGGCAGCCGCGCTGCCGGAGACGGTGGCCCTGGTGGGCGCCGCCGGCCTGCACCGTCGAGGCGTGACCGGCCGCGGCCAGACCGTCGTCGTGATCGACCGCGGCGTGGACCCCGGCCACCCCTTCCTCGCGGGCCGGGTGGCGGCCGGCAGCGCCGTGGGCCTGGGCGTGCACGGCGCGTGCTGGGACGGCCCGGCCACGGCCGCGCGCCGCGGCCCTCCGGAGCGGGGCCGTCCGGCTCCGGCGGCGCCCGGCGTCCTCGCCCACGGAACCGGCGTCGCCTGCGTCGCCGTGGGCGGCCAGGGCGAATGGGTCGGGGTCGCGCCGGGGGCCGAGGTCGTCTCCATCCACGCCGGGGGGCGACGCGGTCGCGTCGACACGTCGGCGGTGCTGGCGGCGCTGGAGGAGGTCGCCTGCCACTGGCGACCGGGGCGCTCGATCGCGGCGGTCTGCCTGAGCCTCGGCGAGGGTCGGTACACCGCCGACTGCGACGAGGCCACGAGCGAGGCGCGGGCCATGGCGCTGGCAGTTCGCCAGCTCGCGGCGTGGGGCATCCCCGTGGTTTGTGCCGGCGGCAACACCGGGCCCGAGCTCGGCGTGCGCATGTTCCCCGCCTGCCTCTCCGGCACCTTCGCCGTCGCCGCGACGGAGCGCGACGGGAAGGACCCCATGCCGTCCTCGAGCTGGTCCGAGCGCCACGACGTCGCCGCGCCCGCGCGCTGGATCCGGATCCCCGACCCCGACGGCGGGTCGGAGCCCGTCGCCCTGGACCCCGGGACCTCGACCGCCGCCCCCTTCGTCGCCGGAGCCCTCGCCCTGCTGGCCGAGCGGCACGGACGGCGCGCGCCCGAGGAGCTGCGCCGCGCCCTCGCCGCCTCCGGCTGCCGCGTCGAGCAGGGGCGCGTCGAGATCCCGTTCCTGCGGGTCGACCAGGCCTCCGCCTGGCTCGCGCGGAAGGGCGGATCCGGCGAGGTTGACGGCAGCGCGATCGGGCCGCACGGTCCTGTCGACGCCGCCGGCCCCGGCGACGCCGGGCCCCGGTAGCCCGGCGGCTCCTCCCCCCCTCCCGCCTCCCACCTGCGCCCCATGCGACACCCCCTCCTCCGCCGCCTCGCCACCCTGATCCTGCTCGCTCCGGCCGCGGGCGCGGCCCCCCAGGGCGCCGAGGTCCTCGCCGAGCGCTACGAGAAGCGCGAGGTGATGATCCCCATGCGCGACGGCGTGCGGCTGTCGACGGCGATCTACACCCCGCGGGAGGCGCCGGAGCCCGTGCCGATCCTGCTGCGGCGGACGCCGTACGGGCGCAAGCCCTACGGGACGGACGCGTTCCCGGAGAAGCTGGGGCCCAGCGAGCTGTTCGCCGAGCGCGGCTACGTGTTCGTCGTGCAGGACGTGCGCGGGTGCTTCCTGTCCGAGGGCGAGTTCGAGAACATGCGGCCGCACGACGCCGACAAGGGCTCGCCGGAGGAGATCGACGAGAGCACCGATGCCTGGGACACGATCGAGTGGCTCGTGCAGAACGTCGAGGGGCACAACGGGCGCGTCGGGATGCACGGGATCTCGTACCCGGGCTTCTACGCGGCCGCCGGGATGATCGACGCGCACCCGGCGCTGCGGGCCGTGTCGCCCCAGGCGCCGATCGCCGACTGGTGGTACGACGACTTCCACCACCACGGCGCGTTCTTCCTGCCGCACTTCTTCAACTTCTTCGCGAGCTTCGGCCGCGCGCGCCCCGAGCCCGTCACCGAGCGCGCCTGGGGCTTCGACCACGGCACGCCCGACGGGTACCGCTTCTTCCTCGACCTCGGGCCGCTGCGCAACGTCGACGTCGAGCACTTCCACGGCCAGATCGCGTTCTGGAAGGACGTCGTCGCGCACCCCGACCGCGACGAGTTCTGGCAGGCCCGCGACCTGCTGCCCCACCTGTCGAACGTGGCGCCCGCCGTCATGACCGTGGGCGGCTGGTACGACGCCGAGGACCTGTACGGGCCGCTGCACGTCTACCGCAGCGTCGAGGAGAAGAACTCCGACGTCACCAACGTGCTCGTGATGGGCCCGTGGCGCCACGGCGGCTGGGCGCGGGACGAGGGGGACCGGCTGGGGAAGGCGCGCTTCGGGCAGAAGACGGCGCTGTACTTCCGGGAGAAGCTCGAGCTGCCGTTCTTCGAGCACTTCCTGCGCGACGCCGGCGAGTTCCGCCAGGCCGAGGCGACCGTGTTCGACACCGGCGCGCACCGCTGGCGCCACTTCGGGAACTGGCCGCCCCAGGGCATGGGCCAGGGGCGCTTCTTCCTGCACCCGGACGGCTGGCTGTCGATCAACCGCCCGCTGGAGGGTAAGGCGGAGACCACCGACTTCCTCAGCGACCCGGCGCGCCCCGTGCCGTACACCGAGGCGATCGCGACGCGCATGACGCGCGAGTACATGACCGACGACCAGCGCTTCGCCTCGCGCCGCCCCGACGTGCTGACCTTCCGCTCGGAGCCGATGTACAAGGACACGACCCTGGCGGGCCCGGTCGAGGCGATCCTGCACGTCTCGACGACGGCCGAGGACGCGGACTGGGTCGTCAAGCTCATCGACGAGTTCCCGCCCGACGCCCCCGACCCCGAGGACGCGCCGGAGGGCTGGCACGCGGGCGGCTACCAGATGATGGTGCGCAGCGAGGTCGTGCGCGGCCGCTTCCGCGACGATCCCGCGCGCCCGCGCCCGTTCGTGCCCGACCAGGTCACGGAGGTGCGCGTGCCGCTCCAGGACGTGCTGCACACCTTCAAGCGACACCACCGCCTGGTGATCCAGGTGCAGAGCACGTGGTTCCCGCTGGTCGACCGCAACCCGCAGAAGTGGGTCGACAACATCTACCTGGCGGAGGAGACCGACTTCCGCGCGGCCACGCACCGCGTGCACCACACGACCGAGCACGCCTCGCGCGTCGAGTTCTCGGTGTGGGGCACCGGGCGCTGAGCCGGCGCCCGCGGGTCGCCGCCCTGGCGCTCGCGGCGGCCGTGTCCTGCGCGCGCCCCGCGGCGGTCCCCGCCGCCGTCCCCGGGGACGTCGCGCTGCCGGCTCCGGCGCAGGTGGTCGTCGAGGCGGAGGAGTACGCCTCCCGCGACCCCGACGACGGGGCCTTCGCCCGCGCCGTGGACGCGCGCTGGGCCAGCGGCCGGCGCTGCCTGGTCGCCTTCCACGGCCGCGGCACCTGCGAGTACGCGTTCGAGCTGCCGTCCGCCGGCCGCTGGTTCGCCTGGCTGCGGTACGCGTCGACCGCGGAGACGGCTCCGCTCGTCGCGACGCTCGACGGCGCGCCGCTGCCGCCGGTGTCCGCCCCCTCGACCGGCGCGCTGTCCGGCAAGCGCGCCTGGGGCTGGGTCCGCCTGGCGGACGCCGAGCTGGCGGCCGGCGCCCACCGCCTGACGCTCGCGGCCGCCCCGCTGCGCCCGGACTGCCTGCTGTTCACGACCGCGCCCGGCGAGCCCGCGTGGCTGCGGCCGGCGGAGACCGCGACGCTCGACGCCGCGACGGCCGCGGCCCTGGCCCGCCCGCTGCCGCCGCCGTCCGCCGACTGGCCCGGCGAGCTCGACGCGCGCGTGCTGCCGGACTGGTTCGAGGAGGCGCGCGTCGTCCTGCACACGCGGCTCTCCCCGCGCTGGCGCGAGCGCCGGGCCTTCGGGTCCGCCGCGGACGCCTTCGCCGCGCTGGGCGCCCCCGCCTTCGTGCGCCACGTGCGGACGGCCGGCGAGGGCGCGTGGTGGCCCAGCGCCGCGGGCGCCGTCGCGCCCTGGGGCGCCGACGACGCGGTCGTGCCCGGCATCGTCGCGCGCGCGCACGACGCCGGGCTCGCGCTGGTCGCCTACTACCGCCACCTCGAGGACGTCGCCGCGGCCGAGGACCACCCAGACTGGGCCTGCCGCGACGACCGCGGCGGCCTGGTGACCCGGCGCACCGGCGCGCCGCAGATGTGCCCGGCCTCGCCGTGGGTCGAGCACGTCGAGACGCGCCTGCTCGAGCTGGTCGAGCGCGGCGCCGACGCGATCTACCTGGACGAGTTCCCGCTGCCGTCGGAGGGCTGCTGGTGCGCGCGCTGCCGCGACCGCTTCCGCGACGCGACCGGGCTCGAGCCCCCCGGCGGTCCCGACGAGGAGGACCCCGTCTGGCACCGCTACGTCGACGTGCAGGCACTCACCGCGGAGGCCGCCTACCTGCGCTGGAGCGCGGCCGTCCACGCGCGCGCGCCCGGGGTCGTGTTGCTGGTCTCGACGCACACGGCGCCCGACCTGCTGGACCGGCACGCGACCGACCGGCTGGCGCGGCTGGCCGACGCGCCGAAGACCGAGTTCCCCAAGGGCGCCGCGCAGCGCTCGGAGGTGCTGCTGCACCGCGACCCCGACGCCTGGGTCGCGCCGCGGGGCGCGCGGCTCGCGCTGGGCTGGGCGTGGAACCGCGACGCCGCACGGGGCCGGCCGCCGCACGTCTGGGTGAACGAGCTCGTCGACGAGCCCTCCGCGACCTTCGCCGCGGCCGGGCTGCTCGCGTGGGGCTGCGTCGCCAACCTCGACCACCCCGAGGACGAGATCCGCGCCGACGGCGGGGCCGGGCGCTTCCGGCCGGCGCTCGCCCTGGGCCGGCGGCTCGGCCCCGCGCTCGCGGGCGCGCGGCCCGTGCGCACCGTCGCGCTGCACGCGACC
>JAUIDW010000169.1 GCA_030428395.1 bacterium | reverse complement strand
CAGGCGGGCGATCTGGTTCTGGTTCTCGGCCTTCTCGGTGCTGCACGTGCAGTAGAGCAGGTGTCCGCCGGGCGCGACCCACGGCCGGGCGAGGGCGAGGATGTCGCGCTGGATGCCGACGAGCTGGCCCAGCGCGAGCTGGCTGTAGCGGTATCGCGCCTCGGGGCGGCGGGCGAGCACGACGTCCTCGCACAGTTCGCGCAGCTCGGGGTCGACCTGCTCGTACACGGCGAGCTGGCCGGCGTTGACGATGCCGAGCCGCATCCCGCGCGAGATCGCGTGGTACAGGAACACCGAGTGCATCGCCTCGCGGACGGTGTCGTTGCCGCGCCCGTCGGTGTGACGGTCGACGAACTTGCGGGCCGTCGGGCAGCCGAATCCGGCCGCGTATTCGAAGGATTGACTGATGGTCGCCTGGTCACCGCCCAGCGGGCCCGGCGAGACCATCACCTGCCGGAGTCGTGACTGGAGCCTGCGGACGGGATTCGCGGGCTCGTACACGAAGGCGGTCGTGTTCAGGTTCGCCGGGGTGTACTCGAGGAGCAGCCCGTCCGAGGTGTAGCGCCAGTTCTGTTCGAAGAAGTCCGGATCACCGGCACGGATCTTCCCCGACGGCCGGTTCGACGCCAGCGTCGTGGGAATCGCCGGATCGGCCGTGCCGGTGTACTCCCGCAGCTGCGTCGTCCGGTTCCGCGAGTCGGAGTACACCTCCTTGACGAGGCCGCGCCGGTCGTTGACCACCGTGACCCGCACCGCCTGGCCGTTCGAGGCACTGGGCGTGACCCATTCGTAGTGGAACTGGATCGTGTCCGCGGCATCGCCCCACGTCTGCTCGACGAGACGATCGAAGTCGATCGAGGCTCGATCGGTCGTCGACGCGTACTCGTACTCGAGGTAGGTCTGGCCCTTGGGGTCCGTGATCGCGAGCAGGTTGTGGTTCAGGTACTCGTCCGCGAAGCCGTTCGAGTACGTGTAGACGGTCGTCTTTCCCGCGGGGAAGTCGTTGCCGTTGGGCGTGCCGGTTACGACGGGCGACCGCGCCGACTTCAGGTCTCCGGCAGATCCGTCCGTGTCGGTGTCGAGGTAGTACTCGTAGACGACCTGCCGGCCGGTGAAATCGGTCACCGACGCGATGTAGCCGTCGGCGTCGTAGGCCACCACGTGGTCGAAACCGCGATCGTCGGTGATCGTCGACAGGCGGCCCTGCGCGTCGTACGCGAAGGACATGGTGTTCCCGTTCCGATCGATGATCGCCTCGAGCTTGCCTTCCTCAGGCGAGCCGTCGAGAGGAAGGAGGATCCACCGGCCCTTGTCGGGGAAGGTCACGGTGTACCTTCCGTCCATCTCCTCGCGGATCTCCCTGAAGTAGCGGGGTGCCGTCCAGACGGCGCCCCTCTGGCTGTACCGATCGCTCCTCGCAAGACCGTTGTGG
The DNA here is from genome assembly GCA_030428395.1 of bacterium. Taxonomy (GTDB): domain Bacteria; phylum Planctomycetota; class UBA1135; order UBA1135; genus JAUIDW01. Next base: position 10,033 of record JAUIDW010000169.1, on the reverse strand, counting down.
AGGATCAGGTCGGCCCCGTCGGCTTCCACGTAGACGTTGTAGGAGAAGTCCCAGTTGTTCCCCTGCGCGGTGTCCTTTCCGAGCTGGGAGCGATACCGGCGCGCCCAGACGAAGTCGAGCACCCGGCCACGGACACGCATGTCGACGACGGTGTGGCGCACCTCGCCCGAGTAGGCGTACACCCCCTTCGCCCAGGTGTCGATCAGGCTCCGGGCCCACATCGACTGCTCGTAGGAGCCGTGCCGCTCGGGCAGGGCGAATTCCTCCTCGCCGGGTTCGCTGGGGTTGGGGTCTCCGGCGTAGACGGGCGGCGCGTTCGTGCGCGAGACCGGCGGACCCGGATCCTGGGCTCCACCCGTGAAGCGCGTGCCGCTGATCTGCTGGAAGCCAAGGAGCCCTGCAAGCGCAAGGCCCCACAGCGGCGATACGACGGTCCAATGAATGCTCTTCATGTGTGTGCGCCTCCCGGGCTCGGTTCGTGGGTCCTGGGTCCCACGCAGCACGAGGAGCGCTGTCCGGGAGCGACAGCCAATCGGGGGTTTCTTGGACCTGCGTCCCGCCTCTCGGCAACGGCTGGCCCCACCTGGCCAGGCCGACCTCCCCCGTGGACGCTCCCGGGTCGCTCTGACCTCGAGGTGCGCCGCCCCCGCTCGATCCGGGCCGGGTGCCGGCCTCGCCCTCGAGGCCGCCCGGAAGCGGTCCCCGATCCACCTACCTCCCGTGGAATCCGCCTCGCCCTACCGCTGACGCCCCCGGCGCCGGCCCGCCGTGGGCTCGGCCAGGGCGGTGAGGCGGCGGCCGAGGCGGGTCGCGCGGCGGCGGACGCGGGGGGACAGGGCGGCGCCGTGCGTGTCGGCCTGGCCGGCGACGAGCGAGCCGACGCGGCGCGCGCCCAGGAGCTCGGCCATGCGGTCCAGCGTGCGCAGGGGGCGGGCGCAGGTGCGGGTCATCCAGCCTGGGGCGGCGGACGAGGTGACCAGGACCGCGGGCGTCCCGAGGCGGGTGTGGCGCAGGTTGGGCGCGGCCTGGCCGCGCGGCCACTCGGCGAAGCCGACCATGCGCTCGAGGAAGCAGCGCGTCAGCGCGTTCACGTCGCCGAAGTTGACGGGCGCGCCGAGGACGAGGCCGTCGGCGGTCTCCAGCTCGCGCAGGATGGCGTCGACGTCGTCGTCGATCACGCAGGCGCCGCGCTCCGGGCCCAGCTGGCGCACGCAGTGGCGGCAGTTGGTGCAGAACTCGATCCGCCGGTCCACGAGGCAGATCTTCTCGACCTCCGCGCCGGCCGCCTCCGCCGCGCGCAGCACGCCGTCGACGGCGGCGTCGAGCGAGCCGCCGTGGCGGTAGCTGCCCATCAGCCCCACCACGCGCGGCCGCGCGCCGCCCGGTGGGTCAGTCGAGGGGCGGGGGGTAGTGCAGGCCGTAGCAGGGTCGGCAGAGTCCCCCGCTGGTGTTCGCGGGGGGCTCGTGGACCCAGGCGGGAATCCAGTCCCACTGGAGCTCCCGGTCCGCGCGCTGGACGCGGCGGCAGTGGGAGCACTGGACGATGAGTCCGTTCGGCTGAGCATATTCGGATTCCACGGGATCGCGGACGGGCCGTTCGCCTTTGTCGAAGGGCCGTTCCACGGAGCGGGTGTTCACGATCAGCAATCCTCCGTGTCGGGGGAGTGGGTAGACGTCCATGTGGAAGCGCCGGTAGCGCTCGGGCGACGGGCATTCGTAGTCGTGGGCCCAGCGCGTCCCGTGCTCCAGGCAGTGGCGGAAGTGCGTCTCGTAGAACGGACGCAGCGGACCGCACACCGACAGCACGTCGGCGCCCGGCGGGTACTGCTCGAGCACCTCGGCGCCGTCGTTCTCCAGGGCGAACCGTTCCCAGCCCTGGTTGACGTAGGCGAGCCGCAGGTACCCGTCGAGGGCGTACACGGAGTCCTCCAGGCGCTCGAGCTGGTCGACCTCGAACGCGACGAGGCGCTCGGGGAAGCCCGTGAGGCACCGCTGTTCCACGCTCAGGACCACGGACCCAGACTCGCCCGGATCCCGGGGAGCTGCCATGGGTCCAAGGGAGTACACACCCCGCGCGGAGAACGGAGCGCGCGCGGGGGCTACTCCTGCACGTACGAGACCGGCATCTGGTTGCCGACGGGGCCGACGCGCACGCGCACGATCCGCCCGAGGGACTCGTCGACTTCGTACGGGTATTCCTTCACCAGCACCGGGTGGTTCGCCGGATCGCCCGCCTCGTCGCCGGGGGGCACCTCGTGCAGCACGACGCGGGCGAGCACCTCGCGCGGGCTCGCCGAGAACTGGTGCTGCACGTGCACCGCGAGGCCCGAGACCGGGTCCCACCAGACCGGGTTGAAGTCGTCGAGGTCGATCGGCACGCGCGTCCCGTCGTCCAGCACGCGGTCGCTGACGACGCGACGCGGCGGCGGCGGCTCCGTCCGGACCGGGCAGTACGTCAGGTCCGCGCCGGTCTGGTTCGAGAGCGTCAGCGTCCACCCCGCGGTCCCGCAGGCCGCGAGCGGCGCGAGCAGCGCCGCGGCGGCGAGCAGCCGTGCCGCGGACCTCACCAGACGTTCCCCGCGCCGGGCGTGTAGGAGCTCGCGACCACCGAGTTCGTGATCACGGTGTCCGCCTTCACCACGCCGGAGAAGGTGCTCATCCCTGAGTTCACCGTCAGGGTGGCGGCGGACACCTCGACCGTCGAGGCGTGGACCTCGACGCGCGTGGGGCTGCGCAGCTCGAGGCCCGCGGCGGCCAGGCGCACCTGGACGCCGCTGCCGTCCTCGAGGAGCACGGCGCCGTCGTCGTCGCGCAGGCTGACGCGGCGGCCGCCCGGCGTCTCGATCACGACGGCCTCGGCGCCGTCGGAGTCGTCGAGGGTCAGCGTCACGCCGGACCGCGTGCGGACGAGCGTGCGCTCGGAACCCTCGCCCGCCTCGGGCGGCGGCCGGTGCGCGCCGCTCCACATCGAGCCCAGCACGACGGGCCGCGAGGGGTCGCCCGACTCGAAGGCGACCAGCACCTCGTCGTCGACCTCCGGCACGAACCACGTGCCGCGGTCGGGCCCGGCGAGGGGCACGGCGAGCCGCGCCCACAGGACCAGACCGCCGTCGTCCTCCGCGCCCAGCTGCGGCAGCTCGACCTGCACGCGTCCGGTGTCCTCGGGGTCCCGGTCGTCCACCACGCGCGCGGCGTGCACGCCGTGCAGCGCGTCCAGCGCCGGTCCCGTCGCCTTCGTCGTCCCCTTCATCGCGGGTCCTCCTTCGACCTGCGCAGCAGCCCGCTCCACGGGCCCGCTCGCTCCCACTTCGCGGGGCGGTCCTTCCGCCCCGCGTCGTCCGGCTTCCCCTTGCCCGGTTCGTCCTCGCCGGGGTGCGGCTTCCCGCCGCCCGGGCGGGGCCCGTCCGGGCCACATCGGTTCGCGCGGGCGCGGCCCGGCGTGGCGCGCTCGAACTCGAAGCGCGTGCTCCACCCCGACGCGGCGTCGAACGCGTGCCGCACGACGAGCACGCGGTACGCACCGTCGAAGGCCTCGCCCGCGCCGCGCAGGCGCACCAGCACGCCCGGCCGGACGCGCGGGTCCAGCCCGCCCTCCGCCGTGCCGGTCGCGAAGCGGCGCGCGCACGCCGCCAGCTCGACGCGCGCCAGCCGCTCGGTCTCGGCCGCGCCGCGCGCCACGCCCTCGGCGAGCGCCACGCGCGGGCCGAAGCGGTCGAACAGCAGGCGCGGGCCGGGCTCGAGGCCCTCGTCGGGGTCCGGCGCGTCGTCGGCCTCGGCGCGCCAGCGCGCCCCCGCGACCGCGTCGTGCCCGACCGCCTCGACCGCCGTGACCTGCCCGCACAGGTCGGCGCCGACGGACAGCGTGTGGACGTCCGTCCCGACCTCGAGGTCGACGACCTCCGCCTCCGAGGCCGCGTCGCGCAGCCACAGCACGTCGCCGCGCAGGAAGAGCCCGGCGCCCAGGCGCGCGGCGCGCTCGCGCAGGAACGCGAGGTCGTCCATGCCCAGCTGGGCGACCGCGGGGTGGACCAGGTCCTCGTCGACCTCGGCCTCCAGCTCGAGCCCGTGCTCGGCCGCCACGGCGCCGACGACGTCCACGTCGCTCGCGTCCGCGAACGTGCGCGTGCGCGCGGGACCGGCCAGCCGCCACAGCGCGTCGTGGGCGACCGCGACCCAGCGCGGCGGCGCCGCCGGGCCGCGCTCGAGGCGCAGGCCCGTGATCCGCCCGGCGCCCAGCACCGCGTCCTCCTCGCGCGTGACGCCCGCCGCCCGGACCTCCAGCGCGGCGCCCACGTCGAGCAGCTCGCGGTCGGACCACAGCGGCCCCACCTGGCCGTCCGCGCGAGGGCCCCAGTCGGTCAGCGCCAGCTCGACGGCCGTCGGCTCGAACAGCGCCGCGCGCACCTCCAGCCCCACGAGCGCCTCGGCCACGCCGTCGTGCTCGACGCCGTCGACCAGCACGCGCGGGCGCGCGACCGTCAGCAGATCGGTTCCCTCGGGCATCGTCTCCTCCTCCTCCCCGGTCGAGCCGGGGCCCCGATTGTAGTCGGAGCCCGGTCGCGCCGTGGAGGACGCCGCGATCCCGGGCGGGGGACGACGTCCGGTCCCGCTACCACTTGCGCGCGCCGGCGGGCGGCTCCCAGGCGAGCTCGCCCTCGACGTACACGGCCTCCACGGCCACGCGCGGGTCCGCCGGGTCGCCGCGCACGACCACGAAGTCAGCGTCCTTGCCCGGCTCGAGGCTGCCGACGCGGTCGTCGATCCCCGCGGCGCGCGCGGGGACGATGGTCAGGCCGCGCATGGTCTCGAGGTTCTCGTTGCGCATGCCGAAGCGCACGCCGAGCGCCGCCTGCAGGGGCAGCTCCTCGGTGGTCACGACCGTCGGCTCGAGCTGGTCGCGCACGACGTCGGGGTAGATCGAGGGGTCGATCGCGTCGGTGTTGAAGCCGATCGACGTGTGCCCCTGCTCCTGGTAGCGCGCCGCGATGCCGTCGACGCGCCCGTCGGTGGTCATCTCGACCAGGTACCAGTCCGGCCCGAGGTAGGCGCGCGCGGACCACGACACCTGGCGCGGACCCAGGATCGCCGCGACGCCCAGCGACTGCGCCAGCGCGCCCGCGCGCCAGCCGTCGAAGGTGCCGTGGTCGAGGTAGACCTCGAGCCCCAGCTCCATCCGCAGCATGGTCAGCGTCGTCAGCACGACCTGGTACATCTGCGTGTGCGTCGAGACCTGCGTCTCGCCCGCGAGCAGCGCGCGGAAGACCTCCCACTGCGGGTCCTTCTCGGGCTCCGGCCCCTCGCCCAGCTCGAAGCGCTGCCACGCGCCCGCGTACGCCAGCCCGCGGCGGATCGTGTCGCGGGTGTTCCAGTTCATCATCAGCCGCCCGGTGCCCCGGCCGAAGCTCTCGGGGTTGCCGGCCTGGGCGACCTTCAGCGAGCCGGGGTCGCGGATGCGCGCGTCCTCGTAGCGCTCGTGCGACGTCTTCAGCAGGACGCCCTGCCCGCTCATGTTGGTCGCCGAGCCGGGGATGTAGAGCACGCTCGTGATCCCGCCGGCGAGCGCGCGCCGCAGCAGCCGGTTCGCGGGCACCACCGACGTCGACACGCGCGCGCCGGGGTTCGCCAGGAACACCTGCTGGGTCCAGTCCGGCGTGCCGCCGACGTGGCTGTGCAGGTCGATCATGCCGGGCAGGATCCAGGCGTCACCCAGGTCGAGCACCTCGCACCCCGCGGGCACCTCGAGCTCCGCCGCCCGCCCCAGCGCGGCGACGCGGCCGTCGCCGTCGACCAGCAGCACCGCGTCGTCGACCACGCCCGGCGCGTCGGGGTCGGCCGCGCACGGGAACGCCTTGGCGCAGCGGACGGCGAGGGCGACGTCCTCGACCGCGACCGCGGAGCTCCCCGGGGGCGGCCCCGCCGGACCGCCGACGTCCGCGGGCGGGGCTCCGGGACCGGCGAGGACCTGGGTCAGCAGGGCGAGGACGGCGAGATGCATGGGGTGCTCCGGGGCGTTCGGGGGGCCGGGAAACGCGGAGCCCGGCCGACCCGCGGTCCGCCGGGCGGGAATCTCACCGGCCCCCCTACCGGCCCTCCCCGGGGCCATTCGCGCCCGCTGCGTTCGAACGAGGTATCGCCGGGGCGCGACCGGCGGCCCCGCGCGGCCCCGCGCGGCCCGCTACGCCGGCCTCCGTAGCGCCCCGGCCCGGGCGACGCAGGGACGCCACGCCTTGGGAGCAGGCCCGCGGGGATGCGCGATTCGGGCGTCGAGCCGCGCGGAGGGTGGAACGATGGGAGGTCGAGCTCCAGGGGGGGAGCTCCACGACCAAGGAGGGACGTCATGCAACGACGTACGGTCCTCGCCGCCCTCGCCGCCCTCGCGGTGGCGACGGTCGCGAGCACACCCCCGGCGCGCGCCGCGTCGGGATCGGTCGAGCAGGCCAAGCTGATCGCGCCGGACGGCGCGCCCGGGGACCGCCTCGGGGACGTGGTCGCCGTGGACGGCGACACCGTCGTCGCGGGAGCGCCGCTCGACGACGACGCCGGGCCCGCCTCGGGCTCGGCCCACGTGTTCGCGCTCGGCCCGACCGGCTGGGCGCACCAGGCGAAGCTCACCGCGAGCAACGCCGCCTCGATCGACCGCTTCGGCGTGGCCGTCGCGGTCGACGGCGACACGATCCTCGTCGGCGCCAACCAGGGCGACGGCCTCGCGCTCGACACGGGCGCGGCGTACGTGTTCGTCCGGTCCGGCACGACGTGGACCGAGCAGGCCGTGCTCGCCGCCGACGACGGCGCGGCCGACGACTTCTTCGGGGACGCCGTCGCGCTCGAGGGCGACCTCGCCTTCGTCGGGGCCCCGCGCGACGACGACCGGGGCAGCTGGTCGGGCTCGGTGTACGTCTTCGCGCGCACCGGCACGACCTGGAATCAGGTGCAGAAGCTGACCGCCAGCGACGGCTGGATCGACGACGCCTTCGGCACCTCGCTGTCGGTGGACGCCGGACGCCTGGCGGTCGGCGCCGAAGCGCTGATCCAGCCCGGCAAGGCGTACGTGTTCGCGCCGAGCGGCGGGGTCTGGACGGAGCGCGCGGCCCTCGGGTCGTGGAACGGCCATTTCTCCGACCGCTTCGGCCACGCGATCGCGCTCTCGGGCGACACCCTGGCGGTCTCCGCGAAGGGCATCCAGGACAGCTCGGTGTACGTGTTCCGGCTCGGCGGCGCGACGTGGTCGGCGCTGCAGCAGGTGCGCGCGGTCGGCGTGCGGCGCAGCGACACGTTCGGCTCGTCCGTCGCGCTGGACGGGGACCTGCTCGCGGTCGGCGCCCAGGGCGACGACGTGCTGGGCGCCTCGGCCGGCGCGGTGTACGTGTTCCAGCGCGAGCGCGACGCGTTCCGCGAGCGCTTCCGCGTCCACGCCGGCGACGGCCAGGCGCAGGCGCGCTTCGGCGAGTCCGCCGCGCTCCAGGGCCAGCGGCTCGTCGTGGGCGCGCTGCAGGACTCGAACGCGAACGGCGGCGAGGCCGGCGCGGCCTACGTCCTGCGCCTGCGCACCCCGCCGAGCCTCTACTGCGCGGGCAAGCCGAGCTCGCTGGGATGCGTGCCCTTCGTGACCACCTGGGGCTTCCCGAGCGAGTCGGACCCGACGCCCTTCCGCGTCACGGCGGTGGACGTCGTGCCGCGCCAGCCCGGCGTGCTGCTCTACGCGCTCGGCCGGGCCGACCTCGACTGGCACGGCGGCACGCTGTGCCTGGAGGCGCCGCTCGCGGCCCTGCCCGCCCGCTCGCCGGAGAACCCCGGCGGCGGCTGCTCGGGCTGGACCCTGCGCGCCGACTTCAACGCCCGCATCCAGTCGGGCAGCGACCCGCTCCTGACCGCCGGCCAGCGCGTGCACGCCCAGTGGCGCCAGCGCGACCCGGCCGACCCCACCGGCCACGGCGACGCCCTGACCGACGCGGTCGCGTTCGTCGTGGCCCCGTGAGGCTGGGAACGGCGCGGGAACCGCGGGGCTCGTCGCGAACCGGGCCTCGGGTTCCCGCGCCGTGCCCGCCGGACCCCCGGCGGATCGAGCGCTGGCGCTCGAGGGTCGGCGCGCGACCGCCAGGGCCGCCGCGACCGACGGGCCTCGGGTCGCCACCGGGTCCGGTGCCGGACCCCGGACCGCGAGGGCCCCGGCGAGTCAGCGGCGCGGGCTCGTGGCCCTCGAGTCCGCCTCCGTCCACTCGAGCCTGATCTTGTGCTCGGCGGCCTGGAGCCCGAACAGCCCGACCTCGTACCGCCGCCCCGGCACCCCGATGAGAGCGGCCTCGGGGTGCTCGCTCTTCATGAGCGAGTAGCAGACCTCCCGTCCGTTGATCTCCAGCCTCCCGTGGCTGGGCGATCCGCGGTCGCTCAGGGCGTGCCGGAGCGCAGTTCGCAGCTCGGGTTCCGGGGTGTCGGAGAGCTCGGAAGCGTAGAGGACTGCCACCGGGCTCTCGAGCGCACCGATGATCCTGAAGATGGTGCCGGCTGCGTAGCGCTCGTCCAGGATGGTCGGACGTTCGGCCTCCCACGAGATCGCACGCGTCTCGGAGAGCGGCTGCTGCGAGGCGCGTACGTCGATCTGGGCCAGGAGCTGAGCGTTCTGCTGCTGAAGGCCCTCCACCTTGCTCAGCAGCGCTCGCTCCACTTCCTGGGCTGCCCTGAGTTGATCCAGCAGGGAAGCCGCCTCCCGCTGGAACTCGCTCGACTGGGCACGCCATCGATCCACTGCCTGCTTCGCCTCGCGACCACCGTGCGCCGACAGTCCGCCGACGACCAGCGCCGCGAGTGCGATGACCGACGCCACCACTCCGGCGGCGGTGGGACGCCTCCCCTTCCACGTGTCGCCTCGCACCCCGACCATGGCCGCGGCGAAGGCCAGGAACGGCCCCAGGTACTCCACTGCTCACCTCCTCTGGACGTCGACTCGTCCGAGCTCCCGGGCACCAGGAGTCCGGGCGGTCACTCCTCGCCGATGTAGCCGATCTGGCGCAGGTATTCGAGCGTCGCCTCGCCGGCCGGGACCACCGGGGTGACGCGGCGGGCGCGCAGGTCGGCGGTGCGCTGCTCGAGCAGGCGCTGGAGCTCGTCGGCGAGCTCCGGGTCGGTCGCGGACAGGTCGCGCAGCTCGCCGGGGTCGGCGGACACGTCGTAGAGCCGCCGCTGGGGCGCGGGCGACGGCGCGTCGGAGCCCCACGGGCCGCCCTCGGGCGCGAGGTGCAGCACGTGGTCGCCGCGGCGCAGGCCCAGCAGCGGCTGGCGAAAGCGGCCGTTCCACCAGCCGTTCTCGGTCGAGAACATCACGACCGGCGCGCGCCCGTCGCGCAGCAGGTCCGGGGCGTCCTCGCGGCCCCAGCGCACGCCGGCGAGGCGCGCGAGCGTCGCGGGCAGGCTGCGGTTCGAGACGAGCTCGGTCCGCACCTCCCCCGCCGGCACCCCGGGCCCCGCGAGGACCAGCGGCACGCGCACCAGCTCGCGGTACAGCGCCTGGCCGTGCGACGCGAGGCCGTGGTCGAAGAGCTCCTCGCCGTGATCGCTCGTGAACGCGATCACGGTCTCGTCGGCGAGCCCCAGCTCGTCCAGCCGGTCGAGCAGCGCGCCCAGCCACGCGTCGCCGCTCCACACGCACGCGTCGTAGAGGTCGGAGATCCAGCGCTGGTGCTCGGGCGGCACGCAGGCGTCGGTGCGCGGCTCGCCGTTCGCGCCGTGGCCGCAGCCGGCGAGCAGCTCGAGGCCGTAGTCGACGCACGCGTGCGGCGAGAAGTCGTCCGGCACGTCCGGCGCGAGCGCGGCGCGCGCCTCCGGCAGCGGGTCCAGGGGCGAGTGCGGGTCGGCCAGGTGCAGGTACAGGAAGAAGCGCGTCCCCGCGACGGCCTCCAGCCACTCGAGCACGCCGGGCATCAGCACGGGCGACTGGCGCGTGGTCGTGCCGTGGTCGAAGAGCTCGAAGCCCTGGTCGAAGTTCTTGGCCGGGACGATCAGCGCGTTGGCGGACCAGGCCGCGGTGGTGAAGCCGTCG
>JAUIDW010000168.1 GCA_030428395.1 bacterium | reverse complement strand
GGGCAATGCGGGGGTGACGGAGTCTCCCGAGCACGTCCACCTCACGGCGAAACCGGCGTTCTCTCTCGGGGTCGACGACGGTCCCGTGGAGGACCTTGACCGCAACCACCCTGCGTGGGCTCTTCTGTTCGGCGAGGTAGACGACCCCCATCGCTCCGAGTCCGATCGGGCGAACGACCTCGAGGTCTCCGATCCGGTCCGGGGGCCGCAAACGGGCTCGAGGGGGAGACTCGTCCTGCACGGTCGGGAGCGCGGGGCCCTTCTCCAGGAACCCGTCGAGCCCATCGACTCGGTCCAGGAGCGCGAGCACTTCCTGCCGGAAACCCGGCCTCCCGCTCGTCGCCTCGAGGGCCCGCGCCACGCGCGCCGAGGAGGGCAGGTCGAGGAGCTCGAAGAGGAGAGCCTTGGCCTCGGCATGGAGCGAGGCACCCTCCGCGGTGCTCCGATGAGGTCCGTCCCTGTTCACCTCAGCCACGAGTGGTTCGCGCAGAGGGACAGGTCTCGAGGAGTGACAGCGGTGAGGCACAGACTCGTGAGCCTCGAAGGGCGCTGCTGTCGTCTGCGGGGAGGCGCGCCACGCTCTAGAAGGTACCAAGGGGCGTAATCTGCGCAGTACGGTGCACCTCACGACTCCGCGCCTCGGGGAGCCTCGGGGGCAGGCGACGTGGCGGGGTAGGCCCGAGGCGCGGCGATCTGTCCAGCCGACGCCTTCGACCCGGGATGGGTCCGCCGCGGGAGCCGGTACCCGGACGGGAAGGGGGCGTCGCGGGCGCGCCCGGCCTCACGGGCGGGCCAGCTCGAAGCGGTGCATCTTGTGGTAGAGGGTGCCGCGGTCGATGCCGAGGGCGCGGGCGGCGTGGGTGACGTTCCAGTCGTGGTCCTCGAGGACGGCGCGGACGTGGGCGCGCTCGACGTCGGCGAGGGACGTGGAGGGGGGCTGCGGGGGGTCCTCGCGGACGTACCGGGGGAGGTCGCGGACCTCCACGCAGGGGGAGGAGCCCAGCACGACGGCGCGCTCGATGGCGTTCTGCAGCTCGCGGGCGTTGCCGGGCCAGGGGTAGGCCTGCAGCCGCTCGCGGGCCTCGTCCGAGAGGCGCAGGTCGCGTCGGTTCATCGAGCGGCGCAGCTCCCCGAGGAAGTGCTCGGCCAGGGGCAGGACGTCCTCGGGGCGCTCGCGCAGCGGAGGGATGTCGATCGGCACGACGTTGAGGCGCCAGAAGAGGTCCTCGCGGAACTCGCCCGTGCGGGTCAGCGCGCGCAGGTCGCGGTTCGTCGCCGCCACGACGCGGAAGTCGACCGGGACGGAGCGCCGGCCACCGACGCGGGTGACGCGCTTCTCCTCGAGCACGCGCAGGAGGTCGACCTGCACCTGCGGGCGGATGTCGCCGATCTCGTCCAGGAAGATCGTCCCGCCGTCGGCCTGCTCGAACTTGCCCTGGTGCAGGTGGCTGGCGCCGGTGAAGGCGCCCTTCTCGTGGCCGAACAGCTCGCTCTCGAGGACGCCCTCGGCCAGCGCCCCGCAGTGGACCGTGACCAGCGGGTCGTAGCGGCGCGGCGACTGCGCGTGCACCGCGCGCGCCACCAGCTCCTTGCCGGTCCCCGACGGTCCCTGTACCAGCACCGTCGCGTCCGTCGGGGCGACCTTGCGGATCAGCTCCACGACGTGCCGCATGGCCGGCGAGACGCCCACGATCGGCAGCGGCGTGGCGACGGCCTCGAGGCTGCGCTTCAGGCGCAGGTTCTCGGACTGCAGCGAGCGGTGCTCGTGGGCCCGCTCGATCAGGTGCGACAGCTCGTCGGGGTCGAAGGGCTTGACGATGTAGTCGTACGCCCCGGCCTTCAGCGCCTGCACGGCCGTCTCGACCGAGGCGTAGGCGGTCATCATCACGACCGTCGTCTCCGGGCACAGCTCGCGCATCCGCGCCTGGAGCGCGAGGCCGTCGACCTCCGGCATCTTGATGTCGAGCAGGGCGATGTCGTAGGCGCGCTCGCCCAGCAGCTCGAGCGCCCGGTGGGCGCCCTCGGCGACGTCCACCTCGTACCCGTCGTCGCGGAACCACGCCCGGAGCGAGTCGCGGACGACGGCCTCGTCGTCGACCACCAGGATCGTCGGAGCGGCGTTCGGCTTCTGGGCGGCGGTCATGGCGCGAGCACCTGCTCGTGGGCGCGCTCCTCGACGCCGGACGGCTGCGCGCGCGGCAGGGAGACCGTGAACGTCGTCCCCGCGCCGGGCCGCGAGTCGACCTCGATGCAGCCGCGGTGGCGCCGGACGATGCCGTACACCACGGGCAGCCCGAGGCCCGAGCCCGTGCCGGAGAGCTTGGTGGTGAAGAACGGCTCGAAGATGCGGTGCTGGTCCTCCGGCGCGATGCCGTTGCCGGTGTCGCGCACGGACAGCACGACCTCGCCCGGGTCCGCGCCGCGCCGCGCGCCGAGCGTCAGCGTGCCGCCGGCCGGCATCGCCTCGACGGCGTTGATGGCCAGCGCCAGCACCATCTGCTGGATCTGCGAGGCGTCGCACTCCACGGGCGGCAGGTCGTCGGCGAGCTCCAGGTCGATCGCGACGCCCTGCAGCTCGGCCTGGTGCCGCACGAGCAGCACGCAGCGCTCGAGCAGCGGCGGCAGGCTCTCGCGCGCGAAGCGCGAGCCGGTCGTGCGGCTGAACTGCAGCAGGTTGCGCACGATCCCGCCGCAGCGGGCGGCCTCGGCGTCGATCAGCTGCAGGATCTGGGCGGCGTCGGGCTCGCCGTCGGCGGCCGCCGGGCCCCGCGCGGACCCGCCCCGCTCGAGGCGCCTGCGCAGGAGCCGCGCGTAGGTCCCGATCCCGGCCAGGGGGTTGTTGATCTCGTGCGCCACGGTCGCGGAGAGCTGCCCGAGCGACGCCATCTTCTCGACCACGAGCATGTTCCGGTGCGCGCTCTCCAGCTGCTCGGTCTTCTCCTCGACGCGCTGCTCGAGCGCGTGGCTCCAGTCCTCGAGCTCGTCGCGCGCCGCGCGCAGCCGGGCCACCATGCCGTTCCACGACTCGGCCAGGAGACCCAGCTCGTCGCGCGAGGTGACCGGGACGACGGTCGAGAGGTCTCCCGCCGCCACGCCGTCCGCCGCCACCGTGAGGCGCCGGACGGGCTGCAGCACCATGCGCCAGGTCAGCCAGCCCGCGAGGACCAGGACGGCCCCGACGGTGAGGAGCAGGCTCCCGCCGAGCTGCAGCTCGGAGGCGAGCAGCCCGTCGTCCACCTGCCCCAGCGAAAGCTGCACGTCCAGCACGCCGAGCACCTGCTGCTCGGCGGGGTGCGCGTGGCAGTCCGCGGTCGAGCAGTCCGGCTCGTTGCGGATCGGCGCGACGATGCCCAGCACCCGGCTGCCGTCGTCGCGGCGGAACGTGCGCACCCGGTCCGGGCCGGCCAGCCGCTCGAGGGGCTCGTCGGCGCGGTGGCAGACGAAGCACTGCTCGGCGCTCTTGTCCACCAGGGTCGCGACCTCGTCGGGGAGCGTCGAGGTCGTGATGCGCCCCTGCTTGTCGAAGATGCGGATGCGCTCGATGCCGTCCTGCGCGCCGATCGCCTCCAGGATCAGGCTCACCTCCTCGGGCTCGTCGCGCCGCATCGCCTCGCGCGTCGAGCGCAGGATGGTCTCGGCGCTGCGGGCCGCGCTGTCGCGGATCAGGTGCGTCTGCTGCTCGCGCTGCAGGCGCGTGTTCCAGATCCCGCCGGCGAGCAGGATGGCGCCCGCGCCGACGCCCGTCGCCAGGGCGAGGCGGAAGCTCAGCCGCCGCCGCAGCGGCAGCGTGCCGGGTGGAGCGCTCGTGACGTCGCTTGGCATTGTCGTCCGCCGGAGACCCGGCTCGCGGCGGACGGCCCGCGGGCCTCGCTCCGGCGCGCCCGCGCGCGGTCCGCGCGGACGTCCTCGACCCCCATGGATACGCCCTGCGCGCGCGCGTGAACAGGCTCGAAACGCGGATCCGGGGCCGTCCGGGGCACTTCCCGACCTGCGCACCTCGCGGCCGCGAGCTACGCTCCCGCGAGCAGGAAGCTGCGCACCGTGGCGGCCCAGGCCTGCGCATCGAGGCGGATGGCGACCGCGGCGGCGTACGCGCCGCGGGGCACCAGCACGGAGCCGGTGAGCGCCATCAGCCGCCGGTCCAGCCGCCGGCGGCAGTCCTCGAGCCAGCGCCGTGCGACGCTCCCGGTCAGCAGGTTGCGCAGGTCCGGGGCGAGGCGCGCGCAGCGCACCTCGTAGAGCCAGCCGCGCCCGTAGGGGTCGTCGACGACGCGCCCGGGCCGGTCCGCGCAGGCGGTGTTGACCGCGGTGACGACGCCCTCGACCGGCGCGAGCAGCTCCGCGCGAGCTCCGCCGGCGAGCACGGCGCACGCGCTCTCCCCCTGCCGGACGGCGTCCCCGACCGCGGGCAGCTCGAGCGCGTCGGGCCGGCCGAGCAGGTGGGCCGCGAAGTCGTCGAGGCCCACGCGAACGTGCTCGTCGTCGAGCACGCGCGCCCAGGTGTGTCCGGGGTGGTAGTGGAGCGAGCCGGGCAGGCGCAGGCCGCAGACCCACGTCGGCTCGTCCCAGACGGGCGTCTCGATGTCGGCGTCGAACAGGTCGCGTCCCGCGTCGGGCACGTCCGGGAGCGCCGCGCGCCACGCCGGGCGGGGCGCGCGCAGGCCGGGCCTGCCGGGGAGCACGTCTTGGATGGGGCGGACCATGGCGGGGACTCGCGTTCAGGGCTCGAGGTGGCACAGGCTGCAGTCTTCCAGGACGTCGAACGCCTGCTCGCCGTCGTGGCAGCCGGCGCAGAGCTCGCCCATGTGGATGCGCTCGAAGGTCCACGCGCCTTCCAGGAGCGCGCCCGGGGCGTCGAGGCGGAACCGGTCGACGTGGCAGCTCGCGCAGCGCGGCGCCGCGGCGTCGACGTGGTCGGCGTGGGAGAACGTGACCGGGCCGGGGCTCTCCTCGCCGGTCGGGAAGGCGTAGGGCGCCGGGAGCCGGAGCGCGACGGGCGCGCTCGGGACGGAGGCGGCGGCGCGCGCCTCGCGCGGTCCGGAGCCCTGCGCGTCGCCCTCGCCCAGGCTGGACCCGACGGCGACGAGCCCGAGGACCAGGAGTCCCCACAGGCCCAGGAGCACCGGGCGGTTCACGGCCGGACGACCGCCGGCGAGCGCCGGCTGGCCCGCCCGGCGGAGGGCCGCCAGCTCCTCGCGCGGGAAGACCGGCAGGTGCTTGACCGCCAGCGCGAACAGCGTGAAGCCCAGGGCGACGATGCTGAGGGTGACGGCGAACTCCAGCACGGAGGGCACGTACAGGACGCCCGAGGAGGCGGCCATGCCCGTGATGGCCACGTTCAGGCGGTTCACGATGAACCCCATGACCGTGAGCAGGGCGCCGAAGAAGAGGCCGCTCTCGCTGCGGCGCGCCGCCGGCAGCGCCAGGAGCCCCATGGGCAGCAGCACGCCGAGCCCGATCTCGCCCCAGAACAGCACGCTCTCGGGCGCCAGGGTGAAGATCAGGCCGAGCCCGCCGCGGCTCCCGAGGTCCAGGAGCCTCCACGTCGCGTAGACCGCGAGCACGACCACGATGACCTTGCCCAGGCCCTGCAGCAGGTCCGCCTCCAGCCGCTTGCCGAACGCGCGCTGGCTCATGAACGACTCGAAGATCGTCATCGCGAGCCCGGCGCCGACGGCGCTGATGAAGAAGAACACCGGCAGGAGCGGGGTGTACCAGAGCCCGTGCAGCTTGTCGGGCGCGATCAGGTACAGCGTCCCCAGCGAGGACTGGTGCAGGGTGGACAGCAGCACCCCCGCGATCACGAGCGGCACGAACATGCGCCGCACGATCCGCAGCGGACGGTGGAGGTGGAAGCGCTCGAGCACCAGCGGGCTGAACTCCAGCGCGAGCACCATCGTGTAGAGGGTCACGCACCAGGCCACCTCGAACATCACCGAGTGGGTGTTCCACATCACCATCGGGTGCCAGATGCGCCAGGGCCTCCCGAGGTCGAAGAGCAGCGCGACGATCACGAGCACGTAGCCCAGGAAGGCGGTCAGCACGGCCGGCCGCGCGATGGGCTCGTACTTCTCCATGCGGAACACGTGGACCGTGGCCGCCACGACGAAGCCGCCGGCCGCCAGGCCCACGCCGACCAGCACGTCGAAGCCGATCCACAGGCCCCAGGGGAACGCGTCCGACAGGTTCGTGGCCGCGCCCAGGCCCTGCGTGAAGCGCAGGAAGGTCGCGTACAGACCGGTCGACAGGATGGCGAGGAACAACATCTTCCACGGCGTCAGCCGACCGCGCAGGGTCTGCAGGCCGTACTGGAGGGCACGGTTCTTCATCGCAGGACGCTCCCGTCGTCGTTGGCCGCGCGGCCGGACGCCGGGTCCGGTTCCGCCAGCGGCGGTCGCAGCTTCATCGCCTCTTCCATCGTCAGCTCGCCCCCGCGCACGCGGGCGAGGACGTCTCGACGTCCGGTGACCCACCACACGCCGAGCAGCAGGACGCCCGCGACGCCGACCACGTTGGGCAGCTTCGAGAGCACGTCCCAGGTCAGCCGCGGGTAGGGATCCCCCTTGTGCACCGTCGGCAACCCGAGCTCCTCGAAGGGGACGCTCGAGAGGTAGAGCACCGAGGTGCCGCCGGCCTCCTCGAGGCCGTACAGGTGATCGACGTAGCGCTCCGGCTCCGCCTCGATGCGGCGGGCGGCCTCGTCGATCAGCTCGTCGCGGTCGCCGAAGGTCAGCGCGCCGGTCGGGCACACCTCGGCGCAGGCCGGCTGCTCGCCGGCGGAGACGCGCTCGTGGTAGCACAGGATGCACTTCTGCACCCGCGGCGCGGTGCTGTCCCACTCGTAGCGCGGCACGCTGAAGGGGCAGGCGACCATGCAGTACCGGCACCCCATGCAGCGGCTCTCCTCGTAGACGACGGGGCCCTCGGGCGTCTTCTGCAGGGCGCCGACCGGGCACACCGAGACGCAGGCGGGGTCGAGGCAGTGCATGCACTGCCGCTTCACGTGCACCCCGCCGTGCTCCTCGACCACCGTCCAGGTGGTCGCCGAGAGGCGCTCCGCGCCGTCGTCGCGCGGGAGGCCGTTCGCCTCCTGGCAGGCCAGCACGCAGGCCTCGCAGCCGCGGCAGCGGGTCGTGTCGACGAGCATCGCGGGCTTCATCGCGGGCCTCCCGTCGGGACGGCCAGGCGCTGGGCGATCGGCTCCGGCAACGCGTCGGAGTCGAACAGCTCGGCGCTGAGCGCCCCCCATTCGTCCCGGTCCAGGTGCTCGGCGAGCCCATCGAGGGGCACGTCCTCACCGCGGCGGTCGGCGTCGGGCGCGCGGGAGGTCCGCGGGGAGCGCGAGACGAGCTCGCGCAGGCGCAGGTCCTCCTGCAGCATCCAGGCCGCCGCGTCCTCGGCCACGACCATGCCCTGGAGCGCGCGCGCCAGGCGCTGGGGCGCGATGCGCACGATCCAGCGCGGACGGTCGGGCCGCTCGCGCAGGCTCTCGGGGTGGGCGAGGACCTCGCGGTTCACCCGGTCGACCACCCCCGCGACGGGGGAGTGCAGGACGACCGTGCGGTCCCCGTGGCGCAGCGTCGCGACCGCCTCGCCCTGGCGCACGGCGCTGCCGGCGGGCAGCGCCTCGAGGGAGTCGACCTCCCCGAGCAGCGTCAGGGGCAGCATGTCGACGCCCATGCGCACCGAGCCGGACGGCTCGAGCTGGATCCACGTGTGCCCGCGGCCGACGAACACCCCGCGCGGCAGGTCCTCGAGGCGGGACGCGCCGTGCACGCGCCGCCGGACCGGCGGCGCGTCGGGCGCGCCTGGCGCGGGCGACACCTCCGCGGCGCACGCGCGCCTCGCACTCCGCTGGACCACGGAGTCGATCGTCAGGCAGACGATGATCAGGGACAGAACGAGCAGCGGTACCATGACTTGTCTCCCGGCCCCTCGGGCGGTGGAAGTCGAGGGCACCGCGCTCGGTGCAACGGGTGTGCCGCGGCCGTCGAATCGGCGCCGCGATCGCCGCGCGCCGCGCGCACGAGGCCGCGCGGGCCCGGCGCGGCCGTTCCGGATCGCCACGGCGCCGGGAGCTGCCGCGTGGGAAACCGCGGCGCCGCGTCCGCGCCGTGGCGGAACGCCACGGCACCGTGGCGATCCGCCACGGCGCGGGGGGAGGCGGTCGGCGCACCGGCGGGCGCCTCCGGGCCGGCCGCGGCCGGCGGGTCAGCCGAGCCGCTGGAACTCGGGCAGGCCGCGGAGGATGTCGAACTCGGGGTTGCGCATCTCCGTCTTGACCCAGTACCCGCGGCCCTGGGCGGCGACGAGCGCCTCCATGGCCTCCTCGACGCGGCCCAGGAGGGCGTAGACGCTCGCGATGAGGAAGGACGTGTAGCCGTCCTTCGGCGCGCGCCGCAGCGCCGCGTCGATCTCCTTCTGGGCCTCGCGCTCGCTGCCCATGCGCGCCAGCAGCATGGCGAGGTGCAGGCGGGCGTCCTGGTCGTCCGCGGCGGTCTGCAGGTGCAGGCGGGCGGCGGCGATGCCCTCGTCGGCGATGACCATGGCCTCCTCGTAGCGGTCGAGCCGCTGGAGGACCGTGTAGAGGTGGTCGTAGCTCGAGATGTACGACGGGCGCAGCGCGATCGCCTTGCGCAGGAGGGGCGAGGCCTCCTTCAGGTTGCCCTCGCGCGAGAGGGCGGAGCCCAGCAGGCGGTGGGCGAGCCAGCTGGACTGGTCGCTCTGGATCGCCATGCGGTACTCGCGGCAGGCGTCCACGAGGTGCCCGGCGAGGTGGTACTCGAAGCCCAGGGCGACGTGCGCGGCGGCGCAGTCGGGGTCGAGCGCCAGGGCGCGCCGGGCGCTCTCGCGCGCCTCGCGCAGGAACGAGTCGTCGCCGTCCCAGTAGAGGAACTTGCGCACGAGCGCCTCGGCCATGATCCCGTGCGCCTGGGCGCAGTAGGGGTCGGCCTCGAGCGCGCGGCGGATCAGCGCGACCGCCGACAGCAGGTGGCGCGTCATGCCGCGGTGCAGCACGTCGTGGCCGCGCGCGACGAGCTTGGCGGCCTCCTCGGGGTTGCGCTGGACCTGCTCGACGGGCTTCAGGTTGTGCTCGGAGATGCGCCGGCGCACCGTGCGCACCGCGGAGCGCACGAGCTGGGCCTGCAGGCCCCACTCGTCCTGGTCGGCGTGCTCGATCTGCTCGCGCCAGACCTCGCGCGTGGTCTGCTCGTCGCCGCCCCACTCGGCCTGCTCGATCACGAGGTCGAGGCGCGCGTTGGGGGAGCGGTAGTCCAGCGTGCCCCACACGACGAAGGCCGTGTCGGCGCGCGGCGGGATGTCGCGGGTGGACAGCAGCTCGACCGTCAGGCCGGTCGAGCGCTGGAGCTCGGCCGCCAGGTCGGAGCGCACGCCCGAGGCGATGCCGTCCGCGCCGTCCTCGCCGTTGCGGGCGCTGATCGGCGGCAGCAGCAGGTTGCCGGTCAGCTCGTCGCTCTTCGGCCCCTTGCCGTTCATCGACGACTCGACGATCGACAGCAGCGCGCCGTGGGCCGCGCCGGCGTTCTCGTAGCGGCGCGCCGGGTCCGGGTCCAGGCAGCGCATGACGTACTGCTCGATCGCCTCGGGGAAGCCCTGGCGCAGCTCCGAGAGCGGGCGCGGCTGGCAGTCGAGGATGGCCATGCAGACCTCGGGGAAGGACTCCCCGGGGAAGGGCAGCTGCCCCGTCATGGCGTGGTACAGCACCGCGCCCATGGCGAAGATGTCCGAGCGCGCGTCCAGGTCGTCGCCGCGCACCTGCTCGGGCGACATGTACAGCACGGTGCCGACGAGCATCCCGTGCTGCGTGATCGTCTGCTCCCCGCTGGCGCGGCAGATGCCGAAGTCGAGCAGCTTCAGCGTGCCGTCGTGCAGGATCATGATGTTGGCCGGCTTCAGGTCCCGGTGGATCAGGCCGTGCCGGTGGACCTGCGCCAGGGCCGCCGTGAGCTGGCGGGCGATGCGCACGCTCTCCTCGATGCCGAGGGCGCGGTTCTGGCCGTCGCTCTGGTCCTTGATGTACCGGTCGAGGGTGCGCCCCTCGCAGTACTCCATCGCGATGTAGGCGCGGCCGGAGTCCTCGCCGTACTCGTAGACCGTCGCGATGTTGGGGTGCTCGAGCCGCGAGGTGTGCTTGGCCTCGCGCGCGAAGCGGGTGTCGGCCTCGGGGTCGATCTCCGCGTGCGGCCGCAGGATCTTCAGCGCGACGGTCCGGCCGAGGTTCTCGTCCACGGCCTTGTAGACCTCGCTGAGGGGTCCCTCCCCCAGCAGGTCCTCGACCGGGTCGAACTCGAAGTGACCGAACTGAACCTTCACGGCCTGGGACATGACCCTGCCTATCGGCAGCCGGGCCGGGCAGATTGTACAGGTCTCGAACTCAATCCACGGGCGCCGTCGGGGTCCCTCCATGGGCTAGGGTGGGCCCATGCCCCGACCCGACCCCGCGACCGCCGAGCCCGCGCCGCTGCCCGGACTGGAATCCTTTTCCGAGGGGGACTTCCACGCCCTCTCGGACGGCCTGGCCTCCGATCCTCAATACAACGACCGCCGCCTGATGGCCCGCCGCAAGCTCGCGGCCCTGGGGAAGGCCGCCGCGGCCCGCGTGAAGAAGGAAGGGGGCCCCGGCCTCGAGGTGCGCTCCAGCCTGCACAACCCGCACGCCTTCAACCGCAACCGGGTCCGGCGCCTGTGGACGTACCTCTGCCGGGACAAGGCGGCCAAGCGGCGCCTGCGGGGCGTGCTGGGCGCCGAGCTCGCGCGCGA
This sequence comes from bacterium, assembly GCA_030428395.1. Lineage (GTDB taxonomy): Bacteria > Planctomycetota > UBA1135 > UBA1135 > JAUIDW01. The sequence goes on along the minus strand of JAUIDW010000168.1, from coordinate 687 downwards.
CCTCGACGCGGCCTACCGCAACGCCTACCTCTGCTGCGCGCTGGAGGCCGAGGCGCTCGAGGTGTCCCTGCGGATCCACCCCGACGCCTGGTACGACGGCCAGAACCTGAAGAACCGCGCCGAGCGGGAGGGGCTGGACGGCTGGCTGGCCCAGCTCCGGCGCCTGGAGGGGTACCGCCTGCGCCTGGACGACTGGAAGGGCGAGTGGCCCTGCGGTCCCGACCTGGGGCGGGAGCGGCTCGAGGAGTTCCTGCGCTACTGGACGCCGGGCGAGCACGGCCTGGTCGTCGAGCGCCGCTGGCCGGCGCCCCCCGGACCCGGCCGCGCCCCCGCGCTCGAGCCCGACGTGCCCCGGGTCCTGGTCGACGAGCTGGTGCACCTCGCGCCGCTCTACCGCTACACGGCCTGGTCGAAGGAGAGCGACTTCCTGTTCGGGAGCTAGCTGTCGTTTCCAGGCACGTTGTTCACCCCGAGCCCGCGATCCGGGTCATGGGTGGATGGCAGTCGAGGCTGCCGTGGGGTCGGACGTGGTTGTAGTAGCGCAGCCAGGGAGGCAGCGCCAGACGGCGGCCGCGAGAGGACTTGAAGGGGCGAGCGTAGGCCCACTCCCGCAGGAGCGTCTGGATGAAGCGCTCGGCCTTGCCGTTGGTCTGGGGCCGGTAGGGCCGCGTGCGGCCGTGGCGGACT
>JAUIDW010000167.1 GCA_030428395.1 bacterium | reverse complement strand
GTCGCATTCGTCGGGAATGCCGTTCCCGTTGCAGTCGTTGCCCACGAGCTCACACTCGTCGGGGATCCCGTTGGCGTTGCAGTCCGTGAAGGTCTCGCAGTCGTCCGGGATGCCGTTGGCATTGCAGTCTGTGTCGCACTCGTCCGGCACGCCGTTGCCGTTGCAGTCGTTCCCGACCAGCTCGCACTCGTCCGGGATCCCGTTCGCGTTGCAGTCCGTGAACGTCTCGCAGTCGTCCGGGATGCCGTTGGCGTTGCAGTCGGTGTCGCACTCGTCGGGGACGCCGTTGCCGTTGCAGTCGTTCCCCGCCAGCTCGCACTCGTCCGGGACACCGTTCGCGTTGCAGTCCTGGCTGGTCCCCGAGGCGATGTCCTGGGCGTCGTCGACGCCGTTCGAGTTGCAGTCGGTGAAGCCGAGGACGACCACGCTGAGCTGCACCTCGTCGTACAGGTGCGCGGAGTCGCGCAGGCGGACGCGCGGGTCGTAGGTGCCCGTCGCGGTCGGGGTCCCCGAGAGCACGCCGGTCGGCGACAGGGTGAGCCCCGGCGGGAGCAGGGAGCCCGTGGGCTGGAACAGGACGGAGTCGGCGTTCTGCAGGCTGGAGACCTGGTCGTAGCCGGGCACGAGCTCGAAGTCGCCGCCCTGGCTGCGCGAGATCCCGACCGTCGGGGTCAGCCCCGTGTTCCCCGAGCCGTAGTCGAAGCGGATGCGCCCGTCGTCGAACAGCGTCGCGGAGAAGTTGCAGGGGTTGTTCCCGTTGTACGTACGCCCGCGCCAGCGGATCGTCACGCGGTCGGACTGCGTGTCCACGAACACGTCGTTGCCGGTGCCGTCGGTGCGCAGGTCGTCCCAGACGGGCGCGACGCGGAGGCCGACCTTGAGGGCCAGGCTCGTGTTGAACGGCTCGGGCTCGCCCGGGAGGAAGTCGAGGAAGCCGTTCGAGCTGACGTAGGCCGTCTCGTAGACCGTGTCGTAGAACGGGAACGGGAAGGGCAGCGGCAGGGCCCAGGTGCCCTCGTCGGCGCGCCAGTTCTGCGCCGAGCCGACCTGCGCGAACTGGTTCGAGCCGAGGTCGGTGACCTGGTAGCCGGGGTTCTCCACGTACTCCGACCACGACGTCGCGCCGGTCCCGCCGGAACCGGCGAGCGTCTCGCTGAACGGGGACCCCACGTTGCCCGGGGGGACCGTGGTCGTCCCGATCGTCGGGCCGCCGGGGTTCACGTAGTCGAAGGCGACGTTCGCGCCGGAGAAGCCGATGTTCGTGATCTCGTTGCCGTTGCTCGCCACCGAGCCGCCCTGGTAGCGGTCCGTGTCGGGGTTCGTCGCCGGCGACAGGTGGTTCGCGCCGGCGCCGTGGTAGACGTCGCCACCGTCGCCGCGGTCGACGTCGCGCTCGAGCTCGAAGCCCCCGTCCGCCTGCAGCAGCGCCACGCGGTAGTGGCTGCCGTTGCCCGGCCAGCCGGCCTGCCCGGGGTAGCCCTCGTCGGTGTTGGGGTCGTTCGCGCCCATCGACCCCTTGGCGTCGTCCACGTGCCACACCGCCAGGCCGCCCTGCGGGAGCTGCGCGTCGAAACCGGTCTGCTGGCGGTTCTCGATCAGCAGGTACTCGCCGGGCGGGTAGCCGTTGTCGACGCGGAACACCTGCGGGCTCAGCTCGACCTCGGGGGCCACGAAGGAGCCCGGGAGGATCGGCGTGGGGACGAGCCAGCCCATCTTCATCTTGGCCCAGGCCGACATGTGCGAGGGATAGCGCTGCGTGCCGTCGAAGCCCCAGGAGCCGGCCGCCATCAGGCACCAGTTGCCGATGCCGCTCGACGTCCCGTCCGTGTCGTACAGGTCGGGCATCCCGAAGAAGTGGCCCAGCTCGTGGCACACGACGCCGATGCGGCCGGGCGAGGAGCCGGACGTCGCCCAGAGCCCGGGCGAGATGTTGTAGTCGCGCACCCGCACGCCCTCCGCGGACGTCCAGGTCGGGATCGACCATTTGTGCGACCACATCCGGTCGGTGTAGAAGGTCCCGTACTGGTCCGTCCCGCCCCACTCGGCGCCGTAGCCGCTGTGCAGGAACGTGATGGCGTCGACCCAGCCGTCGCCGTCCTGGTCGTACTGGGAGAAGTCCACCAGCGGGTCGGCCAGGTTCAGGCCGTCGGTGATCAGGCTCCACGTCAGGCTGGTGAGGCCGGAGTTGCCGTTGGCGTAGAACACCTCCGAGTTCGGGACGTCCAGCCAGCCCACGACGGTCGAGTCGATCAGGAGCTGGTTGTACGAGTCCTCGATGTAGTGGTCGCGGACGCTGCCCGTCGGTGCCAGCACGGGGTCGCCGCCCACCTGGTTCATGATCACGTCGAAGTCGCCGTTCGACGGGAGCGTCCGGTTCTGCCCGCCCGGACCGTGGTCGGAGAACCGCAGCAGCAGCACCAGGTTCTTCACCGTCGAAGGGCCCGCGCCCAGGGCCAGGCCGCCGCCCGGCGCGTTCGCCACCGGCTGGCGCACCAGCGGGCTCGGCCACGCGGGGCCCGCCGGCGCGGCGGGCACGACGTTGGGGCTCAGGCCGACCACCGCGGGGTCCACCGCCCCGACGGCGTGGCTGGTCGGCGCCAGGTCCCCGAAGGCCGTCGCGGAGGCGTAGACCCACTCGCCGCCCTCGAGGAGCACGGGGTAGCCGCGCAGGTCCTCGTGCCAGGCCCGGCTGGCGGTGCCCCTCAGGCGCAGCTGCAGGCGCGTGCCGTCGGGCTGGACGACGTCGACGGGGTGGGGGCTGGGCGGGACGAGGCAGGTCTGGGCGGGCGCGGGAACGGAGGCGCAGAACGCCGCCACGGCCGCGAGGCAGGGCAGGCCGGTTCGCATGGGACGGGGAGGGGTCCGGGGGAGAGTGGAGAGAGGGACGCCCGGGGGCGGGGAGCCCGTTGTGTAAGGGAAACCCTAACACGCTCGCCCTGTCCTGGGCAGGCGGCCAGGGGCGGCCGCGGCCCCCTCCGGACGCGCCCTCTCGCCGCGCGCCGGCACCGCGTCCCCTCGCCGTCCGCCGTCGCGGCGCAGGGTGCGCTCAGCGCGGGCGACGCGCCGCCAGGAGCTCCTCGACGAAGCCCGCCAGCGACCGCCCGGCGACCTCGTTGCCGCGCGCGTTGAAGTGCGTGTCGCGCAGGTGGTAGAGGTGCGGGCGCCCGTCCGCGAGCGGCTCCTGCGAGCGCAGCACCGGCAGCAGGTCCAGCACCGGCACGCCACGTCGCGCGCACCATTCCCCCACGACGCGCTGGGGCTTGAAGCGCTCGAACGCCCCGCGCCCGGCGGACACGTCGCGCCACAGCTCGTCGTCCACCTGGAACTCGTCGGGGATCAGCACGAACCCGAAGGGCGTGTCCCCGGCGGCGGCGACCAGGCGGTCGAGGCTGTCGAGGATGCCCTCGTAGTCCGCCTCCGGTCCGCAGGCCTCGCGCGCGCGCTTGCGCTCGATGGCCAGGAACGCGCCGGCCGGGCGGAAGGTGGGTTCCTCGAGGAGCGGGTCGGCGAGGTACGGGTACTCCGCCAGGCACTCGGCGACGGTCTCGAGCCGCCGGGCGGGGACGCCCGGCTCGACGACCGCGCCGGCCGGACGCGCGGGGTCGCCGCTGGCGCGCCGCGCGGCCCGCAGGCGCGCGAGCCGCTCGGGCACCGCCAGCAGCATCAGCTTGTCGCGCGTGAACCACGTCTCGAGCCCCGACAGCCGCGCGGGGGGCTGGCCGGGCGCGGTCACGTCGTTGCCCAGGAAGAGGTGCACCACGATCGCGTCGGGCGCGAGCGGCAGCGCCTGGGTGTGCAGCAGGTACAGGTAGTGCGGCGGCCCGGCGCCGGGCACGCCGACGTTGTAGACCTCGCCGCGGCCGAGCTCGCGCTCCGCGACGGTCGTGAAGTGGAAGGCGTGCGGGACGACGCCCAGGCTGAACGAGTCGCCGATGCTGACGACCAGCGGATCGCGCCGGGGCTCGTCGGGGACGTCGGTGTCGTAGTTGCCGTGCGCGTTGCAGGGGAAGCCGAAGTGCACCCAGCCGGGGGGCCGGCGCTCGTTCTCGACCCAGGCGCTGTAGTCCACGAAGTCCTGGGCCAGCAGCGGGCGCGGCGCGAGGTAGCCCCACGCGCGCAGCGCCAGCTCGCCGCCGACCAGCGTCGCCGCCAGCGTGAACGCCAGCAGCTCGAGCCCGCGCGCCGCGCGCCGCCGCGCGCCGGACCACGTGCCGGCGCGGCCCGCCGCGAGGTGGCCGAGCGCCACCAGTCCCAGCGCGTAGGCGCTGAACGCCGCGAGCTCGCGCCGCCGCAGCTCCGGGTTCAGCGCGAGGTAGGCCGCCCAGGCCGCGACGAGCGCCGCGAACGTCCAGCGCGCGGACGCGCCGCTCGCCCGGGCGCCGGGTCGACCGCGCCAGGCCGCGAGCGCCAGCACGCCCAGCGCCGCCGCGGCGAGGACCAGCCCGCCCAGCCGCGCGGCGTACCCGAGCGGGCCGTGCTTCTCGACGAGCCAGGCGTGCTGGACGACCCACGGCGCGCAGGAGAGCGCGGTCCCGACGGCCGCCGCCCCCGCCGCCGCCGCGGTCCAGGGGGCGCGCGCGCTCGGGGGGCGGCTCAACCTCCCCCTCCGGCCCCCCCGCCGTCGCGCAGCAGCTCCTCGAGGAAGCGCGCGAACGCGCGCCCGGCCTCCGCGTTCCCGCGCACGTTGAAGTGCGTGTCGCGCAGCTTGTACAGGTGGCGCCGACCGTCCGGGAGCGGCTCCACCGCGCGCAGGACCGGCAGCAGGTCGAGGTGGGGCAGCCCGCGCTCGTCCAGCCACTGCGCGACGGCGCGCTGGATCAGGTCGCGGTCGAGCCGGCTGTCGGGGACCGCCGGCGGCACCTGGCGGAGCTGCTCCCACAGCGCGTCCTCGACCTGGAACTCGTCGGGGATGAGGAGGAAGGCGAGCCGCACGTCCCCCACGGCCTCCACCAGGCTCTCGAGCGCCGCGAACATGGGGCCGAAGTCGCTCTTGTCGAGGTGGCAGCACTCGAGCAACCGCAGCTTCTCGATGCGCAGGAACGTGGCCTCGCTGAAGGTGGGCTCCTCGAGCGTGGGGTCCTCGAGCCACGGGAAGGCCTCGAAGAGCTCCGCGTCGGTCCCGTACAGCTGGTTCGAGAACTCGATGTCGTCGCGCCGGGCGGCCAGCACCTCGCTCTCGGTGCGCAGCGCCTGCAGGCGCTTGGCCACGAGCGTGGTGCGCAGGCTGCGGCGGTTGAAGAACGGCGCGAGCGCCGCGCCGCGGCCGTGGGCCTTCACGTGGATCTCGGAGTCGTTACCGAGGAACAGGGCGACGACGACGAGGTCGGGGTCGAGCGCGAGCCCCTGCTCGCGCAGCAGCAGCTCGTACTCGGGCGGCCCGATCGCCCCGACGCCCAGGTTGTAGACCTCGACGCCGGGCACGTCGTCGGCGAGCGCCCGCTCGGCGACGGTCGTGTAGTGGAAGCGGTACGGCACGACGCCCTGGCTGAACGAGTCGCCGACCGTCACGACGAGCGGCCCCTCGCGCGGCCCCAGGGCGCGCTCGGTGTCGTAGTTCGCGTCGCGGTTCAGGGGGAACCCGAAGCGCAGCGAGCCCGGCACCCAGCGGTTGCGGTCGACGCGGTCGCGCGCGGACAGGTCGTCGAAGTCGAACAGCGGCGCGCGCGACACGTGGGGCGCCACGCGCAGGCCGGCCTCCAGCAGGAAGGGCAGCAGGCACGCGTTGAACAGCGCGAAGTCCAGCACGCGCAGCCCGCGACCGAGCGGCCGCTCGCAGCGCCACACGGCGAACGGCAGCAACCCCGCCGCCACGGCGGCCGCGGGCACGAACACGCGGGCCCAGGTGTCGTACAGGTACGGCTGGAACAACACGAGTTGCACGCCGGTCGCGAGCGCGAACACCACGAAGGCCAGCCGCAGGGGCGCCAGGGCCGTGGTCCTCCAGCGGCCCGCCGCCCACATCGTGGCGCAGGACGCGAACGCGGCGGTGCCCAGGCCGAGCGCCGCGAGGCCCGCGCCCAGCCGGAGCGCCGCAGGCGGCTTGGCCTTCACGGCGACGTGGTGCAGGTCGTGGACGGCGACCAGGCAGACGAGCACGGGGACGGCGAGGACCAGCGCGTGGTGCAACGCGCGGCCCGTCCCGCCGCGCTCCCCTCCGTCCGGCCCCCGGTCCGCCCCCGCCACGGTTCTGCCTCAGCCCACCGTACGAGTCGGTTTCAACAGGGAGACGCCGTCCATCTCGGGGGAGGCCTCGAGGCCCTCCACGTCCAGCAGCGTCGGGACCACGTCGGCCAGGATCCCCATGGGCCGCAGCTCGACGCCCTTCAGCGCGTCGCAGGCCAGCACGACGGGGACGGGGTTGGTCGTGTGCGCCGTGTGCGGCTGGTCGTGCTCGGCGTCCCACAGCATCTCGGCGTTGCCGTGGTCCGCGGTGATGCACACGAGCCCGCCGCGCTCGGTCACGCGCGGGACGATGGCCGCCAGGCACTGGTCCACGGCCTCGATCGCGCGGCAGGCGGCCTCGTAGTCGCCGGTGTGCCCGACCATGTCCGCGTTGGCGAAGTTGATCACGTACACGTCCGTCTCGCCCTTCTCGAGCGACGCCAGGATGCGGTCGCGCACCTCGAAGGCGCTCATCTCCGGCTTCAGGTCGTAGGTCGCGACCTTCGGGCTGGGCACGAGCGTGCGCGTCTCGCCCGGCTGGGGCGCCTCGACGCCTCCGTTGAAGAAGAACGTGACGTGGGCGTACTTCTCGGTCTCGGCGATGCGCTCCTGGCGCAGGCCCGCGGCGCTGACCACCTCCGTGAAGAGGCCCTTCAGGCGCTGCGGCGGGAACGCGACCGCGAAGGGGAAGTCGTCGCGGTACTGCGTCATCGTGGCGATCGCGAGGTCGGGCGGGGCGCCGCGCTCGAAGCCGTCGAAGTCGCGCAGGCCCAGCGCCGAGCCGAGCTGGCGCATGCGGTCCGCGCGGAAGTTGAAGCAGATCACCGCGTCGCCGTCGCGCATGCGCCCGGCGTCGGGGTCGCCGACGACGTACGGCTCGACGAACTCGTCGCCCTTGTCGTCCACCTCGTAGGAGCGGCGCACCGCCTCGGCCGCCGACTCGACGCGCGTGCCGACGCCGCGCACGAACAGGTCGTAGGCGCGCTGGACGCGCTCCCAGCGCTGGTCGCGGTCCATCGCCCAGTAGCGCCCGACGACGGACGCGACGCGCCCCACGCCCGCGTCGGCGAGGTCGCGCTCGAGCGTCTCCACGTAGCCCGCCCCCGACCGCGGGGGCGTGTCGCGGCCGTCGAGGATGGCGTGCACGAACACGCGCTCGGCGGGCAGGCCGCGGCGCGCGGCCATCTTCAGCAGGTTGCGCAGGTGGTGGTCGGAGGAGTGCACGCCGCCGTCGCTGACGAGCCCGACCAGGTGGAGCGCCGTGCCGCGCTCGCGCGCGCCGTCCATGGCGCGGACCAGGGCGCCGTTCTCGAAGAAGTCGCCCTCCTCGATCGAGCGGTCGATGCGCGTCACCTCCTGGTACACGACGCGGCCGGCGCCGAGGTTCAGGTGGCCGACCTCGCTGTTGCCCATGAGCCCCAGCGGCAGCCCGACCTCGTGCCCCGAGGCGGACAGCAGCGCGTGGGGGTAGCGGGCGAGCAGGCCGTGGAAGAAGGGCGAGTGCGCCAGGATGGCGTTGCTCTCCGCCGCCTCGCGGTGCCCCCAGCCGTCGAGGACGATGAGCATCAGCGGGCGCGCCCTCACGCGGCACCTCCCGGGGCCCGTCCAGCGGCCGGCTCGGCGCGACGGGAGCGGGGCTCGCCGGTGGACCCGGCCGGTGCCATACTGGCGCGCTCCCCGCCCTCCGCGGGGGCCCGCGAGGGCAGGGGCGCGGCCCCAGGAGTCGTCGAAATGGCAGTGATCATCGAGGCAGGGGCCCGCCCGTCACGGCGCGTGGCCGGGCTGGAGCAGCGAGCATTCTATCCCACCCCGGACGGCACCGCCCCGGGCCGGGCCGGCGGCTCCTCCCGCCGCGCGGGCGCCGGCGGCCGACGGGCCCGCGCCGGACGGCTGGTGGGCCTGGGCCTCGCCCTGGCCCTGGCGGCGGCCGCGGCCCCCGGCTGCGCCACGAACCCGGTCACCGGGCGGCGCTCGTTCAACGCGTTCTCGTTCGACCAGGACGTGCAGCTGGGCGAGGAGGCCTACAAGGAGTACCTGGCCTCGGCCAACGTCGTGCGCAGCGGCGCGCAGCGCGACATGGTCCAGCGGGTCATGCAGCGCATCGCCGACGCGGCGGAGAGCTACTACGAGGACGCCGCGCCCCCGTTCCAGTGGGAGGTGGAGCTGGTGGACGAGCCCGAGACCGTCAACGCCTTCGCCCTGCCCGGGGGCAAGATGGTCGTGTTCACGGGCATCCTGCCGGTCACCCAGACCGAGGACGGCCTGGCCGTGGTCATGGGCCACGAGGTGGGCCACGCCCTGGCGCGGCACGGCACCGAGCGCATGACGACCCACCTGGGCGTCGAGACCGCGCGCGAGCTCCTGCTCGGCGACGACTGGGCCGAGACCGCCACGCTGGTGAAGGACCTGGCGCTGACCCTGCCCCACAGCCGCGCCCAGGAGACGGACGCGGACCGGACCGGCCTGCTCCTGATGGCCCGGGCGGGCTACGACCCGCGGGAGGCCGTGCCCTTCTGGACGCGCATGTCGCAGCTCGGGGGCGAGAAGCCGCCCGAGATGATGTCGACCCACCCCTCCGACGAGACCCGCATCGGGACCCTCGAGGAGATGATGCCGGAGGCCCTGCAAGAATGGCAGGCCAGCACCGGCGCCAGCCTGCCCTGATCCAGGATTCCAGCACGCCCAAGCTCCTGTAGGGAAAGGACTTGAGAAGCCGGGGCCCCGCCGGGGTGGGGTTCGGCGGCTCGAATTCCTACGTTCCTGCTGCCGCCCTCCGCCTGCGCGCACGGACGAAGGGGGCGGACAGGCTCCGGGGACCCTCGGTGGGGTCCCCCAGAGGAGGGACGATGGGCAGCAACTGGCAGACCGAGACCCCCGATTCCCGCGCCACGCGCCGCCGGGCGGAGGCCCGCGGAGGCGACGACGCGCGGGCCCGGGGAGGAGACGACGCGCGAGGACGGACCGCGACCGGCTCCGGGACCGTGGAGGACGAGGCCCCCGAGGCCCCACGAGCCTTCGCCGACCCGGCGCGCACCGCCCCGGCCTCGCGAGGTGGGCGATTCGGAGGCCCGCGATGAAGATCGCCTTCGCAAGCCCGGAGTTCTCCGGACTGGTGCGCCGCACGAACCTGGCCGAGCTGGCCCGGGCCCTGCCCGTGGCCCTGCGCGCGGCGGGCAGCGACGTCCGGGTGTTCCTGCCCTGGACCAAGGACGTCGAGACGTCCGAGCTGAAGGACCTCCAGCTGGTCGGGACCCTGGGGGTCCGCGACGAGCGCGGCAAGCGCGAGTTCGAGGTCCACAGCGCCCAGCTGGGCGACCTGCCGCTCTACCTGCTCTCCAACGACCCGTTCTTCGCCGACCGCCATCCCTACGGCGACGAGGACGGGCCGTACCTCGACAACTGGCGGCGCTACGCGCTCTTCGCGCGCGCGGTGCTGGCGTCGACCGAGGTCCTGAAGTTCCGCCCCGACGTCTTCCACTGCGTCGACTGGACCACCGGCCTCATCCCGGTCTACCACCGGCTCGAGTACGTCGACCGCGGCCTCGACCACCCCTCCGCCGCCGCGGGCACGTTCTTCGGCATCCACAACCTGGCCATCCAGGGCAGCTTCGAGCGCGAGATCCTCCCGCGCATCGGCCTCCCCCACCGCGTGTTCCAGAGCGTCGACGGCGTCGAGCTGAACGGCAAGGTCAACTACCTGAAGGCCGGCGCCGAGTTCGCGACGGTCCTGGGCACCCACTCGCCCGGCCACGCGCTGCGCATCCAGGAGCAGGACCGCGGCTACGGCCTCGAGGAGACTTTCCGGCGGCGCACCAAGGAGCTCGTCGGCATCACCAACGGCATCGACTACGAGGCCTGGGACCCCAGCACGGACACGCTGCTGCCGCAGACGTACTCGGCCGACGACAAGACGCTGCTGGGCAAGCGCAAGTGCAAGGCCGCGCTGCAGACGACGCTGAAGCTCGACAGCGGCCCGCGCACGCCGGTGGCCGCGATGATCGGCCGCTTCGACGCCGACTCCGGGTTCGACCTGGTGATCGAGATGCTGACGTCGATCCTCGAGCGCAACATCGAGGTCGTCCTCATGGGCTCGGGCCGCCCCGACATCCACGAGCGCCTGCGCACGATGGAGGGAACCTTCGCCGGCCGCTGCCGCGTCGTCGAGGGCTTCGACCCCGGCACCGCGCACCTGGTGATGGGCGGCGCGGACATGCTGCTGCTGCCGTCGCACTACCACCCGAGCAACGCGCTCGGCGCGATCTCGATGCGCTACGGCGTCGTGCCGATCGTGTACGACAAGAGCGGCCTCGAGGACTACGTCGTCGACGCCGTCGAGAGCCCGGGCAAGGGCACCGGCGTCTTCTTCACGACGTACTCCGGCGAGGGCCTGGTCGAGGGCATCGACGCGGCGCGCAAGCTGTACAAGGACGCCGACGGCTGGAAGAAGATCGTGCTGCGCTGCCTGGCCCAGGACTTCTCGTGGGAGGCGACCGCGCGCGAGTACCTGAAGGCCTACCGGCGCGTCACGCGCCGCGTGCGCGGCCGGACGAAGAGCGCGTGAGCGCGCCCGACGGGCCCACCGTCGGCCTCGACGTCGGGGGCACGGCGATCAAGGCCGGCGCGCTGGGCGCCGCCGGCGAGGTCCTGGCGGAGCGCGCGGCCGACACCGGCGACCTCGCGGGCGGCGCCGACGCGCTGCTCGACCGCCTGGCGGCGCTCGCGCGGTCCCTCGCGGCCGACGTCGGCGCCGAGCTCGCCGGCGCGGGCCTGGGCATCGCCGGCGTCGTCGACGCGAAGGCGGGCGTGCTGGTCGAGAGCCCCAACCTCGCGGGCCTGCGCGACGTGCCCCTGGCCGCCGGCCTGCGCGAGCGCCTCGGCGTCGCGCGCGTCGCCGTCGAGAACGACGCCAACGCCGCCGCCTGGGGCGAGCACGGCTTCGGCGCGGCGCGCGACCTCGACGACTTCCTGCTGGTCACCCTGGGCACCGGCATCGGCGGCGGCCTCGTGCTCGGCGGGCGCCTGTGGCGCGGCGCGGGCTTCGCCGGCGAGGTCGGCCACCTCGTGATCGACCCGCGCGGCCTGCCGTGCCCGTGCGGCTCGCTGGGCTGCCTCGAGCAGTACGCCTCGGCCACCGCCGCGTCCCGGCGGGCGCGCGACCTCGGCCTGCCGGCGGCCGCGCCCGGCGACGTGCGGCTGCTGGCCGAGCGCGCCCGCGCCGGCGAGCCGGCCGAGCGCCAGCTCTGCTTCAAGGTCGGCCGCGACCTGGGACGCGGGCTGGCCGCGGTGGCCTCGACGCTGGACCTGCGCGCCGTCGTCGTCGGCGGGGGC
>JAUIDW010000166.1 GCA_030428395.1 bacterium | reverse complement strand
GTCGCGGAGCTGTCGAAGCTGACGCCGACCGACCTCGAGGCGGTGCGGCGCGCCAACGTGGACCACCACCTCGAGCTGCTGGCCGCCGCCGCCGAGCGCGGCGCGCGCGCCGTGGGCTTCGGCGAGCTGTTCCCGGGCCCGTACTTCGCCCTGCACGAGGACCCGGTGTGGTTCGGCCTGGCCGAGGACGCCGCCGACGGCCCGACCGTCCGCGCGGTGTCGGCGGCGGCCCGCGAGCACGGCGCGGTCGTCGTCGCGCCGCTGTACGAGCTGGCGCCCGACGGCCGCCGCTTCAACACGGCCGTCGTGATCGACTCCGACGGCGCGGTGCTCGGCCGCTTCCGCAAGGTGCACGTCCCGAGCGGGACGAACGAGACGGCGACCTTCTGCGAGACGTTCTACTACGACCGCAGCGACGGCGCGCCGCAGTCCTCGCCCGCGCTGGTCTCGACCAACCCGTACTTCCCGGTCTTCCGCACCGCGGTCGGGAACGTCGGCGTGTCCACCTGCTACGACCGCCACTTCGAGGGCAGCGTCCGCTCGCTGGCCGCCGGCGGCGCCGAGCTGGTCTTCTCGCCCGCCGTCACCTTCGGCCGCCGCTCGCGCCGCATGTGGGACCTCGAGTTCGCCGTCGACGCCGCCCGCCACGGCGTCGCGATCGCCGGCTCGAACCGCGCCGGCGCCGAGCCCCCCTGGGACGTCGAGTTCTTCGGCCAGAGCCACGTCGTCACCCCCGACGGCCGCTGTGACGACCGCTCCGACCACCCCGAGCTGGTGATCGCCGACGTCGACCTCGCCGCCCTGCGCGACGACGACTCCGGCTGGAACCTGCCCCGCGACGCGCGCCCGGACGCGTACTCCTAGCGCCGCCGAGGATCCCAGCGTCCACTCAGTCGGTCACGACGTCGATTACCCGATCCAGGACGGCTCCCTCTCGGTCGTACTGAAGCGAGGCCTCGTTCCGAATCTGGTAGGAGTAGCCCTCGGCGGCGGGGAAAACCCTCTCAAGGTCCCGCTCCAGCGCTCCTGCTGAGCGAGGGATGAGTACACGCTTCCTGCGGTGCTTCGACCCGCTCATGATCGAGGCAAGCGAGTCGTCGCCGACGTACACCGTCTCCCGATCAATCCGCTTGATCTTCCCAATCGCAATGAGCTCGGTTCGCCGGAATCCTTGCTCCCCCAGGAGAACTGCCGCTCGATCCGCCTTCTTCCTGTGACCACCTGCGAAGTACACGCGCACGGTGAACTCCTCTGGAGGGATCGGGCTGGAGGAGCCGCCGGCACACACGTCAGCGGCTTCCTTGCGGAGCTTCCGCAGGTCGTCTGGACCCTCGCGGTAGTCGCGTTTCCACGCCAAAGGCGCCGAGTAGGCCAGCAGGAGCTCCTCGACTGCATCCGCAGGACATCCGGCAAGAGTACGGATGATCCTGTCGAGTTCAGCTGGCGAGATTCCTCGGCCCATCCAGTCCCGATAGCGAACTTCTAGTTGCTTTCGCCATTCCTCCACGCGCTCGCGTGCAGGACGGGCCTCCGAGCCAGTCGTACTCGACCAGAACATCTCTCCGCCACCGAGCACTGGGAGAGGTCCGCCCCTCTGCGAACTCGTCATCAGCCTCGCCAGGTTGGGCCGCGCGGGGAAGATCCACGCAGCGCTAACAGTCCCGGACTTCTCGCCGCCGCTAACGACACCCAGCACCCGGCCCGAGGGATCGAATACCGGCGCCCCACTGTGCCCAGGCATCAGGTCCGCTTCGAGCGGCAGAACGACCGAGTCCACGTCCGGAAACCGAGCCGCGGCGAACGCATCCAGGGCGGCGTCGGAGGCAACCTTGACAAGTGGGACCTCGGAGTAGCTGACGGTCCCTCCCGCCCGCGGCGCAATTCTGGCTCCGAGGCGGAAGCCCCAGCACACGACCGCGTCACCTTCCCGAGCGACATGCCCCTCGGGAACGAGCTCCAGAGGCGACCCTGGTAAGGGGCTGTCGAGTTCCAAGAGCGCCAGATCTACCGCCGGCAGGACACCGGCAACACGGGCGGTACGCTCCTGGTCACCAGACAATACGGTCACGGATTCCGCACCCGCAACGACGTGATACGCGGTGACCACCTGATGCGGCGCTGGGTAGATGAAACCTGTTCCGGAGGCACCAGCTGTGCCCTCCTTCCCCGACGCAACGAAGACCACAGCAGACTTGACCGATTCGCTCCATGACGCTTCCACAGGCGTCTGCGAACGCACCGGGATAGCGCAGATCAGCAAGCACGAGATCGACCACAGCACGCGCATCATCGATTCACCTCCTGCCGAAGAAGGGACCACACCGCGCGGGCGGCCTGCGCTCTCTGAGCTTCAGTGGGCAGCTCGGAGATCCGACTTGCGACCAATTGCCACGCTCCTCCCCTTTCGTGCCAGCGACTCAGCGCGATCGATATGGAGTCTGGACGATCGGGATCTAGCTCGGGTGGCAGGCGTCCAGCTTCTCCGCCGTAGAAGCCCCCGATTGGCTGGCGGCGTCGTGTCGCGGCTTCTCGCAGTTGTACCGTACCCAGTGCACGCTCTTGAGAGAGCCCCATTGCCGTCAGCTCTGCCACCTGCTCTGCGGGGCTGAGCGAGAACCAGCCGTGGGTCCGCATCCAGAGACCCCCGAGCGCCGCAACCAGGCAGCTCACCGCGAACAACGAGAGCCTGCGCGCGGCAGCCTCCCGCACCTCCGGAGGAAGCACAGCCTCACCGCGCCCCTGCCAGAGTGTCGCCCAGCCCATGCCGACCCCACAGACCGCCGCAACCACGGATCCGACGACCGGAGTCAAGGACATGCCGGTGAGCACGCCGATCAGGATCCCGAGGCTGACGGCGGCCATCGACTCTCCCCGGACGGAACCGCCGGCCGGCCGACTCGCGGACGTCTCCGGCACCTCTCGAACGCGCTCGTCCATCTCTCCTCCTCGTTCAGGACGTTCCACGAACCGCGGCGAGTCTATCCGCCAGTCCCCCAGGCAGCGAAGGCTCGGTCAGCGCCTCGCCCCGAATCGAGCAACCGCCGCAGCACGCGGGCGCCCGCGAGGCCGACGGCAAGGGACGTCCAGAGGCCGGGGGGTCAGCCGCCCGCGCGCCAGGCGAGCAGCGGGTGGGCGGCAACGTTCGCGAGCGCCGCCAGGGCAAAGAACCCTGATCGGGACCGCGGGGAGGCGCGTGCCGCGGCCCACGGTGCGGCCGGCCGGTACTCAGACGGCCAGCCAGGCGGCGTTGAAGGTCAGGAATAACGTGCCGGGCCACGGGGCAGGCCGAGCGCGCTCGGGAACTGCTTGTGGAAGTCCGTGGCGTACTACTCGGCGACGTTCAGCAACTGAAGAGCGAAACCGGCGTGCAAAGCGTGCGCTAGGCGCGCGCGGACGCATCGGCCAGGGGCGGCGGCGCGCGCAACCCTGCGATCGCAGCGGCCACGAGCAGCAGCGCGGAAAGCACGCTCTTCCCGAGCAGCACGCTGCGCCAGGTCTCGCTCACGGTGCGGGGGCGTCGAGGGCGAAGCGGGCGTGGGTCAGGGCGGCGTCGGCGTAGACGGCGTCCAGGACCAGCTCGAGGACGCG
The DNA here is from genome assembly GCA_030428395.1 of bacterium. Taxonomy (GTDB): domain Bacteria; phylum Planctomycetota; class UBA1135; order UBA1135; genus JAUIDW01. The sequence goes on along the minus strand of JAUIDW010000166.1, from coordinate 7,917 downwards.
GGCCCAGGTCAGGTCGACCTCGGTGTCCGCGCGGCCCGCGAGGGTGCCGCGGAGGTCGGCCGGGTCGTAGCGCAGGTCGAAGCCGTCGCCGGCGTAGCGCGCGGCGCCCGGGCCGCGCTCGAGCAGCAGCTCGCGGCCGTCGACGCGCGCGTGCAGGCGCAGGGCCTCGCCCGCGCGCTCCGCGGCGAAGCCGTCCAGGTGCGCGGAGGCGCGCCAGTCCGCGACGGTCCCGAAGAAGCGCGGCTTGACCAGGTACGGGCCGCCGTCCTCGGGGCAGAAGACGTCGCAGTTGCCGCAGTCGTTGCAGAAGTCGGCGAAGTTCGCGTACTGGCGCTTCGCCTCGAGGCGCAGCACGCCGTCCTCGCGGAAGGTCCACCCGGCGTCGGCGGCGCGCGCGTGGACGATCGGCACCTCGGCTGCGGCGGGCTCGAAGGCGAAGTTGGCGTCGTTGGGGCAGACGGGCACGCACTTGTCGCAGGCGACGCAGTCGAACAGCTCGAGGTGGCTGCCCAGCTTGCGGGGGAGCCTGGCGTTGGCCGCCTGCGCGTAGCGCGGGTCGTCGGGCAGGCGCGCGGCGTAGCGGTCCGTGTTGGCGACGCGCGCAGCGGCGAGCCAGCGGGCGAACAGCGCCTCGCCGGCGGCCGCGCGCGCGTCGCCGCCCTGCTCCAGCGCGCCCAGGCACCGCGCGGCCTCCTGGTCCGTCGCCCCCGCGGCCGCCAGGTCGTCCGCGGCGCGGCCGTGGGCGCGTAGCACGAAGCCGTCCACGTCGCGCGCGCCGACGGCGTCCATGCGCCCGAGCAGCTCGTCGAAGTAGCCGCGCGCGCGGGCGTAGCCGCCGGGCTTCAGCAGGTCGCTGCACACGGTGATCGGCACCAGGCCGAGGGCCACGGCGTCGGGGAAGTTGCGGCGGTCGATCCCGGCCGAGAAGGACACCGGCCAGCGGTCGCCGAAGGTCGCGCGGAAGCGGCGCACCAGGTCCATGGCCAGCACGTGCAGCGGCGGACCGGACAGGTACATCTCGCGCTCGGACGCCGGGAAGAAGTCGCGGTGGTTCTCGACGATCAGCGTGTTCGTGAACTTGACGCCGAAGCCCAGGCCCAGGGCGTCCGCGCGCGCGCCCAGGCGCTCGACGAAGCCGACCGCCTGGTCCCAGCGCGTGTCGCGCTCGAAGGCGCTGTCGGGGACGCGCACGTCCGTGTAGCCCAGGCGCTCGTGCAGCAGCTCGCGCGTGCGCTCCGGCCCCAGCAGCATCGGGTTCAGCTTGACGACCGCGTGCAGACGCTTCTCCTCGAGCAGCCACGTCGTGATCGCCTCGATCTCGTCCGGCGGGCACCCGTGGAACGTGCTGAGCGTCAGCGTGTCCGACAGGCGCGTCGGGAAGTCCAGGTCGCGCAGGGGCCCCAGCTCCGGCGGCAGATCGCGGCGCAGGCGCTCGACCACGTCCGAGCAGTCCAGCATCCCGTCCAGGAAGGCCTGCACGCGCGGGCTGCGCACGCCGGCGAGGTCGTAGCCGACGCTCATGTCGTAGACGGTGTCGCGCCAGCCCGCCGCCAGCTCGAGCCGGCCGCTGGCCGCCAGCAGCTCGACCAGCATCATGCCCTTCACGTACTCCTCGAGGGACTGCTCGAGCTTCAGCTCCTGTGACCACTCGACGTTGTAGCCGACGGTCTGCATGTCGATGCACGGCCGCGGGATCACGAGTTCGTCGTCCACCTGGACCGTCTTCAGCTCCAGCACGCGCGCGCCGCCCAGCCAGGACAGCACGACGTTCTGCGCCATCTGCGACTGGGGGCCGGCCGCCGGGCCCAGGGGCGTCGCGGCGCGGTGGCCGTGGAGGGCGACCGACAGGTCGCGCCCGTCCGCTCCGGTCACGAACTTGCGCCGCGGCAGGTCGAAGACCGCGTCGCGCTCGTCCAGCTCGCGGAACATCCGCCGCACCAGGGCGGCGAGCGGCAGCGGGCGCAGCTCGGCCATCAGCCGCGCCCGGCGCCCCAGGCGGCCAGGCCGCGCTCCTCGTCCGTCCCGGGCACGGTGTTGTCCAGCACCAGCGCGACCAGGGCGCCGACGGCCATCCCCGTCTTGCCCAGCGTCTCGACGACGTTGACGAGCCAGCGCGGCTCCATCGCGGCGAAGGCCGTGGACGTGTACTGCTCCGACGCGAAGTACTCGGGCACGGACAGCCCCATGAAGAAGGCGAAGCCCAGCACGAACAGGTTGCGGGCGGAGTTCAGGTCGACGAACTGCAGGTTCGAGAGCCCGACCGCCGCGATCATCCCGAACATGGCGCAGTACATGCCGCCCACGATCGGCTTCGGGATGGTCGTGAACAGCGCCCCGAACTTGCCGAACACCGCCAGCCCGATCATCAGCACCGCCCCGACCTGCACCACGCGCCGGCTGCCGACGCGCGTCAGGCCGATGGCCCCGATGTTCTCGCTGTACGAGGTGGTGCCGTTGCCGGTGCCGAACACGCCGGCCACGAGGCAGCCCAGGCCCTCCATGCCGATCCCGCGGCTGACCAGCCGCCGGTCCGGCACGGGCGCCCCGGCGAGGCGCGCGCAGGCGTAGTAGTCCCCCACCGACTCGACCATCGACGCCACGTAGCCCGCCAGCATCCCCACGACGGCCGCCGCGCCGAACACGGGCGCCCCCCACTGGAACGGGTACGGCACGCGGAACCAGGGCGCGGACTCCAGGTTGGCCGTCGAGACGTGCGCGGGGTGGCCCGGCCCGAACACGCCGAGCGCCGTCAGCGCCCAGGACGTGCCCCAGGCGATCAGGATCGCCAGCAGGATCGGGAACAGCTCGAAGGCGCGGTGCCGCCGGCGCAGGAACTGGCTGAACAGCACGATCAGGAAGATCGTCAGCCCCCCGATGCCCACGTGCCGCCCGGCCTCGGGCGCCCCGAAGCCGAACAGCGACAGCCCGATCAGCGCGATCGTGGGCGCGATCGTCACCGGCCCGACGAAGCGCAGCAGCGGGCCGACGAGCCCGGAGAAGCCGACCCCCATCTCCACCAGCGACCCGGCGATGACGGCGCCCTGCACGTGCTGCAGGCGCACCTGCCAGCCGGCGTCCGCCAGGCCCGCCATCCCGCAGATCGCGATCGCGGGCGTGAGGAACGAGAAGGTCCCGCCCTGCACCAGCGGCAGCCGGTTGCCCCAGGTCGTCTGCAGCAGCGTGGTGATGCCGCTGACGAAGAACATCGTCCCGATCAGCCACCCCAGGGCCACCGGGTCGTCCTGCATGCCGAACGCCGGCGCCAGGATCAGCGGGATGGCGACCGTCGACCCGAACATCGTCAGGTAGTGCTGGAAGCCCAGCACGACCGCCTCGCGCAGCGGAGGGACGTCGTCGATTCCGTAGATCAGACGCTTGCTCATGGGCTCGCCGCGGGCTGCGATGGAGTCCGAGCGGCGGGCCCTCGCGACGGCCCGCGGTCGCTCCCTCTCGACCCGCAACTTACCAATCGAGGCGCCGATGCAAGACCCCTACCTGCGCGAGGCCCTGCGCGAGGCCGTCCGCGGCCGCGACGAAGGCGGCATCCCGATCGGGTCCGTGCTCGTGATCGACGGCGAGATCGTCGGCCGCGGCCACAACCGCCGCGTGCAGCGCGGCAGCGTCGTCCTGCACGCCGAGATGGACTGCCTGGAGAACGCCGGGCGCCGCCCCGCGGCCGACTACGCCCGCGCCACGCTCTACTCGACCCTGTCGCCCTGCGACATGTGCAGCGGCGCCGCCCTGCTCTACGGCATCCCGCGCGTCGTGGTCGGCGAGAACCGCACCTTCCAGGGCCCCGAGGAGCACCTGCGCGCGCGCGGCGTCGAGCTGGTGATCGCCGACGACCCCGAGTGCGTGGCGCTGATGCGGGAGTTCGCGACCGCCCACCCCGAGCTCTGGAACGAGGACATCGGCGAGTGACCCGCGCCCTGTGCGAAGAACCGGGGGTCCCTCTGGTCCCCGTCGCGGCCGGCCACCTAGAATCGCCGGCTCGACCTCCGCCTCCCCGGACCCGGGGACGCCAGGCCCGCGCACCCGCGCGGCCCCCCCAGCCCAACCCCCGCCGCCGATGAACGCCAAGGTCCACGACGTGATGAAGGAGGGCGTGATGACCACCACGCCCTCCCAGACGATCGGGCACGTCCGCCAGGTCATGACCAAGCACAAGATCGGCTGCATGCCCGTGGTCGGTCCGGAGGACGAGCCCGTCGGCGTCATCACGCGCTCGGACCTGCTCCGGGATCACGCGGACGGCACGCCGGTCTCGAAGGTCATGCCGCGCAAGGTCTACACCGTCCCGCAGTACGCCGACGTCTCCGTGGCCGCGCGCATCATGCGCAACCAGCACATCCACCACGTCGTGGTCACGCACGAGAAGAAGGTCGTGGGCATCGTCAGCTCCTTCGACCTGCTGGTGCTGGTCGAGGAGCACCGCTTCGTCTCGAAGAACGCGCCGAGGAAGCAGAAGAAGGTGAGGCGCCGCACGGGCGGGCACCGCTTCGTCGACATGTCCGAGGCGCCCGGCGCGGACGAGGACGAGGCCGGGACCGAGGACTGAGCCTGGCTACGGCGACCGCGCCGGTCCCGCGCTCGCGCCCGGGCGCTCCACCAGCTGCAGCCCGACCTCGCGCAGCCGCGCCGCGACCTCGGCGCCCTGGCCGCTCGTGCGCGTCTCGACGAGGATCTCCACGTCGACGAACCCGACCGGGACCTTCCACCCCGCGCGGTGGTGCGTGATGTCGACGATGTTGCAGCGCGCCTCGCCCAGCACGTCCACCACGCGGTTCAGCTCGCCCGGCGCGTCCTGCAGGCGCACGACGAGCATGTGGTAGAAGCCCTGGTGCGCCAGGCCGCTCTCGATCATGCGGCCGAGCAGCCGCAGGTCGATGTTGCCGCCGCACACGACCGCGCCGACGCGGCGGCCCTCGACGCGGTTGCCGAGCAGGGCGGCGATCGAGGCCACGCCCGCGGCCTCGGCCACGACCTTGCTCATCTGCAGGGTCTGGACCACCGCCTCCTCGATCTCCTCCTCCTCGACGGTCAGCATGTCGTCCACCAGCGCGCGCACGAGCGGGAACGTGTGCTCGCCGGTCGTCCCGACGCGGATGCCCTCGGCGATCGTCCGCGGGTCGTCCACGGACACGCGGCGGCCGGCGCGGAAGGACTCGACCATCGGCGCCGCCCCGCGGGCCTGCACGCCGACGACGCGCACCTCCGGCCGCAGGGCCTTCACGGCCAGGGCGATCCCCGCCACGAGCCCGCCGCCGCCGACCGAGACCAGCAGCGTGTCCAGCTCGGGCACCTGCGCCAGCAGCTCGAGCCCGACCGTCCCCTGCCCGGCCACCACGTCGAAGTCGTCGAAGGGGTGGATCAGCGCGCGCCCCTCGCGCTCGGCCAGCTCGCGCGCGAAGGCCTGGGCGCGGTCGTAGTTCTCGCCGTGCAGCACCACCTCGGCGCCGTAGTGCTCGGTGCGGCGGATCTTGATCAGCGCCGTGCGCTCGGGCATCACGATCGTCGCCCGCGTGCCGGCCTCGCGCGCCGCCAGGGCCACGCCCTGGGCGTGGTTCCCGGCCGAGGCGGCCACGAGCCCGCGCGCGCGCACGTCGGGGGGCAACAGCAGCACCTTGTTCGCCGCGCCGCGGAGCTTGAAGGAGCCCGTGCGCTGCAGGTTCTCGAGCTTCAGCCAGACGTCGCGCTCCGCGACCTCGCTGAACGTGTACGAGTAGACCGTCGGCGTCTCGCGCACGGTCCCGGCGATGCGCGCGGCGGCCGCGCGGACCGCGGCCAGCCCGGCCACCAGGTCGGGTCGCCCGTCCGCGTCGAGCGGCGGGGGCGTGCGCCCGAGCAGGGCGGAGGCGTCCGGCTGGAGTTCCACGGCGCCAGCGTACCCTCGCGGGGCGAAGTTCGAATAATGGCGCGCGGGCCCCGTAGGCGGGGCGACCCCCCGACCCGAACCCGGAGCACGCGACCATGGGCCTCATCAACTGGATCTTCGACATCTACCAGCACTCCAAGATCGACGAGGCGCGCCGCGAGGCGGCGGAGGCCCGGGCCCAGGTCTCGATGCTGCACACGAGCGGCGGCCAGGTCGACGTGCGCCGGCTCGAGCAGGCCATCGGCGAGCTGGCCCTCTCCGTGAAGACCGTCCAGCGCACGATGGTCGACAAGGGCCTCTGCACCCACGAGGAGTTCGCCACCAAGCTCCAGCAGGTGGACCTCGAGGACGGCCGCGCCGACGGGCGCTCGCCCGTCTGAGCTCGACGCGCCCCGCGCTCGGGGAGGCGCCCGCCGGCCGCGGTCAGCGCGGCGCGGGCACGAGGCGCGCCTCGAGCGCCTCCGTCCCCTGCCCGGCGCGCAGCTCGACGTCGGCGAGCCACGGCGCGTAGCCGCGCGCGCGCACGCCCACCGTGTGCCGCCCGGGCGGGGCCTCGTGGTGCACGACGCCCTCCTCGAGCGCGGCGCCGCTGACCCCGACCGAGAAGTTCGAGTCGACGCCCGTGACCTGCAGCCACTCGATCCGCGCGAGCGGCTCGCCGGTCGCGGCGTCCACCACGCGCACGCGCAGCTCGACGCGGCCCTCGGGCGGCGGCGCGTCGGCCGGCAGGCGCACGGAGAGCCAGCCCTCGCCGCGCCCCACGGCGACGCGGTGGACCACGCGACGGCGGTAGGTGTACGAGCCGCCCCAGGTCGCCCGCTGGCCCCAGGGCACCGCGATCCACCACTCCGCGGGGATCAGCCCGGTCAGCGTGAAGCGCCCCTGCGCGTCCGTCCGGGCGCTGGCGCTGGCGCCGGACAGGCCGTGCGAGGCCAGCACGTCGACGCCGGACACGGGCTCGCCCGCGGCGTCCAGGACCTCGCCCGACAGCGCGCGCCCCGCGGGCACGACCACCACGCGCTCGCCGGCGTCCTCCGGCAGCCGCAGGCGCTCCCAGGCGACCGGGCGCGGGTCGTCCACCACCAGCAGGTCGAGGTCGTCGCACGCCGGCAGGCCAACCAGGCGGAAGCGCCCGGCGTCGTCGGTGCGCGTGCGCTGGTCGTAGGTGTGGCGCGTCACCCCGCCCAGGCCGAAGAGCTCCGTGCGCCGCGCGATCACGGTGATCCCGGCCACGGGCAGGTTGGCGGCGTCGACCACGACGCCCTCGACGACGCTGCCCGCGTCCAGCTCGAGCTCGACCTCGAGCCCGGTCCCGGCGCGCTCGCGCGGCACGAGCTGCTCGAGCGGCGCGAAGCCGATCGCGCGCACCTCGACCCAGGCCTGCTCGCGCCGCCCGGGGAACGCGCCCCGCACGACGGCGCGGCCCGCGTCGTCGGTCTTCGCGGCGGGCCCGGACCCCGCGCGGATCGTGGCGCCCGCGACGGGCGTCCGCGCGCCGGCCGCGAGGACGCGCAGGAGCAGCAGCGGCCCCTCGGCGAAGGCCGGGTCGAAGCGCGCCGTCCCGCCCGGCGGGATCGCGAGCTCCCCGGGCTCGACCGACAGGTACCGGTGGCCGGGGCGCACCAGGCCGACCGAGTGAACGCGTCCGGCGACGCCTTCGACGCGGTACGCGCCGTCGCGCACGGCGGCCGTGGTCGACCCGCCCGCTCGCTCCGACACCTGCCAGCGCACGGAGACGCGCCCCGACTCGACGCGCGCGCCGGACTCGGCGAACGTGGCGACGCCCTCGAGCGCGCCGGCGCGGGGCAGGACGACGTCGAGCGGCTCGCCCGGCCAGGGCCCCGCCCAGGTCACGTCGGGCCGCTCGCCCGGACCCGCGTGCAGGTGCACGGACAGCTCGTCGCCGACCTCGAGCAGCGCCGGGTCGACCGGCCAGCGCGCGGTGCCGTCGGCGCCGGTGAGCGCCCGCTGGAGCTCGCTGCGGCGCGGCCCGCGGTGGCGCCGCAGCGTGGGCGAGACCGCGACGCCGGCCAGCGCGCCGC
>JAUIDW010000522.1 GCA_030428395.1 bacterium | reverse complement strand
GAGAGCTGACCCTCGCCGAGGATGCGGAAGGCGGACACCATCGCCTCGCGCTTGTAGCGCTCGCGCACGACGGCCGCGGACAGCGCGTGGTAGCCGGTCTCGCCGTAGCTCCACAGGTCGAGCACGGTCGGCATCGCCACGCGGATCAGCGGAGACAGCAGCTCCTGCAGGTAGTCGCCGAGGAAGAAGTCCTCCTGCCGCGGCTTGCCGACGACGGTCGCGGGCAGGACCGCGTCGCGCCGGTGCAGCAGCGCGTCCACCCGGATCCACGGGTAGTCGTGGACCTCGGAGTAGTAGCCGTAGTGGTCGCCGAACGGACCCTCGGGGCGGCGCTCGCCCGGGGGCACGGTCCCGACGATCGCGAACTCCGCCTCGGCGAGCGCCGGCAGCGGGCCCGCGTCGTGACGCGCGAGCGGCAGGCGTCGCCCGAGGGCCAGGCTCGCGAGCAGCAGCTCCGGGACGTTCTCGGGCAACGGCGCGATCGCGCCCAGGATCGCCGCCGGAGGGCCGCCGACGTTGACGACGACCGGCATGGGCTCGCCGCGCGCCTCCCACTCCGCCAGGTGGAAGCCGCCGCCCTTGCCGATCTGCACGTGCAGCCCGGTCGCCGCGTCGTCGAAGAGCTGGATGCGGTACATCCCCAGGTTCGACCCGCCGGTGTCGGGGTGCTGGGTGTACACGAGCGGCAGCGTGACGAAGCGGCCGCCGTCGCGTCGCCAGCTCTTCGTGGCCGGCAGGCGCGAGAGCCGCGGCGGGCGCTGCACGACCTCCGTGACCGGCCCGCCGGCGCGGCGCGCCAGGCCGACGCGCGCCAGCGACGCGAACAGACCGCGCTTCTGCCACAGGGCGCCGAGCGTGGGGGGCAGCAGCTCCTCCGGCACGCGGGCCGCCTCGGCCACCACCTGCTCGGGCCGCGGTCCGAAGGCGAGCTCGACGCGCCGGCGCGTGCCGAACAGGTTCGTGACCAGCGGGAAGTCCGCGCCGCGCGGGTTGCGGAAGAGCAGCGCCGGGCCGCCGGCCGCGATCACCCGGCGGTGGATCTCGGGCGCCTCGAGCTCCGGGTCGACCGGGGCCTCGACCTCGACCAGCTCGCCCTCGCGGCGGAGCGTGTCGAGGAACGCGCGCAGGCTGGCCGGTGCGGCGGTTCGGGCGCCCATGGAGCCGCGTTCTAGCCCGCCCGGCGGGGCCGTCCCAGGACCGCGGGGTAGATTGGCGGAGATCCGGCCGGAACCTCGACGCACCCCGCGGGTTCCGGGCGCACGCCGTCCCGGAGGACCTCCGCATGTCGATCCCGCGTGTCGCGACGCTCGCCGCTCTCCTGCTCCTGGCGCCTCTGCCGGCGTCCTCCGCCCGGCCCGCGTCGTCCGGATTCGCGCCCGCCGGATTCGCGGCCACCGGACTCGTGGCCACGGGCTCCGCGCCCGAGGAGGTCCTCGCCGCCGCCCCCCTCGAGTGGGACGCGGCCGCCGCCGAGCACCTGCTGAACCGCGCCGGGTTCGGCGCGCGCCCCGAGGAGCTGGACCGCGCCGTGGCCGTGGGGCACGCGCGCTTCGTGGACCACCTGCTCGAGGGCCTCGCGCCCGCGGGCGAACCGTTCTACGCCGGCGACCCGCGCCGGCCGCCGCGGGAGCTGCTGGCCGACGCGACGCCGGACGAGCGGGCGCGCCTGGTCGCGAAGTACCGCCGCGAGGACGAGGAGCAGATGGTCGAGTTCGCCGCGTGGTGGGTCGAGCGGATGATCGCGAGCCGCGATCCGCTGCGCGAGCGCATGGTGCTGTTCTGGCACGGCCACTTCACGAGCTCGTACCGCGAGGTGCGCGACTCGCGCGCGATGATCGCCCAGAACGAGCTGTTCCGCGCGCACGCGCTGGGCAGCTTCGCCGACCTGCTGCACGCGGTCGTGCGCGACCCGGCCATGCTGCAGTACCTCGACAACGACTCGAACCGCCGCGGCAAGCCGAACGAGAACCTGGCCCGCGAGCTGATGGAGCTCTTCACGCTGGGCGAGGGCAACTACACGGAGCGCGACGTGAAGGAGGCGGCGCGCGCGCTCACGGG
>JAUIDW010000165.1 GCA_030428395.1 bacterium | reverse complement strand
GGGCGCCCCGGTCCGGGTCCGCGCCGCACCCTCCGGGCCCCGGGCCACCCCGACCGGTCGCGGGCGAGCGGCCCGGAGACGACGCAGGGCGGCGGCGCCCTCGGCGCCGCCGCCCTGCGGTTCCCGGTCGGGGCGGGGTCGGCTCAGCCTCCGAAGAGGCCCTCGCCGTACCAGCCGCGCATCATGTCGACGCAGACGATCGCGGCGACGAGCAGGAGCGAGGTGACGATGGCGACGCCGGCCTCCCAGCCGGTGCCTCCGGACTCCTCGACGATCTCGACCTCCGCCACGGCGGGGGCGGCGGACTTGCGCCCGCGGGCCGGCTTGGCGGCCTTGGCGGGCTTCTTGGGGGCGCGGCTGCTGCGGCGTGCCATGGGTGCGTCTCCTGGCGTTCGGGACCCGGCCTAGAAGCGGGTGACGGCGCGGTCGCCCTGCTGGATGGTCGAGCCCGGGACCGGATCGGTGATCAGGGCCGAGCACATGTTGTCGAGCACGGTCTGGACCCGCACCTGACCCTTGTAGTTGCGGCCGTCGGAGATCTGGAACACGTGGCCCTTCTGGACGTTCTGGTTCTTGCCGACGTTCAGCGCGACCAGGCCGGGCGGCACGGTCGTGTCCACGGTCAGGACGGCGGCCTCGACGTCGGGCAGCGCCATGACGTCGTCCAGCGGGATGTTGTACTCGGCCACGATCATGCCGAGGCGCGCCTCGAGGGTCTCGGCCTGGCGGCGGGTGCTCGTCAGGTCCTTCTCGAGCTGGGCGATCGACATCTCCGCGGAGCGCGCGGCGTCCTCGGCGTCGCGGCGGGTGCGCTCGGCGTCGTCGCGGGCGGCGACGGCGTCGTTGCGCTCGCGCTCGGCCTCGGAGAGCTGCTCGACCAGGCGGTCCTTCGACTCGTTGAGGCTGTCGATCGACTCCTTGTAGCCGCCCAGGGTCTCCTGGATCGCGGCGACGTCGGCGGACAGCTGGTCGTTCTTGCGCTTGGCCTCGTCCAGGTCGGACTTGTTGCGGTCGGCGCGGTCCTTCTCCTGGTCGCGCTCGGCGCGCAGGCCCTCGCGGCCGCGCTCGAGCTCGGCGACCTCGGCGCGCAGACCGGCGACGGACTCCTCGAGCTCCGTCCGGGTGGCCTCGTGCGCGGAGACCTCGTCCTCGTACTTCGTCCGGAACTCGTCCCCCTTGGCGAGCGCCATGGAGGCCCAGCCGAGGAAGGCGGCGGCGAGGGCGAGGTTGAGGATGATGAACAGTCTTCCGATGGCACTCATGCTTTCCGCCGAGGTTTGCTGGGGGTTGCGGCCTGGTCAGGAGGGACGCGCGATCCGGCGAGTCGAGGACAGGCGGTTGCCTAAGGTCTTTCGGGGAGCGGATCTACGCCCTGGGCAGGCGGGTGGGACCGAGAAGGGCGGGAGTATAGGTGCGCTTCGCGCGGAGGGTCAAGACCGGCTCGCGCGCGGCACGCGCCTTCCCGCGACCGCTCCTAACCGCTTGGCGCAGGACGGTTACCGCGCTTTCGCGCGCGGGCGCCGCGCGGGCGCCGGAGGGCCAGCAGCGGCCCCGCCGCCAGCCACAGCGCGAGCCAGGCGAGGCGGGTCGACACGAAGGGCGTGCGCGCGCTGCGCCCGGCCTCGGTGGCCGGCACGGGGACCTGGACGGCCAGCGTGCCCGTCGTGGCGCGGTCGCGGCCGTCCACGACCAGCCGCGCGACGTCCCGCCCGCGGGCGTCGATGGCGCAGGTCACGCCGGAGTTCGTGGCGCGCACGACCGCGCGCCCGGTCTGGATCGCCTCGAGCCGCGAGAAGGCGATCATCTGGTCCATCTCGTGGCTCGTGCGGAACCAGGCCTCGTTGCTGACGACCAGGTGGAAGTCGAGCGGCCCCCGCTCCGCCGGACCGAGGAACGGGTCGTCGAAGGCGTTGTCGAAGCAGACGCTCGCGCCGAGGGCGTAGCGCGCGCCGTCGCGCGCCTCGAACCAGAGCGTCTCGGTGCGGTCGGCGCGCAGCAGGTCGGGCACGTAGCCCGCGATCGAGTAGATGACGTCGCGCACCCACTGGAAGCGCTCGAGCCCGTGCATGGTCTCGGCGCTCGAGACGAGCTTGATCTTCCCGGAGGCGCGCTCCTCCCCGTCCGGCCCGCCGACGCGCCGGCCCTCGGGGTCCCACACGAGCACGGCGTTCTGGCGGCGCAGGCGCCCGTCGCGCGCGACGTAGAGCTCGGCACCGGAGAGGAAGCTCGTGCCCACGGGCAGCACGCCGCGCCGGGGCGCCCCTGCGGCGCCGTCGCCGCGGCCCGAGACGAGCAGGTCGCGCACCCACTGCTCCTCGAGCTGCCGCCACAGGTCGACGTCGCCCGGCGCGCGCACGGCGTTCAGCCACGGCGCGGGCTCGGCCTCGCCGCGCTCCATCGCCCGGCGCAGGCCCGTGCCCATCACCGGCAGGTAGAGCATGGTCTCGCCCCAGGCCACCAGGTCGGGCGGCGGCGCGCCGGTGCGCTCCAGCTCGGCCAGGCCGCGCGCGGTCAGCTCGACGGCCTCGCGCAGCAGCGTGCGGGGGTCCGCGCCGCGCATCTTGCGCGCCTGCGGGACGCCGGGCTGGACGAGCAGCAGGCGCGGCCCCGGCCGCGACTCCGGCGGGGCCGTGATGGCGGCCAGCGCGAACGCGAGCGCGAGCGGACCCAGCCCGACGACCGCGGCGAGCGGCCGGACGCGCCGCGTGGCGGCGACCTCGACCACCAGGCCCGCGAGCGCCGCGAGCACCAGGCTCAGGCCCGCGAAGCCCCACACCCGCGCGCTGCCGGCGAGCGCCGGCCAGGCGTGCAGGTGCACGCCCAGGCGCATCCACGGCATCCCGAAGGGCTGCGGCAGCACCGCGCAGAGGGTCTCGACGAACAGGAACGCCGCCGGCACCGCGACGCCGAGCGGCGCGCGCCGCGCCAGCCGGCGCAGCAGCGCACCCGCGCCGATCAGGTACGTCGCCTTGCCCGCCGACAGGTAGGCCGTGCCGCCCCAGAAGACGTAGGCCGACCAGCCGAACACGACCGCCCAGCCCAGCGCGGCGGGGACCCACTCGGCGAGCTTCGCGCGCTTGCCCGGGCGGTGCGCGGCGAGGCCCCACACCGCGACGCCGGCGGTGGCGAGCAGGGCCGAGCCGTCGGGCGTCAGGATGCCGGGCGAGGCCAGGGCGACGAGCCCCCACGCGAGCGCGCAGCGCAGCAGGCGCGCCCGCGGCGCGAGCGCCGGCGGTCCCCCGGCGTCGTCGGTCCCGGGGGGCGCGGGGGCCGGGGCCTCCCCGGGGGCTCGGTTCGCGGCGGTCACGCGGGGCCACTCCACGGCCTCGGGCGGGCCCCCGCAAGGCCCGGGCGCCGCGCCGGCCTCAGGCCAGCGGCAGGTAGCGGACGAGCTCGCCGCGCGCGACCGAGCGGTCGGCCGGGATCACGGCCAGGGCCGACGAGCGCGACAGGCCGACCACGTCGCCCGACCCGTTCCAGCGCACCGGCTCGACCAGCACGTGGCCGTCGCGGCCCTGGAGCAGGAGGGACGGCACGTACTGCTCGCGCCGGTTGGGGACGGTCTCCGAGCCGTTCCAGCGCGCCAGGCGCTCCTCGGGCTGGACCTCGGCGGCCGAGGCGCCGCCCATGCGGGCCAGGGCCGGGCGCACGAAGACCTCGTGCCCGACCAGGCAGGAGACCGGGTTGCCGGGCAGGGCGAACACCGGCTGGCGGCCGCGCATGCCGAACCAGATCGGCTTGCCCGGCTTGATCGCCACCTTGTGGAAGACCGGCTCGACGCCGAGCCGCTCGAGGACCTCGCCGACGAGGTCGTAGCGGCCCATGCTCACGCCGCCGGTGGTCAGCAGCACGTCGCAGTCCTCGAGCGCGGTCGCGAGCGAGCGCTCGAGCTCGGCCGGGTCGTCGCGCACGATGCCGAGGTTGCGGGGCTCGGCCCCCGCCGCGGCCACCATGGCGGCGAGGTGCAGCGTGTTGCCCTCGCGGATCTGGCCGGGCCCGGGGCGCTGGGAGGGCGGCAGCAGCTCGTCGCCGGTCGTCAGGATCGCGGCGCGCGGGCGGCGGTACACGGGGACGGGGTCGCAGCCCACCGACGCCAGCACCGAGAGGTCGGCGGCGCGCAGCCGGTGCCCGGGGGTCAGCACGCCGAGCCCGACGCGCAGGTCCTGGCCGCGGGGCGCGATGTGCTGGCCGGCCGACGGGCGCGCGCGGATGGTCACGTCGCCGTTGCGCCGCTCGGTCTCCTCCACCATCACCACGGCGTCGCAGTCCGGGGGGACCTCGGCGCCGGTGTAGATCGCGATGCAGGTGCCCTCGGGGACGCGGCCGCGGAAGGGCTCGCCTGCGCGGGATTCGCCCACGATGGGCAGGGTCCGCTCGCCGCCCGGGGGGCCCTCCGCGCCGCCCGGAAGGTCCGCGGCGCGCACGGCGTAGCCGTCCATCGCGCTGCGGTCGAAGGGGGGCAGGTCGATGTCCGACACGACCTCCTCGGCGAGGACGCGACCGACCGCCGTGGCGATCGGCACGGTCTCCTCGGCGACGAGGCCTTCGATCCTGGCCAGGATCTCGGCGACGGCCTGCTGGGGGCTCAGCATTCAGGGGGGAGGGCCGGGCCGGCGACCCCAGTCTCGCCGGCGCTGCTCTCCACCCCCGATTCCGGGGGACGCCGAGGACCGGGGGCGAGAAACCCGAACGAATTTCCGGTCGGCCGGGGTTCCGCGGGAAAGGAACGGCCCGTCCGCCCCAAGGATAAACCTGGACGGCCGGCCCGGAACCCCGCGCGGAGCGCCCGGGGCCCGGACCGTCCACGCGGACCGCCGCCCGCAGGGCCCGCGCGGGCCGGCGCCGCGCGGGCCCCGGGGGGGCGCTTCGGGTACGCTCGTTGCTCCACCCCGGCGCCGGCGGCCCTCTGCGACGCGTCCCCCTGCCCCCGCCGACCGGCTCCCCATGCGCGAATCCCCGTCCCTCCGCCGCCTCCCCGTGGACCCCCGGCCCCCCCACCGGCCGCGGCGCGCCCCCCTGGCCGCCCTGGCCGTGGCCGCCCTGGCGGCCGCCTGCGACGTCCAGTTCGGGCCCCCCGAGGGCGACGACGAGGTCCAGGCCAGCGCCCCCGAGCGCGAGCGCACCCGCGTCCGCGTGGCCGAGGTGGAGGCGCGGGAGATGGTCTTCGCCATCGAGACCCACACCGTCGTGGAGTCCGAGCGGCAGATCCAGGTGTTCCCCCGCGACGTCGGCGTCGTGATGGAGGTGCTCGTCGAGGAGGGCGACTCGGTCGCCGCCGGGCAGGCCCTCGCGCGGCTCGACCGCCGCGAGCGCGAGCTGGCCGTGGACGAGGCCGCCGTCGCCGCCGACGAGGCCCGCGCGACGATCGACCAGCTCGAGCTGGTCGCCAAGGAGACCGAGGCCCGCGTCGCGGCGCTGCGCCGCACGTTCGAGCAGGCCGAGCGCGACCACGCGCGCAACGAGCGCATCGCCGCGACCGGCGGCGAGGGGCCGGCGCTGATCTCCGACAAGGACCTCGACGCCAGCCGCCTGGCGCGCGACTCCGCCCGCGGCGAGCTCGAGCAGGCGCTGCTCGCGCTCGAACGCGCGCGCGTGGAGCAGACCTCGGCGCGCACCGCCATCGACCGCGCCGACCTGGCGAAGAAGCAGGCGGAGGTCGCCCTCTCCCACACCGAGCTCGTGGCGCCCTTCGACGGCGTGATCGCCGAGCGCACCGTCGAGCTGGGCGACATGGCCAGCACGTCGACCCCGGCGTTCGTGCTGACCGACCCGTTCCACCTGCGCGTGCGCTTCTACCGGCCGCAGCGCGAGCTGGGGCTCTTCACGCTCGACCCGGCCGACGCCGCCTCCGCCTCCGCGCCCGACCTCGCGATCGAGGCCACCGCCGAGGCGTTCCCCGGGCGCACCTTCCGCGGGACCATCCAGCGCGTGGCGCCGACGATCGACTCGGAGGCCGGCGCGTTCCGCGTGACCGCGTCGCTCGACCGCACGGCCGTCGACGACTCCTCGGCCGTCCTGCTGCCGGGCATGCTCGTGCGCCTGCGCATCGTGACCGACCGCCACCCCGACGCCCTGGTGGTGCCCAAGCGCGCCGTGCGCCGCGAGGGCGACGCGACCCTCGTGTTCGCCGTCGAGGACGGGCTGGCCCGCCGCGTCGAGGTCCGCGAGGGCTTCACGACCGACGAGGACGTCGAGGTGATCGTCGCCGACGGGTCGCGGCTCGCGCCGGGCGACCGCGTGGTCGTGGTCGGCAACCGCGACCTCGAGGACGGCGCCGAGGTCGAGATCGAGGGCCCGCGCACCCCGCCGGCCGCCGCCACGGCGGCGAGCGAGGGCGCGTCCCCCGCCGAGGGCGACGCGGGGCAGGACGCCGACGAGCCCGCCCGGGCGGCCGAGGCCGCCGGGGAGAGCGAGGACGAGGCGGACGGGCCCGAGGCGGAGGTCGCGGGGGGCTGACCGCCGCGCGGCGCGCCATGACCGCCCCCGACCGCGCTCCCGAACCGGACCCCGACGCGGCCTCCGCCCCGCCCGGGGACCGCGGGCTCTTCGCCCTGGTCGTCCGCCGGCCGGTGGCGATCGCGATGCTGGTGCTGGCCTTCGCCGTGTTCGGCGTCGTGTCCTTCAGCAAGCTGCCGGTCGACCTGCTGCCGGAGATCAACTACCCGACGCTGACCGTGCGCACGACGTACCCCGGCGCCGCGCCCGAGGACGTCGAGGACCGCGTGTCGATCCGGCTGCAGGAGACGCTGTCGACGCTGCCGAACCTGGTGCGCTCGACGTCGATCAGCCGCGCCGAGACGTCGGACATCGTGCTCGACTTCGACTGGGGCACGCCGATGGTGTTCGCCGTCCAGGACGTGCGCGACCGGCTGGACAGCATCCGCCTGCCGCGCGGCGCGGAGCGGCCGCTGATCCTGCGCTACGACCCCAACCTGGACCCGATCCTGCGCCTGTCGGTGTCCACCGCCGCCGACGCGCGCGGCGACCGCACGCCGACGCGCGAGCTGATCCACCTGCGCTGGATCGCGGAGAACCGCATCAAGCGCGAGATCGAGAACCTCCCGGGCGTCGCCGCCGTGCAGGTGCGCGGCGGCCTCGAGGAGGAGATCCGCGTCCAGGTCGACCCGTTCAAGATGGCCGCCCAGGGGCTCGACCCCGCGCGCGTGGCGCAGCGGCTGGCGGCGGAGAACCTGAACGCGTCCGGCGGCTCGATCCTGGAGGGCTCGACCGAGTACCTCGTGCGCACGCTGAACGAGTTCCGCGACGTCGACGAGATCGCGCGCCTCTCGATCGAGCGGCGCGGCGACACCGCGATCCGCGTGCAGGACATCGCCACGGTCACGCGCGGCCACGAGGAGCGCGAGGTGGTGACGCGGCTCGACGGCGGCGAGGCCGTCGAGATCGCCATCTACCGCGAGGCGGGCGCGAACATCGTCGAGGTGGCCGAGGCCGTGCGCCGGCGCGTCTTCGGCACCGCGGAGCAGCAGGCGTACACCGCCGGCCTGGACGAACGCGGCGCCGGCCCGCAGCGCCTCGGCGAGCGCGAGCGCTCCGACTACCTCGCCTGGCGGCTGCGCCGCGACGTGCAGGTGGACCTGCTGTCCGACCAGTCGACCTTCATCGCCGCCGCCGTGGACGACGTGAAGCAGGCCGCGGTGCTGGGCGCCGCGCTGGCCGTGCTGGTGATCTGGGTGTTCCTGCGGCGGCCCTCGTCGACGTTCGTCGTGGGCCTCTCGATCCCGATCTCGGTGGTCGTGACCTTCGCGCCCATGTACCTGCTGGGCGTGTCGCTGAACATCATGTCGCTGG
Organism: bacterium; assembly: GCA_030428395.1. GTDB lineage: Bacteria > Planctomycetota > UBA1135 > UBA1135 > JAUIDW01. The sequence goes on along the minus strand of JAUIDW010000165.1, from coordinate 3,843 downwards.
GCGGCCTGGCGCTCGGCGTCGGCATGCTGGTCGACAACGCGATCGTCGTGCTCGAGTCGATCACGCGGTGCCGCGAGGAGGGCGACGACCTGCGCCGCGCGGCCGTGCGCGGCTCGCGCGAGGTCGCGGGCGCGATCACCGCGTCCACGCTGACGACCATCGCCGTGTTCGCCCCGATCGTGTTCGTGCACGGCATCGCCGGGCAGATCTTCGGCGACCAGGCCGTGACCGTCGTCTCGGCCCTGCTGGTGTCGCTGCTGGTCGCGGTGCTCTTCATCCCCATGCTGGCGTCGCGCGAGTGGCTGGCCGGCGGCACGGGCTGGCTGCGGGGCGGGGACCTGCGCAAGCTGACGCGCGAGCTGTGGCTGGACCGCGTGCGCTCCGCCTGGAAGGAGCGCCTGCCCGTCGTGGCGCTGGGGCTGACGCTGTTCCGCACCCTCCTGTTCGCCCTCGCGCTCGTGCTGGCGCTGCTGCTGCGCCTGGCGATCTGGGTCCTGCTGGCGCTGTTCTGGGTCGGCTGGGTCCTGACGTGGCCGGTGCGCAAGCTGTTCGACCTGGTGTGGGGCGCGGTCGAGGGCGCCTACCCGCTGCTGCTGCGCGGCGCCCTGCGGCTGTCGTGGGTCGTCGTCGTGCTGGCCGCCGCGCTGGTCTGGGTGTCGTGGCAGCGCGTGCAGCGCCTCGGCGTCGAGCTGCTGCCCGAGATCCACCAGGGCGAGTTCACCGCCCACGTCGGCCTGCCGGTCGGCACGCCGCTCGAGCAGACCGACGAGACCCTGGCCGAGATCGACGCCGACGTGCGCGCGCTCGAGGGCGTCGAGCTGACCGCGCTGACGGTCGGCGTCGAGTCCGACACCCTGACGCGCGACATCGAGGGCGAGCACACCGCGCGCCTGACCGTGCGCCTGGTGCCCGAGGCCTCGTCGGTCGAGGACGAGGAGCGCCTGCTCGCCACCGCGCGCCGCCTGATCGGCGACCACCCCGCGGTCCAGTCGCTGGACGTCACGCGCCCGACGCCCTTCTCCCTGGACGCGCCGATCCAGATCGAGGTGCTGGGCCACGACCTCGCCGTCATGGAGCAGATCGCCGGGGAGGTCGTCGAGCGCATCTCCAACCTGCCGCTGACCGACGTGCGCACGTCGGTGCGGCCCGGCCACCCCGAGGCGCGCATCACGTTCGACCGCGACAAGCTGCTCGAGTACGGCCTGGACCTCGGCGCCGTCTCCAACCTGGTCCGCGACCAGGTGCTGGGCAACGTCAGCACGCGCTTCGCGGAGGGCGACGAGCGCATCGACGTGCGCGTCGTCGGCGACGAGATCCTGCTGGGGTCGCTCGAGAACGTGCTCGACCTGGTCGTCAACCCCGACGCGCCGACGCCCGTGCCGCTGTACGCCGTGGCGGACGTCGACACGGTCCAGGGGCCGGCCGAGATCCGCCGCATCGGCAACTCGCGCGCGGTGGTCGTGACCGCCGCCGGCGCCGGGCTCGACCTGGGCGGCCTGACCGCGTCGGTCGAGCGCGAGCTGGCCTCGATGACGGTCCCCGAGGACGTCGCCGTGCAGCTCGGCGGCCAGAAGCGCGAGATGGACGAGGCCCAGACCAGCATGCGCTTCGCGCTGATCCTGGCCGTGTTCCTGGTCTACGTCGTGATGGCCAGCCAGTTCGAGTCGCTGGTGCAGCCGCTCGTCATCCTGCTGACCGTGCCCCTGGCGCTGGTCGGCGTCGTGTTCACGCTGGACCTGCTGGGCATCCCGCTCTCGATCGTCGTGTTCATCGGGCTGATCATGCTGGCGGGCATCGTGGTCAACAACGCGATCGTGCTGATCGACCGCATCAACCAGCGCCGCCGCGCGGGCGTCGAGCTGCGCGAGGCGGTGCTCGAGGCGGGCCGCACGCGCCTGCGCCCGATCGCGATGACGACGGCGACGACCGTCCTGGGCCTGCTGCCCCTGACGGGCTGGCTGTCCGCGCTGCCGGTGATCGGCCACCTGGGCGCCGGCCAGGGCGCCGAGATCCGCGCGCCCATGGCCATCGCCGTCATCGCCGGCCTGCTGACGTCCACGGTGCTGACGCTCGTCGTCGTGCCGACCGTCTACTTCCTGGTCGCGCGCCTCGCGCCGGCGCGCGCCGCCGCCCCCGCCACCAGCCGATGATCCCCGCCGCCAGCCGATGACCCCCGCCACCCCCCCCGCGAGCCACGGCACCGCCGCGTTCTTCCGCGGGCTCATCGCCCGCCCGGTCGCGCTGCTCGTCGTGTTCGTCACGATGGTGGTGATCGGCGTCATCGCCTACCGCAGCATCCCGGTCCAGATGATGCCGGACGGGATCGTGGAGCCCGAGCTCTACGTGACCATCGCCAACCCCGGGGCCAGCGCGCAGGAGAACGAGGACCAGGTCGCGCGCGTGCTCGAGGAGCAGCTGCGCACGCTGTCGGGCATCGAGGAGATCGGCTCGCGCTCCTCGGAGGACCGCGTGTCGGTCTGGGTCGAGTTCCAGGCCGACATGGAGATGGACCTGGCCAAGGCGGACCTGCGCGACCGTCTCGAGCGCGCGCGCGCCCAGCTGCCCGACACCGTCGAGGACGTGCGCATCTGGTCGTGGAACCAGTCGCAGATGCCGGTCATGTTCCTCGCCCTGCTGCACCCGGGCGACTCCGACCGCACGGACTTCCTGGTCGAGACCGTCATCCAGCGCCGGCTCGAGGCCGCCGACGGCGTGGGCAAGGTCGACGTGTGGGGCGACCTGGGCGACTCGGTGCGCATCCTGCTGGACGAGGACAGCGTGCGGGCCGCGAAGCTCGACCTGGGCCAGCTGATCTCGCGCCTGTCGGCGGACAACTTCGCCATGCCCATGGGCGAGGTCGAGGACGGCGGCCGGCGCGTGCTGCTGCGCTCGGACATGCGCTTCCGCTCGCTCGAGGAGATCGAGCAGTACCCGGTCGGCCGCGGCCTCACGATCGCCGACGTCGGCGAGGTCATCGAGGCCAAGAGCGTCCGCAACCAGCTCTACCGCATCGACGGCCGCTACTCCTACTACATCGCGCTCCAGCGCGACTCGCAGGCCAACGTCGTCGAGACGTGCGGCAACCTGCTGGCGGCGATCGACGAGCTGCGCGAGGACCCGCGCCTCGAGGAGTTCGGCTTCCTGGTCCTGTTCGACCAGGGCGAGTTCATCGAGAGCTCCCTGGGCCAGCTGCGCACGACCGCGCTGTGGGGCGGCGGGCTGGCGCTGGTCGTGCTGCTCGTCTTCCTGCGGCGCGTGCGCCTGACCCTGTGCGTGGCGCTCTCGATCCCGGTCTCGGCGCTGATGGCCATCGCCTGGGCGTACTTCGGCGGCGGGTCCTTCAACGTGCTGACGATGACGGGCATCACGCTCGCGATCGGCATGCTGGTCGACAACTCGGTCGTCGTGATCGAGAACATCGCGCGCCTGCGCGCCGCCGGCGAGCGGTCGCACGAGGCCGCCGCCCGCGGCGTGCGCGAGGTCGGGCTGGCGGTCACGCTCGCGACGCTGACGACCGTGATCGTGTTCCTGCCGCTGATCTTCATGACCGAGAACCCGGTCCTGCGGATCATGTTCGGCGAGCTGGGCTTCCCGCTGTGCATCGCGCTGATGTTCAGCCTGCTCGTGGCCCTGGTGTTCCTGCCGGTCACCGCCGCGCGCATCGTCGGGCCGCGCCCGCCGCTCGCCCGCCGCGTCGGGCACGCCCTCGGGTTCGTCGCGGCCGGGCCGCTGTGGGTCGTCGGGCGCTGCGTGGCGCTCGGCCGCGCGGCAGCCTTCGCCGGCCTGCGGGTGCTGCACGCGCTGAACCGCGGCGCGCTGGCCGTGCTGACGCCGCTGCGCTGG
>JAUIDW010000521.1 GCA_030428395.1 bacterium | reverse complement strand
TCGAGGGGCCGATCGCGACCAACCTCGGCGACCTGAACGAGGGCGAGGTGCTCCTGATCGAGGCGCCCGCGCAGAGCCGCGTGCTCTCGCAGGCCAAGGCCGCCGGCGCGGCCGCGGTCGTCTCCGCATCGCTGTACAGCTTCAACATGGACCCCACCGGCGCCGAGCGGCACCTCGACGGGATCCACTTCCGCCACGCGCCGATCGACGCGGGCATCCCGGTCGCGCAGATCTCGCCGCGCTCCTACTACGCGATCCGCGACGCCCTCGAGGAGGACCCCGCGGCGCGGCTGCACCTGACGGCCAGCGTGAGGTTCGACGAGCGCCCGCTGCGCACGCTCGTGGCCCTCATCCTGGGCTCCGACCGTCCCGATGAGGTCGTGACGCTGATGAGCCACGTGCAGGAGCCGGGCGCCTGCGACAACGCCTCGGGCGTCGGCGGCCTGCTGGAGGCGGCCCTGGCCACCGCGGAGATCCTGCGGACCGGCCAGATGGAGTGGCCCTCGCGCACCCTGGCGTTCATCTGGGGCGACGAGTTCCGCATGACGGAGACCTGGCTCGAGCAGACCGACCTGCAGCCCGTGGCCGGGATCTCGACCGACATGATCGGCCAGTCGCGCGAGCGCACCGGCGCCCTGCCGCTGCTCGAGCGCATGCCCGACCCGGGTGCCCTCGTCGTGCTGGAGCCCGACGAGCACACCGAGTGGGGCGCCTCGCCCGTCGAGGAGGACGACCTGGCCCCGAACGGCTTCTCCGTGCTGGCGCGCTGCGCCATGGCCGACGTCGCGCAGCTCGTGGACGGCTCGTGGGAGACCGTCGAGCACCCCTGGGAGGGCGGCAGCGACCACGACGTGTTCATCGAGCGCGGCCTGCCCGCGGTGCTGTTCTGGCACTTCACCGACTTCACGTACCACACCAGCCTCGACCGGCTGGACATGGTCGACGCCGAGGAGCTGCACCGCACCGCCACCGCGATCGTCTGCACCGCGCTGGCCATGGCGGACCCGCAGCCCGGCGACCTGGACCGCTACCTGCGCAGCCTGGAGATGGAGCGCGTCCTGCGCACCGCCGCGGCGCGCGACGCGGACGACGAGGAGCTGGCGGAGCAGTGGGAGCAGTGGTGCTACCGCGCGCGCCAGTGGCTCCGCAGCGAGTGCCTGCGCATTCCCGTGCCCGCGGGGGGGCAGTGATGACCGGCCGTCCGCGCCTCGACCGCCGCGCGCTGCTCGGCGGCGGGGCGGCGACCGCGGCCCTGGCGTGCACGGCCACCGGCGGGCCCCGGCAGGCGGCGGCGGCGGACGGCCAGCGCGTCCCGGCGGGCCGCACCGGCTATCCCGTGCTCGTCGGCAGCGCCAACGCGCTGGCCGGCATGCGGCAGCACTACGCCGCGCTCGCCGACGGCGCGCACCCGCTGACGGTCGCGATCGACGTGGTGAAGGTCGTCGAGGCCGACCCCGAGGACCGCAGCGTCGGCCTGGGGGGGCTGCCGAACGAGGACGGCGTCGTGGCGCTCGACGCGGCCTGCATGGACGGCGCGACCCACAACGCGGGCGCCGTGGCCGCCATCGAGAACATCCTGCACCCCTCCGAGGTGGCGCGCCTGGTGATGGAGCGCACCGACCACTGCATGCTCGTCGGCCGCGGGGCCTACGAGTTCGCGCGCGAGCACGGGCACGCGCACGTCGAGCTGCTCACGGAGGAGTCGCGGCGCGCCTGGCTGCGCTGGCGCGAGACCATGAGCGACCGCGACGACCGCCTGCCGCCTCCCGCCACGGGCGAGGGCCACGGCCGCGCCTCCGGTCCGGAGTCGGCCGACGCGGTCGCCGCCGCGGCCTTCGAGTCCCGGCCGACCGGCACGATCCACTGCTCGGCGCTCGCCGCCGACGGCGGCGTGGCCTGCACGACCACGACCTCCGGCCTGGCCTTCAAGATCCCCGGGCGTGTCGGGGACTCGCCGATCGTCGGCGCCGGGCTCTACTGCGACCAGGAGGCGGGCAGCGCCGGCTCCACCGGCCGCGGCGAGGCGGCCATCCTGGCCGCGGGCAGCGCCACGATCGTCGAGCGCCTGCGCCAGGGCGACG
>JAUIDW010000164.1 GCA_030428395.1 bacterium | reverse complement strand
GGCCGCCGAAGAGCGCGCGCTCCGAGCGGTCCAGGGGCACGGGGGCGGCCGGGCCGGCCGGCGCCGCCGCGGGCGCGTCGGTCCGCGCGGCCGCGGCGTCCGCGTCCTCCGCCGCGGGCGAGGTCGGCTCGCCGCAGCCCGCGGCGAGCAGGAGCAGCAGGGCGAGCGGGGCGGGCGACGGCGGCGGAGGGACCCGGACGGAGTGCATGGGTTGCCTTTCGGACCCGGCGGCCGCGGGGCTCGAGGCCCGCTCGGGCGAGCCGGCCGACGCTGCGGCGCGGATCCCCGGGTCGGGCGGGGGAGCGCCGCGGCGGGGCGGACGCGGAGCCCGCCGGAGCGGGCTGGGGAGGGCGGTACGGGGCGGGAGGACTGCGGTGGCAGGGCGCCCGCCGCGGGCCGGCCGGGCACGATCCCAAAAGCCGCTCGGACGGGCAAGCGTCGGGGGACGCGCCGCGCCGCGATACGCGCGGAGGACGCCCGCGTTGGCGCGAGGTCGCGGACGCGGGCGGCGACGTCAGCGACCCAGCCGGCGCTCGATCGCCCCGCGGTACTGGCCCCAGGCCGAGCTCCCGCGCCGGCGCTCCATCATCAGCTCGAAGCGCAGCCGCTGGTCGCGCAGCTCGCGCCGCAGCTCCGGGGCCAGCTCGCCGTCGGTGCAGGCCGCCAGCAGGTCCTCCAGGCGGCGCACCTCGCGCTGCTGCTGCATCTCCTCGGGCAGCACCCCGGCGCCCTTCAGCAGCAGGTAGCCCGGGCGCAGCTCCGCGGGGACGCGCCCGAGGTCCTCGAGGTCCAGCGGCTGCCCGGCCAGCGGGAGGTTCGACAGCTCGCCGCGCTCGACGGCCTCGGCGATGCGCTGCTCGGCGATGCGGTGCAGGGGGTTCATCCGGCGGCGTTCCGGATCATCGCACGCGCGCCGCGCCGCCGGAATCCCCCGCGCTCGCGCCCCGCGCCGGCGTGCGGTCGCGCCCGTCCGGCGCCCACCCGGCGCCGGTCCGCGCCCGCGCTACCATGGGGACGCCCGCCGTCCCCCCAGGCCCCGGAGGTCCCCCGTGCTCTCGCTGCTCCTCGCCCTCGCTCCCGTGTCCGTCCAGGTCGCCGCTCCCGCCCGCGGCGCCGAGGCCGCCCCGCCGCTGCGGCAGGTGCTCGTGCGCACGACCGACGTCCGGCGCCTGCTGCGCATGGGGCTCGACGTCGCGCACGTCGACCGCGAGGCCGGCGGGATCGCCGTGCTGGCCGACGACGACGCGCTGCAGCAGCTGCGCACCGTCGGCCTCGACTGGCGCGTGCAGCACGAGGACGCGACCGCGTTCTACGCCGGGCGCCTGACCGGCGCGACCGAGGGCCCGCCCCCGCTCGGCGCGTGGCTCTCGCCGCCCTTCACCTCGGGCTCCCAGGGCGGCTACTACAGCTGGAGCGAGGTCGTCGCCGTGCTCGACCAGATGCGCGCGGCCTACCCGCACCTCGTCTCCGCGAAGACCAGCCTGGGGCAGAGCCTCGAGGGCCGCGACCTGTGGATGGTGCGCATCTCCGACAACCCCGACGTCGACGAGGGCGAACCCGAGGTCCGCATCGACGCCATGCACCACTCCCGCGAGGTGCAGGCGATGCAGACGACCCTGTGGTTCATGCTGTTCCTGCTGGAGGGCTACGGCACCGACCCGCTGGCGACGTACCTGGTCGACGAGCGCGAGCTCTACTTCGTGCCGGTCGTGAACCCCGACGGCTACGTCTACAACGAGGCCATCGCGCCCGGCGGTGGCGGCCTGTGGCGCAAGAACCGGCGGAACAACGGCGACGGGACGACGGGCGTCGACCTGAACCGCAACTACCCGTTCCAGTGGGGCTACGACAACGTCGGCTCGAGCCCGTTCGGCGGCGACGTCACCTACCGCGGCCCGGCGCCGGCGAGCGAGCCCGAGACGCAGGTGATGATCGCCTTCCTGGCGTCCCGCCAGTTCGCCACGGCGCTGTCGGTCCACACCTACTCGAACCTCTGGATCCACGCGTTCGGCTACGACGCCTTCGCCCCCGCGCCCCCCGCGGACGCGCGCTTCGCGGAGCTGTCGGACCTGGCGACGGAGGTGAACGGCTACCTGGCCGGGCCGGCGGCGATCGCGCTCTACCCCGCCAACGGGGTGACGCTGGACTACGACTGGGCGACGCACGGCACGTACTCGTGGACGCCCGAGATCGGCGGCGACGGCGACGGGTTCTGGCCGCCGACGTCGCGCATCGTGCCGCTGGCCGAGGAGAACCTGCTGGCGTTCCAGCGCACCGCCCTCGCCGCGGGCGCGTTCGTCCGCGCCGCCGACGTGCAGGTCGTCGAGGTGGGGGACGGCGACGGCTTCTTCGAGGCCGGCGAGACCGCGCGCTTCACGGTCGTCGTGCGCAACAGCGGCCTCGCCGCGCCGGGCACGAGCGTCGTCGGCACGCTGTCCACGAGCAGCGCCTTCGCCGCGCCGGGCACGGCCTCCTACGACTTCGGCGCGCCGGCGCCCTTCACGTCCAGCAACAACGCGTTCGTCCCGCTGACGCTCGACCTCGACGCGGGGGCGCCGCCGGGCACGGCGGTCGACTGGACCCTGGAGCTCGCCCACGACGGGTTCGTGCAGTCGGTCGACGGCACGATCTTCGTCGGCCAGCCGACGGCCGTGGTCGTCGACGAGCTCGACGCCGACCTGGGCTGGACGGCCGGGCTGCCCGCCGACACGGCGACCTCCGGCACGTGGGAGCGCGGCGTCCCGATCGGCACGACCAGCGGCGGCGTCCCGGTGGCGCCCGACGCCGACAACACCCCGGGCGCGGGCGGCGCGTGCTTCGTCACCGGCAACGGCGGCGGCAGCGCCGGAACCGACGACGTCGACAACGGCGGCACGACGCTGATCACGCCGGCGCTGCGGCTGGCGGGCCTCGGCGCCGCGCGCATCTCCTACGCGCGCTGGTTCGCGCAGCAGAGCAGCGTCGACGACGAGCTCGTGGTGTCGATCTCCGACGACGACGGCGCGAGCTGGACGACCGTCGAGACGGTCGTGGGCAACCAGAACCAGTGGACGGAGACCCGCTTCGAGGTCGCCGACTTCGTCGCCCAGACCGACGCCGTGCGGCTGCGCTTCTACACGGAGGACTCGCCCAACAACTCGCTGCTCGAGGCGGCCGTGGACAGCCTGTCGGTCGAGATCTTCGAGTCCGACCCGCGCCTCGTGATCTACGGCGACGCCGCGGTCTGCTCCGCGGTGCAGTTCAACGTCGCCGGCGAGGAGGGCGGCACCTGGTACCTGTTCGCCACGGGCCCGCCCTCCGCGGCCCCGGTCGGCGCCACGCCGGGGCCCGCCGGCCTGGCCGCCGGGCGCGCCCCCGTCCGCAGCGGCGTCGTGCCGGCCGGCCGGGTGGCCCGGGTGGACGCCACCCTGCCGGCGGACCCGGCGCTGGCGGGCCAGACGCTGCACTTCCAGGCCGCCGTGGTCTCCGGGGGCGTGGTGCGGTACTCGAACGTCGCCGCGCTGACGCTCGAGTGAGCCGGGGGCGCCCCCGGGGGCCCACCGGCGTCCCGGGGGCCTGCCGGGAGAGCCCCGGATCGGCCCAACCCCCGGCCTCCCAGGGGCGTAGGCTCCCGGGCGGGCCGCGGGGAATCCGCGGCTCCGGCGACGGAGCCCGGGGCCCCGTGCATCCCGGGGGACGAGTGGACTCCACGAGCGCGAACGAGGACCTGGTCCGGGCGGCCCGCGGGGGCGACCCGGAGGCGCTGAGCCGCCTGTGGCGCGCGAGCCGCGGGTGGCTCGCGACCGTCCTGCTCGCGCACGGCGTGCGCGACGGCGAGCTCGAGGACCTGCTCCAGGAGGTCGCCCTGGTCGTGCTCGAGAAGATCGACACCCTGCGCGACCCCCGCGCGCTGCGGCCCTGGCTGCGGCGCGTGGCGGTCAACGCCGCGCGCATGTCGGCCCGCCGGCGGCTGCGCGCGGGGCCGCGCAGCGTCGAGCTGCAGGCCGTCGAGACCGAGCTCGAGGACCCGCTGGCCGGGCAGGACCTGGACCGCGCCACGGCGCGCTCCGAGGTCGACCACGTGCTGAAGCACGTCCGCGAGCTGCGGCTCGAGTACCGCGAGCCGCTGCTGATGCGCGCCGTCGCGGGCATGAGCCAGCGGGAGATCGCCGAGAGCCTGGGCGTGCCCGAGACCACCGTCGAGACGCGCCTCGCGCGGGCGCGCAAGCTGCTGGTCGAGCGCCTCGCGCGCGCCGACCGCGGCGTGCGCGCGATGGCCGCGGCCGCCCCGCGGCGCGTCGGCGCCCTGACCGGCGAGGGGGAGGCCTGAGCCCCGCCAACGGAGACGAGACCATGAACGACACCGCCGAAGACGTCCTGATCGCACGCATCGTCGACCAGCTCGACGCGCCCGACGACTGGCGCGCCCTGGACCGCCTCGCCCAGGCGGACGGCGCCGTGTGGGGCCGCGTCCTGACCACGCTGCGCGCCGAGTGCCACGTGCGCCACCAGGGCGCGGAGCTCCTGGCGGCCAGCGCGAACGTCGACCTGCCGCTCGCGGGCGAGCCCGCGGCGCGGCTGCGCGGCCGCGCGCGGCGCCGGACCACCTTCCGGCGGGGGGGCGCGGGCCTGGCCGCCGCGGCGGCGGTGCTCGTGGCCTTCCTGCTCGGCCGCGGGCTCGGCGGCGACTCCTCCGCGGAGCCCCTGCGCGAGCCGCTGGCGTCGGCGAGCCCGGCGCCCCAGCTCGTCGCCGCGGGCGGCGAGTCGGCCGCCGACGCCGAGGCGCGCGTCGTCGAGGAGTCCCTGGCGGGCGCCTGGGGCACCTACCTCGACGCCGCCCGGCGCGAGGGCGTCTTCGTGCGCGAGATGACGCCCGTCGTGCTCGAGACCCGCCCGAACCCCGACGGCGAGGGCTACGAGGTCACGTTCCTGCGCGGCGTCGTCCAGCGCGACCTCGTCGACTCCGTGTACGAGGTCGGCGTGGACGAGCAGGGCCGCCCGCTGCCCGTGCCCGTCGACGCGAACAACTACGTCCAGCTCACGTCCTTCTAGCGCACCGCCGAGGACCCGCCATGCTCCACCGACGACCGAACCTCTCCCTGGCCGCGCGACTGCTGTCGGCGGCCGCCGGGGCCGCCCTGCTCGCGGGCGCCTCGCAGGACCCCGCGCCCGTGTCCGCGCCCGAGCCCGCGGCGCGCGCCGAGACGTACCTGGGCTTCCCCGCGCGCGGCCACGCCGTGCGCGTGGAGCTCGTCGACGGCGAGGCCAGCGTGTCCCTCGACGGCGCGGAGCTCCCGGCCGAGCGGCTGCGGCAGCAGCCCGACCGCCTCGAGATCCTGGCCGACGACGGCGAGACCGTGCTGGCCGCCGTGCACCTCGCCCGCGGCCGCGGCGGCTTCCAGGTCTCCGAGCGATCCCCGCGCGTCCGCCTGGGCATGCAGGTCGGCGTCACCCACGAGGGCGACGGCGCGCCGCACGCCGGCGAGGGCTACGCCATCGTCGTGACCGGCGTCGAGCCGGGCCTGCCGGCCGACCTGGCCGGCGTGCGCGTGCACGACATGCTGCGCTCGATCGACGACCGCGAGGAGCTCGCCGTCGAGGACGTGCGCGAGATCCTGGCCGGCAAGGCGCCCGGCGAGGAGGTCGACGTGCGCGTGGACCGCGAGGGGCGCCAGGTCGACCTGGTCGTGCGCCTCGAGGGCGACGTGCACGCGACCGGCGACGGCCACTTCGCGCTGCCGTTCGCGCGGCCGGCCTTCGGGATCGGCAAGCAGGGCCGCGTGATGTTCTGGAGCAGCAAGCACTTCTCGCGCGAGGAGTTCGACCCCGAGGAGCTCGCCCAGGACGTCGAGATCCTCGCGCGCCTGGACGAGACGTTCGAGGTGCAGACGGTGGAGGGCGCCGACGGCGCGACGGAGGACGTCGAGCGCCAGGCGCTGAAGCTCACCATGCGCGACATCCAGGGCGGCGCGTTCCCGTTCCGCTGCTCGCTCCAGGTGGGCGAGCTCGAGGAGCGCCTCGACCGCATCGAGGCCCAGCTGGCCGAGCTGCTGGCCCGCTCGGCATCTGCCGACTCAGAATCGCAAGGGGGCGAAGTGCTCGACGCTAGGTAACGGTCAAGCCCAAGGGCACTGAAGTTCGGACGCCAAGAACCGAGTCAAGAGTCTCGGTTCTCGATTGCCTTTCGCTTGTTCTTAGGGAGCTTCTCGTACAAGGCTTGCACTTGCTGTGGCTGAGTGATCATCTGCTCGCAGATGATATTGACCAGGTCGAACAACTGAATGGCAGTATCTTTGTCATCATCTAGAGTAATAACTCCTGGGTGTACGGCCTCATTCCCAATTACGCGCACCACGTCGAGGGACTTCTGCACGATTGGGTTGAGGCCCTGCTTTACTAGTGTACCAATGTCGTTATTGAGGTCCTTTCCGGCTAGGCCGAGTTCCTTACACAACATCTGGATGCTGAGCCTGAGGAGCGCAGCAGCGCCCTTTGGGGACGGCTCAAGAATGTGTCTGGCCTCCTCCACGACACCGCGAACTTCATCCGGGAGGTCTGGGTTCGGCATCGCGCCCAGTGTGTTCTGCGGATAAACAACCCTGTCGTGGACCCATATTGTCCATCGGTGGCAGTTATAGCATTGGCTCAGGAATAGGTTGTTGAGTTGTTGGCTCAGTTGCTTGCTGGTTTCTAGGTGGGTGAAGAGTTCCTTGGATCTGATGCGCTGAAAGAGGTCCTTGATCGTCTGCTTGTCCGACTCGTCTAGGTTATCCAGCAGGTCCACGTTCTGTACCGCGCTCGCATGGGGCAGAAATGGCACCCTGGACTCGCCGGAGATTGCATCGACCCAGGCGGTGTGCCAATGCTGAGTCGTGTACGCTCCGCAATGCGGGCAATCGAATGCCGTTTGTGAAGTGCTAGGTTCTTGTCTCATTGGGCGGTAGTGATTGCAGCTTCAGCCCTCGTCCAGCGGCAGGATGTCGCTGGCGCGGCCCTCGACCCACTCGCGGACGCGGGGCCAGAAGACCTCCACGATCAGGATGCGGATGCAGGCCGCCAGCGGGATGGCGACCAGCAGGCCGAAGAAGCCGAACAGCGCGCCGCCGGCGATCGAGGCGAACAGGATGACGGGCGTGTCGAGCCCGGTGGCCTCGCCCTGGATCAGCGGCGTCAGCACGTAGTCGTCGGCGAGCTGCCCGATCTGGTACACGACGAAGGGCGCCACGACCGCCCACCAGGCCGCGCCGCGCAGGCCCTCGTGCGGCTCGAGCCACAGGAAGACGATCACGAACGGGAAGCCCAGCAGCGCGGCGTAGGGCACGATCGAGAGCACGGCGATCGCGGGCCCGAACACCAGCGGCATCGGCACGCCGATCAGCAGGAAGCCGATCGAGTAGAAGACCCCCAGGACGAACGCCACGGTCAGGCGCCCGCGCACGAAGCCGGAGATGGCCGTGCCCATCTTGGCCAGGACGTCGACGACACGGTCGCGGTTCTCGACCGGCATGAGCTTCTGGGTGAACAGCTCGAAGTCGCGCCAGCCGGCCGAGAAGAAGTAGAAGAAGAACGCGGTCAGGAAGGCCTCGAACACCAGCGTGCCGAGGGTCGTCAGCGTGGTGACCGCCGCGATCACCGCGCCGCGTCCGACGTCGGCGGCGCCGCGGCCGGCGGTGAGGAGCTTGCGGCCGATCTCCTCGGCGTTGGCGCGCGTCCACTCCAGCGCGAAGTTCAGCAGGCGCGCGGCGTCGCGCGCGTCGATGCCGAGCAGCACGGCGGCGCGGCCGCGCTCCTCGTCCTGGTCGACCTGGCCGCGCTGGACCAGGGCCTCGTGGCGGACCTCGACCACGAAGTCGCGGATGGCGCCCCACGAGCCGCCGCCGACCTCCTCGCGCAGGGCCTCGTCCTCGGGCGCCTCGACCGAGCGGATCACCGCGCCCGTGCGGTCGGCCAGCGTCTCGGCGAAGCGCGCGGCCTGCACCACGGCGAGGGCGCTCGACAGCGACACCGGGATGACCACGCCCAGCGTCCCGAGCACGAGCACCGCGCTGGTCGCGCCGCGGCGGCTCAGCCAGCGCAGGCGCGCGAGCCGCGCGACGACGGGCTCGAGCAGGTACGCCAGCAGGAGCGCCAGGGCGAGGGGCACCGTGACGATGCTCAGGCGCTCGCCCAGGAGGAACAGCCCGATCAGCCCGGCGACGACGAGCACGTCCCGGACCGACTGGATCTGCCACAGGTGCAGGTGGGCCCAGCCGGAGCCCGGGTTCCCCCGCGGCGGCTTCTCCTCCTTCGCGTCGGGCACGCCCGGAGTCTACGGACCCCGCGGGAAGGCCGTCCACGGCCGGGCGCCATTGTCGCGCGACGATGTCCTCCCCGCGGCGGCCGGCGCGCCCGCGCGACCGCCCGTAGACTGCCCGGCATGAGCGACATCACCCTGGTCGTCGGGAACCGGAACTTCTCCTCCTGGTCGATGCGCGGCTGGCTCGTGGCCGTGCAGTCGGGCCTCGAGTTCCGCGAGGAGCGCGTGTGGCTGGACGAGGACGTCGACCGCTCCGCGCGGCGCCGCTTCTCGCCGGTGGGCAAGGTGCCCGTGCTGCTGCACGGCGACCTCGCCGTCTGGGACTCGCTGGCGATCGCGGAGTACCTGGCCGAGCTGGCTCCCGACGCCGGCATCTGGCCGGCGGACCGCGCCGCCCGCGCGCGGGCGCGCTCGCTGTGCGCCGAGATGCACGCGGGCTTCCCGGCGCTGCGCGAGCGCCTGCCCATGAACGTCACCGCGCGCAAGCCGTACCTCGACCGCGGCGAGGAGGTCGCCGCCGAGGTCGAGCGCGTCGCCGCGATGTGGACCGACACCCGCCGCGAGTTCGGCGGCGCGGGCCGCTACCTGTTCGGCGACTGGTGCGCCGCCGACGCGTTCTACGCGCCGGTCGCGACGCGCCTGGTGACCTACGGCGTGCCGGTCGAGGGGGTCGCCGCCGAGGTCCGCGACGCCCTGCTCGACCACGCGTGGGTGCGCCGCTGGCTCGCCGACGCGGCCGCCGAGGACCACGTCGTCGAGCCGTACGCGAGCGCGCCGTAGGCCGCCGCGCACGCCGGGTCACGGCACGGCGCGCTCGAAGACGAGCTCGAGGTCCTCCGCGCCGCCGGCGGGGAGCTCCACGCGGAGCCGCTCGCTGAGCGCGTCGTCGGAGAGGCGCCGCGCGACGAGGTCGTACGTGCCCGGGACGAGCCAGCGGAAGGCGAAGCGGCGGTCGCCGTCGAGCCAGGCGCGCTCGACGTCCTCGTCGGAGTCCGGGAGGCGCGCGTGGAGCGTGGCGTCCTCGCCCGCGCGGCGCTCGAGCGCCGGCCAGGCGACGCGGCCCGCGCACGGGGCGGTGCGCTCGAGCTCCACGCTCAGCGCGGCCGCCCCGGGCTCGAGCGTCGTCGTCCCCTCGGCGATCCCCCAGCCGTCGGCCTTCACGCGCCAGCGCGCCTCGCCGGCGACGGGGGACTCGAGCCGCGCGATGCCCTCCCCGTCGGTGCGCGCGGAGACCGACGCGTCCGCGGCCAGGAGCCACACGGTCGCGTCGACGAGCGCGCCGCCCTCGCCGAGGACCTCGACGGCCAGCTCGGTCGGCTGCAGGTCGATCTCGACGAAGGCGACCTCGCCGGGCTCGACCTCCAGCTCGCGGCTGACGGAATAGGGACGCGCCGCGGAGCCGAGCCCCCCGTCCAGGCGCGGCACACCGAGCCGGGCCTCGCCCTCGGCGACCCCGCGGAAGACGAACGCGCCCGCGTGGTCGGTACGCGTCACGTGGTGCACGCGCTCCTCGTCGACCAGGCGGATCGAGGCGCCGGAGCGGGGGACGCCGTGCACGAGCAGGCGCCCCTCGACGCGTCCGGCGGGCAGCGCGCGCGCCTCGGCCACGGCCTCGACCCAGGCCGTCTTGCCGGCGACGACGTGGACCGCGCCGCGCGCCCACGTGTCCTCGAAGTGGCCCTTGTCCATGTCGTAGAAGTCCTCGATGCGGCCGGAGAGCGCGAGCGGCAGCGTGTCGGCGAGGAAGTTCGTCGCGACCTCCCAGCGGTACTCGCCGGGCGGCACGCGGTCGAGGCGGAAGGAGCCGTCGGGCGCGACCGTCGCGAAGCGCGCGATGCGGCCCGTGGGGCTCCAGCCGCGGCTGCCGGTCGTCAGGTTGAAGACCAGGCCGCCCTCCGGCAGCCCGCCTGCGAGGACCACGCGCCCCTCGACCGCGCCGCCGGCGTCGAGCTCGACGCGCGCGGCGGGCTCCGCGCCCAGCGGGCGCGTGACCGCGGCGTACGCGGGGTGGTGCACGTGCAGCAGCAGCTCCTCGCCCGCCGCCGCGAAGGGCGGCAGCTCCGCGCGCCCGTCGGCGCCCGAGCGCGCGGCGGCGTGGATCGTCGGCCAGCGCGCGTCGTCGAGGACGGTCACGCGCGCGCGCGCCACCGGCGCGCCGCTGATCGCGTCGACGACCTCGACGGCGACCGCGCGCGCGGCGGGCAGCGCCAGCTCGATCCGCTGCGGCTCGCCGCCGTCGCGCGGGCGCTCGACCTCGATCCGGTGGCGCGAGCGCGCGCCGCCGGCGGCGACCCGCAGCAGGTGCTTGCCCGGCGGCAGCTCCGCGCGCCAGCGACCCGGCGCGACCGCCTCCGCGGCGAGCGGCAGGTCGCGCCCGAGGAAGCCGAGCTCCGAGTCCTCGGTCAGCGGCGACCCGGGGCACCACGCCAGCTCCGCCTCGCGCACCGGTGCGCTCGCCGCGTCGCGCAGGACGAGCTCGACGGCGTGCGCGCCGCCGAGCGTCAGCTCCAGCACGTCGGCGCCGCCGTCGGCGATCGCCACCGTCCACGGCTCGCCGGGACCGCGCCGCGCGGCGGCGAGCGCGCTGCGCCCGCCGACCAGCCCGCCCGCCGCGTAGCGGCCCGGCGCGGTCGCCTCCGCCCGGTGCAGCACGTCGGCCCACGAACCCTCGGCGCCGTGTCCCAGGAGCACCTCGGCGCCCTCGACCGGCTCGCCGGCGGCGTCCCGCACGGGCGCCTCGAGCGTCGCGCCCGCGCCGAGCGCGACGTCGCCGACCTCCAGCTCGCCGCCGCCCGCCGGCCGCGCCAGGGGGCCGACGACCGCGGGCGCGAGCCCGGCGCGGTCGGCGATCAGCACGGCGTCGGGGTCGAACGGCGCGCGCAGCGCGAAGCGGCCGTCGGCGCCGGTCTCCGCCGCGGGCAGGGGCAGCGCGTCGACCAGGTCGCGCATCCAGGGCTCCAGCTCGACGACGGCCGCGCCGTCGCGGTCGGTCAGCGCCAGCGCGCCGTCCGGACGCAGCTCCGCGAGCACGCGCAGGTCGGCGACGTGGATCGACTCCGGCAGGTGCATCGCGCGCACGCGCGCCCCGGCGACGGGCTCGCCGCGCGCGTCGACGACGCGGCCGACCAGGCGCGCCGCCGGCGGCAGGAAGAGGTCCCCCAGGTCTGTCGTCTCCGCGCCGCGCAGGGCGCGGTCGAGCACGAGCAGCGCGCTGCGCTCGCCGCGCGGGTCGACGGCGACGGCGTGCACCGCGTGCGGCAGCGTCCCGCGCAGCACGAAGCGGCCCTCGGCGTCGGTCACGCCGGCCGCGGCGAGCAGCGTGGGCGCGCGCAGCGCCTCGAGCCCCGCGCCCGCGTCGGCCGACACGATGCGCAGCGGCTCGAGCTCGACCAGCGCCAGCGGGGCG
>JAUIDW010000163.1 GCA_030428395.1 bacterium | reverse complement strand
GGGTGGTTCCTGCTCGCCCACATGGACTTCGGCGAGACGCTGCGCCAGGCGATCGGCGCGATGGAGGACAGCACGCGCGAGCTGATCGACGACCGCCTGCGCGCCACGCGCGAGTTCAACGACGTCGGCGAGCTGATCGCCGAGCTCGAGTCGACCTTCCGCGACCGCTTCGCCATCGTCGTGCGCGACAACGACTACCGCTACGACCCCGAGCAGGACCCGCCGAACGACGGCCAGCCGACCGGCGCGATCGCGCTGGTCTTCTGGCTGCAGGGGCGCGACGGGGGCGAGAAGATCAAGCGCCTCGAGCAGATGTTCATCAGCCACCAGGCGCAGTTCGGCATCCAGGGGCGCACGCCCGGCTCGCGCGGCGTGTTCAAGAACACGGTCTCGGGCTTCGAGGTCACCGAGTTCTGGAACCGCAACCTGCCCGGCACCGGGCACCTCGCGACGGTGCACGCCAACGAGGTCTACGTCGTCTCGAACTCGTTCCGGATGCTGGAGCACATCCTGCTGACCTACAGCTCCGGCCCCCCGGGCTACCCGCGCCTCAGCGACCGCACGGACTTCCGCGCCCTGGCGACCTCCAGCCTGCCGCAGGCCAACCTGGGCCTCTGGATGGACCCGCGCGCGCTCTCCAGCCTGCTGCGCAAGCAGGCGCGCGTCGTGGCCGAGGACGCGGTGGCGGGCTCGATCGACTGGCGCACCGAGCGCGCCCGCGTCGAGACCGAGGTGCTGCGCGAGAGCTTCCCGGGGCAGCGGCGCGGGCAGCTCGACCCCGACTCGCAGACGCGCCTGGAGGAGCTGGTGGACGAGCGCATGCTGGCGACCCGGCAGCGCATCCTCGACGAGCAGGTCCCCGCCGCGCGGGCGCGGATGGAGCGCCAGATCGTCTACTCCGAGGCCGCCTCCGCCGTGCTCGGGATGCTGGCGCTCGACCCGAAGGCGATGGACCTGTCGCTGCGCGTGGTCGTGCCGCTCGAGGAGGCCCCGCAGCCCTGAGCCCGGGCTCCGGCTCGCGTGCGAGCGCGGCGAAGTTCGTCGGCGCTCGCGGGCGGGGGAGCGAGAAGTGGTGCCCGGGACTGGAATCGAACCAGCACGGGTTTTACCCCACAAGATCCTTAGTCTTGCGCGTCTGCCAATTCCGCCACCCGGGCACCTTGTTCCGTGGAGACGGGCCCGCTCTCCGAACGGGGGCGGGGAGTCTACGCGCGGCGAGCGGGGGACTCAAGGACCCCACGGCCTCCCCCCGGGCCCCCGCGACCCGGCCCTTGGACTCGAGCGCGGTCGCCGCTACCGTTCCTGCCCCTTCGCGGGCCCCGTGAGCGGGCCGGTGGACGCACCCGGTCGCGACCGGCCGGCCCGCCGCGCCGCACCGCCGCCCGACGCCATGCCCCGAGACGCCGCACGCCCCGCCCGCCGCACCCCCGCCGTCCCGAGGTGCACGACGTGAGCGACGAAACGCGCCCCCCGGAGGCCGCCGAGGGCTCCGCGTCCAGCGCTTCCAACGGGTCCACCGGCGCGCTCCCCGAGGACGGCGTCGGCCCGCCCGCCGCCTACCGCAACCTGTGGGTGCCGCTGATCGTCGTGCCCGCCGCCGTGGTCGGCGTGCTCGTGCTGGTCTTCGTCCTGTTCAGCTCGATCGCGGGCCGCGAGGCCTCGCCCGAGGAGAACCTGCGCCGCATGGTCGAGGGCGGCACCAACGAGCGCCAGCAGGCGGCCTTCAACCTGGTGCGCCAGGTCCGCGCCGCGGCGGAGGGCGTCGAGGAGGGCTGGCGGCCGACGCCGGAGTTCCTCGACGAGGTCCGCGCCGCCGCGCGCGAGGTCTCCGCCGACGACCACGCCTCCCGCATGGTCCTGGCGATGATCCTGGCCCAGAACGGCGACCGGGAGGCCGTCCCGCAGCTCGTCGAGCTGCTGCAGATCGACGACGAGGCCGACCCCGGCGGCCGGATCCGCTTCAACGCCCTCGTCGGGCTCTCGACCGCGGGGGACCCCGCCGTGGTGGAGCACGTCGCGCCGTTCCTGGAGCACGCCGACCACGCGCTGCGCCTGGCGGCGGCCTCCGTGCTGCAGTCCCTGCCCGGTCCGGAGACCGTGGCGGCCCTGCGCGGGGCCCTGGACGACGCGGTGCTCGAGGTGCGCGGCATGGCGGCGATCTCGCTCTCGGTCCTGGGCGACCCCGGCGGCGCGCACGTGCTGCTGGACCTGACCTACCCCGAGACCTACGCCAGCGAGCGCCGGGCGGACCCCGCGCGCTACGCCGACGCGCGGCTCGTCCAGCATTCCCGCGTCGCGGCCGTCGAGGCGCTGGGGCGGCTGGCGCGGGCCGAGGATCGCGAGCGCGTGGCCGAGCTGGCCTCCGCCTCCGAGGACGACCTCGTGGTGCGCGAGGCGGCCAAGCGCGCGCTGACGAACTTCGGGGGCTGAGGTCCCGCGGCCGGGCCCCGGGTCCCCCGACGCGGGGCCTCGAAAAGGCCCCTTTCGGGCCTGGCCCCTTGCCTCCGGAGGGGGGCTCCTCCATCCTCTGTCCGCCCGTCCGTCCGGACCCCCCGCGGGTCCTCTTTCGGGCCGGTCGAAGACCCCCCCCGGGGCGCCTCCACGCCCCTCCGGATCGCCGTCGCCGGCGACCGCTCGCCGGGGTCCGCGAGCCGGCCGGAGTCGAGCTACCGTGGCAGATCAGAATCCCCAAGACGCAAAGCAGTCCGGGTCCGCGCAGCTGGTGCGCGCGCCCCTTCGCGGCGAGGTCTCCCGTCGCGGGTTCCTCTCCACCCTCGGCCTGGGCTGGGCCGCCTTCACCGCCGCCAGCCTGGCCGGCACGGGCGCGCTCGTGCGGTTCCTGATGCCCAACGTGCTCTACGAGCCGCCGCAGGAGTTCAAGGCCGGCTTCCCCGCCGAGTTCGCCGTCGGCGCCGTCGACGAGCGCTTCAAGGCGGCCTACGGCGTCTGGCTCGTGCGCGAGCCCACCGGGTTCTACGCCCTCTCGACCGTGTGCACGCACCTGGGCTGCACGCCGAACTGGCTGCCCGCCAGCCTCACGTTCAAGTGCCCGTGCCACGGCAGCGGCTTCCAGATCACCGGGATCAACTTCGAGGGCCCGGCGCCGCGTCCGCTCGAGCGCTACAAGATCACGCTCGCCGAGGACGGCCAGATCCAGATCGACAAGAACACGAAGTACCAGGAGGAGAAGGGGCAGTGGTCGCAGGACGGTGCCTACCTCTCCTACACGGCCTGAGCGCTTCTCCTCCCGCCCCGCTCTCCTCGCGTCCCTGCCCGTCGCATGAGCAAGCTCAAGAAGATCTCGAACTCGGTCACGAAGACCCAGCTGTGGCGCTCGGTCTTCCGGCACGGCTACCCGGACACGCCTCGCAACCGGACGCTGGCCGTGCTGTCGAACGTCGTGCTGCACCTGCACCCGGTGAAGGTGCGCCGCAGCGGCATCCGCCTCTCCTACACGTGGTGCATGGGCGGGCTGACGTTCTTCCTGTTCCTGATCGAGACCCTGACGGGTCTCCTGCTGATGTTCTACTACCGCCCGACGGCGGAGCTGGCGTACCAGGACATCTTCGCGCTGCGCGAGCACGTCCCCCTGGGCGTGATGCGCGAGGTGCACCGCTGGGCGGCCCACCTGATGGTGATCACGGTGTGGCTGCACATGTACCGCGTGTTCCTGACGGGCTCGTACAAACCGCCGCGGGAGTTCAACTGGAACGTCGGCGTGATCCTGCTCGTGATCACGCTGCTGCTCTCGTTCACCGGCTACCTGCTGCCCTGGGACCAGCTGGCCGTCTGGGCCATCACGGTCGGCACGAACATGGCGCGCGCGACGCCGCTCCTCGGCCACGAGGGCCCGGGCGCCGCCCTGCTCAGCCTGGGCGGGCTGGAGTTCATCCACGCCGGCGACGACGTCCGCTTCGGCCTGCTCGCGGGCCGGTTCGTGGGCGAGGGCGCGCTGCTGCGCTTCTACGTCCTGCACTGCGTCGGGTTCCCGCTGATCGCGGCGGGCCTGATGGCGGTGCACTTCTGGCGCGTCCGCAAGGACGGCGGCATCTCGGGTCCGCTCTAGCGGCCCGGGCCGGCCTCACCTCCCCGCGCAGACTGGCGCTCCACCGCAGCCGCAACCTGGCCGCTACCTGATCGCGACATGGGCGACTTCATCAAGGAAGCCTCCAACTGGCTGACGCAGCCGACGATCTTCAGCCTCCTGTCGGTGGCGCTGATCGTCGCGCTGGTCGTCTTCCGCCGGCAGCTGACGACCATCCCGGTCATCGTGGCCGTGTTCGTCGGGATGACCGCGTACTTCGTGTTCGCCTGGAGCGACCCGAACTTCAACAAGATCATCACGAAGCCGGACAACGTCCCGATCATCATCCTGCTCGCGACGGTGATCTTCTTCACCTGGCTGTCGCTGCGCCGCGCCGTCATCAACGACGAGCGCATCGCCAAGGGCGAGCCCACGCTCGAGGGCGAGCTGGCCAAGCAGAAGGTGTTCGTCTGGCCGGACCTCGTCTACTCGGAGTTCATCTGCCTGGTCGCGTTCACGGCGCTCCTGCTGGTCTGGAGCATCGAGATCCCCGCGCCCATCGAGGAGCCGGCCGCGACCGCCCGCACGCCCAACCCGTCGAAGGCGCCGTGGTACTTCCTCGGCCTCCAGGAGCTGCTGGTCTACTTCGACCCGTGGATCGCCGGCGTGCTGCTGCCGGGGTTCATCATCGCGGGGCTCTGCGCCATCCCGTACGTGGACCCCAACCCGAAGGGCAACGGCTACTACACGTTCAACGAGCGCCCGTTCGCGATCACGTTCTACCTGGTGGGCTTCGTGCTCTTCTGGGTCGCGTTCGTGATCCTCGGGACGTTCCTGCGCGGGCCGAACTGGTCGTTCTTCGGTCCCTTCGAGTACTGGGACATCCACAAGCTCGAGCCGATGGTGAACGTCGACCTGTCGACGTACTTCTGGGTCAAGCTCCTCGACATGCCGCGCCCGCTGAACCCGTGGGTGCGCGAGCTTCCGGGCATCGTGCTGGTGCTGGGCTACTTCCTGGTGACGCCCGCGCTGCTGGCCAAGACGGTGTTCCGGACGAAGTTCAAGGAGATGGGCGTCGTGGGCTACAACATCACGATGCACATGCTGCTGTGGTTCGCCCTGATCCCGATCAAGATGGCCCTGCGCTGGACCGTGAGCCTGAAGTACTTCGTCGGCATGCCGGAGTTCTTCTTCAACATCTGAGCCGCATCCCCCCATGGCTGATCGAGGCGACACGCACTATCCCGTCCCCACGCTGAACACGTGGTTCGCCCTGTCGAGCGCGCTGCTGCTGCTCACGACGGTCTGGATGGTGATCGACGACTACAACCGCCCCTGGAAGCAGTACCAGCGGCAGTTCCGCGACCTCGAGGTCGAGAAGCTCGAGGCCCAGCGGGCCGCGCTCGAGGAGGAGGGCGTCGCCGAGCGCGAGGGCGCGCTCGTCGCGTTCGTGGAGCAGGCCGAGGCCGAGTTGGCGAGCCGCCAGGCCGAGCTGGACGCGGCGAACGAGGAGCTGCGCGCCGCGCAGGGCGAGTACTGGCGCCTGAACGAGGACGCCAAGAGCGCCAAGGCCAAGTACAACTGGGAGCGCTTCCTGGTCGAGGAGGAGCGCGTCCACCTGGGCGACGAGACCTACGGCACCGAGCACCTCGCCGAGATGGAGCTCGCCATGAACGAGGCCATCTCCGCCGCCGAGGAGGCCCAGACGGCCTTCGACGCGGCCAAGGAGGTGGTCGCAGGCTTCCAGGAGGACGTCGACGAGGCGCAGGCGCAGCTGGCGGCCGAGACCCGCGACCTGACCCGGGTGCGCGAGCGCATCGACCAGCTGGCGCCCTCCGAGGTCGCCAAGATCCTCGCCAACAAGATCCGCGACGACATCCCGGGGCTCGACTTCATCGGCCCGACGATCAAGGTCCGCAAGGAGCTGCCCGCCGACCTCACGTTCGACCTGAACTTCACGCGCAAGCAGCGGATCGACATGTGCCACACGTGCCACATGGGGATCGACCGCGAGGGCTTCGAGGAGGACGCGCAGCCCTTCACCACGCACCCGCGCCTGGACCTGTACCTGACCGCGAAGTCGGCGCACCCGCTCAAGGACTTCGGCTGCACCATCTGCCACCGCGGCTCCGGCGAGGCGCTGGACTTCGTGCGCGCCGACCACCGCCCGAACAGCGAGGAGCAGGCCGCCCAGTGGGAGGAGGACCACCACTGGGAGAAGCAGCACCACTGGGACTACCCCATGCTCGCCTCCGACAAGGTCGAGGCCAGCTGCGTGCAGTGCCACAAGGACTCGATGGAGCTGATCGCCGAGGACGCCCCGGTCGTCAGCCACGGCTACGAGCTGTTCGAGCGCTACGGCTGCTACGCCTGCCACAAGGTCGACTGGTTCCCGACCCAGCGCAAGCCGGGCCCCAGCCTGAAGAACATCCAGACCAAGGTCGGCCCCGAGTGGATGGCCGCCTGGATCGCGGACCCGCGCGGCTTCCGGCCGACGACGTGGATGCCGCAGATCTTCCACCTCGAGAACCACCAGCCGGACGAGGTCATCGTGACCTCGGAGTACGGCCAGGGCCGCGACATCCTCGGCCAGGAGTGGAACGACACCGCCGTCGACGCGATCACCGCCTTCGTGCTGGACCGCGCGCCGGTCCAGCCGCTCGAGGGGCCGCCGGTCGCCGGCGACGCGTACCGCGGCCGCGAGGTCATGCGCCTGGTGGGCTGCTACTCGTGCCACAACGTCGCCCCCTGGGGCGGCGAGGAGCCGCAGACGCTCGACCCGGTCCTGGCCACGCGCGGGACCAACGAGCACGGCCCCAACCTGCGCGGCGTGGCCACCAAGGTCACCCCGGAGTGGCTCTACAGCTGGCTGAAGGAGCCCGCGGCGATCTGGTCGGAGACGCGCATGCCCGACCTGCGCCTCAGCGACCAGGAGGCGGCCGACATCGTCGCCTACATCCTCGAGGACCCCGACGGCATCTTCACCGACGTGCCCGACGGCTGGGCCGAGGGTTCCAGCCCGTCGAACCGCGAGGTGCTCGCGGAGCAGGCCCGCTGGTTCTTCGCGCGCGACGGCCGCGCGACGATCGAGCGCCGCCTGACCGGCGAGGACACCGCCCACCCGTGGGACGACACCCAGGCGCTGAAGGTCGCCGTGGGCGAGAAGCTCGTGCAGCACTACGGCTGCTACTCGTGCCACGAGATCGAGGGCATGGAGGACATGATGCCCATCGGCGTCGAGCTCTCGAACTGGGGCTCGAAGACCGTCGACAAGCTCGACTTCGGGTTCGCCTACAAGAAGGAGTTGGGCGGCCGGCCGAAGCTGGACCACCACTACCGCGAGGGCTGGCTCGAGCGGAAGCTCGACGCGCCGCGCTCCTACGACCTCGAGAAGGTGAAGAACCCGACCGAGAAGCTGCGCATGGGCTGGTTCGACTTCGAGCAGGACGAGATCGAGGCGCTGGCCACGTTCGTCGTCGGGCTCGTCGACGACGAGGTCCAGAACGCCCGGATGGAGCCGACGGCCCAGCAGCTCGCCATGAACGACGGCAAGCGCGTCGTCCGGCAGAAGAACTGCGTCGCCTGCCACAACGTCGAGCCGGGGACCGTCACGTTCCGCGACGCGGACGGCGTCGAGCGCACCGTGATGGCCGAGGTCACCGCGTTCGAGGACGCGGTCCTGCCGATGCCCCACGGCGAGGTCATGGACTACCTCGAGCAGTACGCCGAGGAGGACGGCGTCGAGGAGGTCGGCTTCCGCCTCCTGCGCACCGAGCCCGACGTGGGCACGGTGGGCAGCCGGGTGTTCGTGCCCGTCGAGGACTTCCTCGGCGCCACGCCGCCCGAGGGCGGGGACTTCGTGCAGGTCGTGGCCGACTACTACCTGAACGGCGGCATCGAGATGTTCGACCCCGAGGCGGAGAGCGAGGACGACGCGTACTACTTCGTCACCGCCGACCCCGACGGCGAGGGCGCGGTCGAGGACGTCGACGGCGAGTTCCGCGTCTACTACGAGGAGCCGTACGACAAGGTCCGCTGGACCTTCGCGCCGCCCGTGCTCTGGAACGAGGGGCACAAGGTGCGCGGCGAGTGGTTCTTCTCCTTCCTCCACGACGTCCAGCCCATCCGTCCCCAGGTGCGCGTGCGCATGCCGTCGTTCACCTACGCGGACGGCGAGGCCGAGGCGATCGTCGACTACTTCGCCGGCCGGTCCGCCGTGGAGTGGCCCGAGCGGTACACGCGCGAGCTGCGCACCGCGCAGGGCATGGACCCTGTCGAGATGGCGGCGGCCGTGGGCATCTCCCCGAAGATCCTGCTGGAGATCGAGGACGGGTACGCGCCGTCGATCCGCTCCGACTTCGCCAAGGTCCTCGCCTGGGGTGACGACCAGGGATTCGCCATGCACGGCCCGGTGCCCATGGACTACGAGGCGCAGGTGCGGCGCTCGCCGACCTACCTCGCCGCTCGCGAGGGCGAGCTGGGTCGTGACCCGATCGCGACCGGCGAGTCGCTCGCGGTGAACGCGGTCAACTGCTTCCAGTGCCACTTCCGCGACGGCCAGCCGCCGCCGGACGCGCCCATCGCCTGGGCGCCCGAGATGTCGGTCGTCCCCGATCGCCTGCGGGACGACTGGGTCCACGAGTGGCTGGTCGAGCCGCAGTTCGTCTACCCGGGCACGTCGATGCCGGCCAACTTCGGCACCGACCCGCCCCAGTACCAGGACGTCTTCCCCGACTCCACCAACGAACAGCAGATTCAGGTCGTCCTGGATTGGCTCTACAATCTCGGACGGACCCTCCGTACTGCCCGGAACTGATTTCCCGACACCCTCAGGGGACCACCCAATGAAGCTGACTCTCCTCCTCGCCCTCGCCGCGGCCGGCGCCTCCGAGCACGGTGCGCCCGTCCAGGCCGGCGCGGCCCAGGACACCATCCCCTCCTGCTGCCAGAACAACGCCCCGACCTTCGACCCGATGCACTTCGTGGCGAACGCCAACCCGCCGGCCCCCGGCGCGGTCGTCGGCGCGGTCTCCGGCAAGGTCGTGTTCGAGGGCGACAAGCCGGAGGTGGAGCCCCTCGAGATCGTCCCGCAGAAGGCCGAGGGCTGCGTCGAGTCCGGCAGCGTCGACTCCACCGACCGCAGCCTGCTCCTGGGCGCGGGCGACGGCATCTCCAACGTCGTCGTGGTGGTCGAGGTGGACGGCGCCGAGGTCGAGGTGCCCGAGGCTCCGATCGTGCTCGACCAGAAGGCCTGCCGCTTCGAGCCCCACGTGGTGGCCATCCCGGCCGGCGCGACGGTCACGTTCCTGAACTCCGACGCCGTCTCGCACAACGTGCACCTCTACCCCGGCAAGAACGACCCGTTCAACGGGACGATCGGCGCGGGCTCCAAGACCGACCGCACGCTCGACAAGGAGGACAAGATCCGCGTCAAGTGCGACATCCACCCGTGGATGGAGAGCTGGATCCTGGTCACCGAGACGCCCTACATGGCCGTCACGGGCGCCGACGGCTCCTTCGAGATCCCCGACCTCCCGCCGGGCGAGTACAAGGTCGAGTTCTGGCACGAGAAGCTCGGCAAGGGCGACACCAAGATCACGGTCGGCGCGGACGGCTCGGCCGACCCGATCGAGATGAAGATGGGCGAGGAGAAGAAGAAGAGCCGCGGCCGCCGCCGCTAGGCCTCCCGCCCCTCCCACGTCCAGCCGGACGCCCCGCCGCCGCGCGGAGCGTCCGGCTGTTCTCGTTTCCGGGGCCGCGCTCCGAGCGCCGGCGCGTGCCGCCAGGTCCTGCGCGCGGCCGGGGGCGGAGCGCACGGCCGGGCCCGCGCGGGCCCGGCCGTGGACCCACCGGGACTGACTGGGTTCCGTGTGGAAGCGCCGGAGGGGGCCTGGCGCCCGGCCACTCCGGGAGCTCGCTCCTGGCCACCGACGGAGGAGCGCTCGCCCCGGACCGCCTCGGGGGGGAGACGCAGGACCCCGGCGGGGAGCCGGATGCCGCAAGGGCGGTCGGTCGAGGGGGTTGCGGCGGCTCCGCGGGCCCCGTCCACACGGAACCCAGTCAGTCCGGACGGAAGACGGTCCGCTCGGGCTGCGGTGCGCTCGGCCGGTTCGTAAGTCTTGACCCCCGCGGGGCCCCGCCGGCGCGCCGCGCGCGGGTCCCCGCGCTCCGACGCGCCGGCATCCCCCGGGCGACCCCAAACAAGCGCCCCGCGAGCGCGTAGGGACGCAGGAAACCCGCCATCGGAGGAAACCGACCATGCTGCTCACCGCCCTCACCGCCACGCTCCTGCTGGCCCCTCCCGCCCAGACGATCCACGCGCCCCACGGGGAGGCCGTCCCCGCCGCCGCTCCGGCCCAGGAGCGCGGCTGGATGGGTGTGCGCCTCGAGGCCCGCGAGGACGTCGCCGGCGACCCGCGCGTCGTCGTCGCCTCCGTCGCGCCGGACTCACCCGCCTCCGCCGCCGGCCTGGCGGCCGACGACGTCCTGCTGGCCATCGCCGGCAGCCCGATCGGCGGCCTGGACGACCTCTCCGGCGCCCTCGGGAACACCCGACCCGGCCAGCGGGTCAGCGTCGAGGTCCTGCGCCGCTTCGAGGTGCCCCTCGCCGCCCGCGAGGGCTCCGACCGCGGCTGGCTCGGCGTGTCGATCGACGACGGCCGCGAGATCGAGATGCTGGGCGAGGGCGGCCGCGCCGTCCGCGTCGTGCGTGTCACGGAGGGCTCGCCCGCCGAGGCCGCGGGTCTGCTCGCCGGGGACCAGATCGTCGCGGTCGACGGCGACGTCGCCGCCGGCCCGGACTCGCTGATCGAGACCATCGGCGCGCGCCCCGCGGGCGACCGGGTCCGCCTGGCCGTCTCCCGCGAGGTGCCCGTCACGCTCGGGCGCAACCCCGACGCCGCGGCCTCGCCCGCGCCGCCGGCGGAGGCGCTCGAGCCCCGGGAGCCGCGCGAGCCGCGCCAGGCCCGCGAGCCGCGCGAGCCCCGCGCTCCGCGCGAACCCCGCGAGCCGCGCGCGCCCCGTGAACCCCGGGAACCCCGCGCCCCCGAGGCCCCGCGCGGCTACCTCGGCGTCTACCTGGAGGGCGGCGCCGAGGCCCGCGTCGGAGGAGCCGTCGAGGGCGGGCCCGCCGCCGCCGCCGGCCTGCTCGCGGGCGACGTGATCGTCGGCGTCGACGGCCGCGAGGTGTCGAGCGTCTCCGACCTCACCGAGACCCTCCGCGGCACGGACCCCGGCCAGGAGGTCGTGCTCTCGGTGCGCCGCGGCGAGAGCGTCGAGCAGGTCGAGGTGACGCTCGGCGAGGCCGGCGTGTTCGGCGCGACGCCCGGCGCCCCCGCGAACCGCTTCTTCGGCCCCGGTGGCGCCGAGCTCGACGACGAGCTCCGCGCGCGCATGGAGTCGGCCCTCGAGGAGTGGCAGGCCGCGCAGCGCTCGTTCGGCAAGCGCTGGTCCAGCCTGATGGAGGAGGCCCGCGAGCGCGGCCAGGGCACGTTCGGCTGGGAGGCCCTCGGCCAGCAGCCCGGCGGGGGCACCTACTCGTTCCGCCCGGGCGCCACCACGCTGTGGCTGGACGCGGCCCGCGAG
Source organism: bacterium (assembly GCA_030428395.1). Classification (GTDB taxonomy): domain Bacteria; phylum Planctomycetota; class UBA1135; order UBA1135; genus JAUIDW01. The sequence continues at coordinate 128 of JAUIDW010000163.1, read as the reverse complement.
GAGCGCGAGTCCCTGCGCGAGGAGATGCGCGGGCTCCGCGAGGAGCTGCGCGGCCTGCGCGAGGAGCTCGCGGCCATGAAGGAGGCCCTCGGCCGCTGACCGGCCGCGGCGCGGCCCCGACCGTCCGT
>JAUIDW010000520.1 GCA_030428395.1 bacterium | reverse complement strand
GCTCGCCGCGCGCCCGGTCGACCGCGGTGGGCGCGCCGAGCAGCTCCAGGGCCTCGCGGGCGTCGCGCGGCGGCTCCTGGCGCACGCGGGGCGCCAGCTCGCGCGCGGGCGGCGCGGCGCCCGCCGCCGGCAGCCCGGCCAGCGCCGCCAGGGCGAGGGCGACGAGCCGCGCCGGGGACGCGCGGCGCGCGCTCCGTGCGAGGGCGGCGAGAACGGCGAGGGCGGCCATCCGACCGGCAGCATAGGCCAAGGCGCGGCGGGTGCGACTCTGCTACCCTCCGCCGCCGTGTTCCGCCGTCTCCTGATCGCCAACCGCGGCGAGGTCGCCGTCCGCATCGCCCGCGCCTGCCGCGAGCTCGGCGTGGCCCCCGTCGGGGTCGCCTCCGCCGCCGACCGCGACGCCTCCTGGACGCGCGCCATGGACGAGGTGGTCTGCCTCGGGCCGTCGGCCGCGCGGCAGAGCTACCTCGACCGCGAGCGGGTCGTCCAGGCCGCCGTCCAGACGCGTTGCTCCGCCGTGCACCCCGGCTGGGGCTTCCTGGCCGAGGACCCGCTCTTCGCGGCGCTCTGCGAGCAGCACGGCCTGACCTTCGTGGGCCCGCCGGTGCGCGCCATCGAGGTCATGGGGATCAAGTCGCGCGCCAAGGAGGCCATGCGCGCGGCCGGGCTGGACGTGATCCCGGGCTCGCACGGGATCCTCGCCGACGTCGAGGAGGCCGCGGCGCTGGCCCGCGAGATCGGCTACCCCGTGCTGCTGAAGGCCGACTCCGGCGGCGGCGGGCGCGGCATGCGCCGCTGCGCCGACGAGCAGGAGCTGCGCGCGGGCTACGCCTCGGCGACGGCCGAGGCCGAGTCCGCCTTCGGCAACGGCGCGCTGTACCTCGAGAAGTACCTGACCGGCGGCCGCCACATCGAGATCCAGGTGCTGGCCGACGCGTTCGGGAACGCGGTGCACCTGTTCGAGCGCGAGTGCTCGATCCAGCGCAAGCACCAGAAGCTGATCGAGGAGGCGCCCAGCCCCGTGCTGGACGACGCCGCGCGCCGCGCGCTGGGCGAGCGCTCGGCCGCCGCCGCCGAGGGGGTCGGCTACCGCGGCGCCGGGACGATCGAGTTCCTGCGCTCCGACGACGGCCCGATCTACTTCATGGAGATGAACACGCGGCTGCAGGTCGAGCACCCGGTGACGGAGATGATCACCGGCGTCGACATCGCTGCCGCGCAGATCGCGCTGGCGGCGCATCGCTCGCTCGGGGCCCGGGAGCTGCGCCAGGACGCGGTGCGCCTCGAGGGCGCCGCCATCGAGTGCCGCATCAACGCCGAGGACCCCGCCGACGACTTCCGCCCCACGCCCGGCGAGGTCACGGCCTTCGAGCTGCCCGACGACCGCGGGCCCGGGAAGGTCCGCGTCGAGACGCACCTGGCCGCCGGCGAGCGCGTGTCGCCCCACTACGACTCGCTGATCGCCAAGGTGATCGCCTGGGGCGAGGACCGCGACGCCGCGATCGAGACCATGCTCGCCACCCTGCGCGCCTCGCGCATCGAGGGCGTCTCGACCACGATCCCCCTGCACCTCGCCGTGCTCGACAGCCCGGAGTTCCGCGCCGGCGACTACGACACGCGCGCGCTGCCGGGCTGGCCGCCGGCGCGGTGAGCGGCCCCGCGATCGCGCGCCTCGCCGCGGCCGCCGCGGCCGCCGCGACGCTCGCGGGCGGCTGCCTGGCGCCTCCCGCGGTGGTCGAGGTGGCGCCGATCGACCGCGCGGCCGCGCTGGCGCGGCTGCCGGCGGGCGCGGAGCGGGTCGCCGTCGAGGTGGCGCCGGGCGAGCTCCTGCGCGGGTTCTTCGTCCCCGTCGAGCCGGGCGTCGAGGGGGCGCCGGTCGTGCTGCACCTGCTCGAGGCGGCGGCGTCGGTGGCGAGCGCGCGCTCCGACCGCGAGCGGGCGACGCGCCGGCTGGCGGACCTGGGGCTCGCGTCGCTGGCGCTCGACTGGGCCGGCGTCGGCGAATCCGACGGCCGGCGCTCGGTCGCGCACCTGCTCCGCGACGCCCGCGCGATGTGGGACGAGGCGGTGCGCCGGGCCGGCGTGCGGACCGC
>JAUIDW010000162.1 GCA_030428395.1 bacterium | reverse complement strand
GCGCGCGGCCGGTTCCGCGGGCGGCGCGGGCGTCGCCACGGGCGCCGTCTCCGGACCCACGCCGGCCCAGGCGCGTGCCACGGCTCCCTCGGGGAACTCCCAGCGCGGACCCTCCTGCGGCGTGCCGTCCTCGACCCCGGCGGCCAGCGCTGCGATCGCCGCCGCCAGCCCCAGCGCCACCCGGGAGACGCCGCGCCGGCGCGGGGCGCGGCCGGCGCGCGGCGGGCTCGAGGGAGCGGGCTCGGAGGCGGACATGGGGTCGATGGGGGAGACGGCGGGGAGCGCCGGTGGCGGGCCCGGTCCGGCGCGGGTCGAGGCGCGCGCGCCGGACGGCGGCGTCCGCCGGCCCAACGGCCGTCCGCGCGCGGGGTTCGAATCCCGCCCGCCCGGGCGCCACCGTCGGCGGGCGCGACGGGGGGTGGAGATCGCTTGTACGCCGCGGCGCCCCCGGGGTACAGACTGGGGCCCCCGAGACCCGGAGAGCCCCGTGATCGACCAGGACCTGCTCAGCATCCTCGCCTGCCCGGCGACGCACCAGCCGCTCGCGGTGGCGAACGCCGAGGCCCTCGCCGCGCTGAACGCACGCATCTCCGCCGGCGGCGTGAAGAACGTCGGCGGCAAGGACGTGACCGAGGCCCTGACGGAGGGCCTGCTGCGCGAGGACGGCAAGGTGCTCTACCCCATCCGCGACGGCATCCCCTTCCTGCTGGCCGAGGAGGGGATCGAGGTCGCGGGCGGCTGACCGCGCGGCATGCGCTGGACGCGCCCCGGCGCCGGCGCGCCCCTGCGCCTGGCCTACTGCCTGAACCTGCACCCGGCCGAGGACCTCGCCGGCGTGCTCGCGGGCCTGCGCGACGTCACCCTGCCGCTGCGCGAGCGCGTCGCGCCGGGCGCGCGCTTCGGCGTCGGCCCGTACCTCGCCGCCGGCCTCGCGCGGCACCTGGCGTCACCCGCCGGCGCCGCCGACCTGGCCCGCCTGCGCGCCTTCCTGGACGAGCACGACCTCGACGCCTTCACGTTCAACGCGTTCCCGTTCGGCGGGTTCCACGCGGCGGGGCTGAAGGAGCGCGTGTTCGAGCCCGCCTGGGACGCGCCCGAGCGGCTGGCGTTCACGCTGGACGTCGCGCGCGTCGCGGCGGCCCTCGGCTCGCGCGCCGAGGTCGTGTCGGTCAGCACGCACACCGGCTGCTTCGGCGCCGTCGCGCCCCCGCGCGAGGCGGCGCTCGCCCGCGGCCTGCTCGCCGCGGCGCGCGGCCTGGCCGAGCTGGAGGACGGGACCGGCCGCCGCGTCGTGATGTCGGTCGAGCCCGAGCCCGGGGCGAGCTGCGGCCGCACGGACGAGCTGCCGCGCCTGCGCGACGCCCTGCGCGCCGCGGCCGCCGCGGACCGCGACCCCGCGGCATCGACGCGCGCCCTCGAGCGCCACCTGGGCACGTGCCTCGACGCCTGCCACGCCGCGGTCGAGTTCGAGCCGCCGGCCGACGCCCTCTCCGCCGCCCGCGCCGACGGAGCCCCCCTCGGCAAGCTGCAGTTCACCAGCGCGCTGGCCCTGACCGACCCGTCGGACCCGGACGCGCGCGCCGCGCTGCTGGCCCTCGACGAGCCGCGCTACCTGCACCAGGTCCGCGCGCGCGCCAGCGACGAGCGCCTGGCCGCCGCCGACCTGCCCGCGCTCGCGCGCGCCCTGGCCGACCCCGGCACGCCCTGGCTGCGCGCGCCGGAGTGGCGCTGCCACTTCCACGTGCCCGTCGACCTGGCCGCGGTGGGGGAGGCGCTCGGCACCACGCGCGACGCCGCGGACGCGCTCCTCGACCTCGTCCTCGACCCCGCCTTCGACCCCGGCACCCCCGAGCGCCACGTCGAGATCGAGACGTACACCTGGGACGTCCTCCCCGCCCCCGCGCGCACCGCGACCGACCTCGTCGACGGCCTCGCCCGCGAGTACGCCCACGTCCTCGCACGCCTCCGCGCCGCCGGCTGGAGCCCCGCCCCGGACCCCGCCCCGGATTCCCCCACGCCCGTTTGACACGCCCTCGACCGCCGACTAACTTCCCCCCCCGTCGCAGCCCACTGCGACCCGGTGGCCCCTTCGTCTAGTCAGGCCTAGGACACCAGGTTTTCATCCTGGCGACAGGGGTTCGAATCCCCTAGGGGTCACCATCTCCCCGTTCCCCGTCGGTGTCTCCGGCGGTCCTGCCCCGGTCGTGGGCTACTCCTCCGGGAGGTAGTCGTACTTCCCGACTCCCTGCACGATGACGAATCGGCATCGTGCGCCATCCGCAGGGGCCACGTGGTGAGGCTGCGGTGGTGGGACGACAGCGCGATCCCCCGGCATCAGGATCACTTCGGCGGTGGGCGCGCGGGTCGTGATGACAACCGGGCCCTCCAGGCAGAAGAAGGTGTCGGTGATCGAAGTGTGGCGGTGCCAGGGCACGGCTTGGCCCGGTCCGAGAGTCAGCACCTGGACCCGCAGGCCCGGAGCCTCGGCGATCAGCTCGCGACCCTCCAGTTCGTAGCTCGGCTCGCTCGTTGACATGGCGGCATTCCTCCCGGAGAAGCGATCAGGCCGATTCGTCGACGCCCGAGATCCAGTCTGAGAACTCCGGCGGAGCACGTCCAATTCGAGCATCCAGTCCGGACTCGGTTCGACCTCGGGGCCCCTTGGCTCACCACTTCCAGCCTCCGCCCAGCAGCGCCCCCCGTGCGTGCGGCGAGCGGTCTCCCGGGGAAGGGGACGACGGATTCGCCACCGGTTCCGGACCCAGATCCCTCGGTGTTCCCGCCTCGGGCCGGGCCGAGGTGACCCTGAACCGCGGACGACCGGCGAGGGCGACTCCGGGGGTCCGGTCGGGCGTGTTCCCCGCTAGACTCGGATTGTCGCGCCCGACGGGCGACGAGGACATGAAGAGACTCCAGGAAGCACTCAGGGCCTTTCTGCGCTGCGAACGGCGGAGCTGGGAACGGCTCCTCGGGCGCAGGGCGCGCTGATCCGCGACGAGCTGGTGCGTCGTCGTGGGCGCCGGGCCGCCACGCGGTCCCCGCCCCCGACCCCGGGCCTCGTCAGCCCTGCCCGTTGGCACTCGGGCTGGCGCGGGCGGTCCTGTCTGCTCTGCCGGATGGGACGATCGACGCACTCCAGCGCACTCCGTTCCAGCTCGGAACCTCCTGGTGCACCGTTCTCCTCGTTCCCGCCCCGACGTGCCCGGGTGCCGGCACGTCGGGACCGTCAGGAGGTCGCGGGCCAGAGACCGCGAGGGTTCTCGAGGGAGGACCTCGCCGACCCGGTTCGGGCAGACGGACCTACGCTTCCTCCGGAGTCAGGAACGAGAAGAACCGGCCGTCCGGGTCCCGGCGGGAACGAACGGTCGCCAGCGTGCGCCAGGCGGTCTCGGTGAAGGAGTGCCGCGCCCGGTCCGGGGCCGCGGTCAGGTCCGACTCGCCGACGTAGTGGCCCGTGGCGAGGGGCTGCAGGGACTGCTGGGCGTCGCGTAGCCAGGCCAGGTTCGCCGGGTCGTCGTCGGCCCGGCTCCAGCATCCGTAGACCCCTGCGAACATCGGCGCGAACAGGCCGAAGGCCATGTCGGGGAGCGGCGGGACACCCGCGGGCGGCGGGGGGACCGGGACGCACAGGGCGAAGCTGTCGGGGGAGGGGGCCGACGCGAGCTTCGCGGCCAGGGCGCCGAGGACCTGCGCCGGCGGTGCGTCGGACCACAGCACGTCGGAGCCGTACCGGCGTCCGCCGGGGAAGTGGCTGCCCATCGCTTCCAGCAGGCTCTCGAACGGCGTCTCCTGCAGGCGCGAGATGCGCGCCGCGGTCTCGCCCGCGCCGGTCTCCAGCGGCGCGAGCCAGTCGCGCGCCTGCGCGTCGTCCTCCGCGAAGGCCGTCGCGCTCAGCTGGAGGGAGCGGCCGCGCGGGTTCCCGTCGCCGCGCGCGGGAGCGCGGGCGATCAGGCACGTCAGCTCGACCCCGGGCGGCAGCGCGGCGCGCAGCTCGGGGAGCCAGGCGCCGACGCGCTCGAGGTCGGCGAGGTCGAACTCGAGCGCGGTCGTGCGGATCGCCCGCGGCGCGGCGTGCAGCCGCAGCCGGAAACGCGTGACGACGCCGGGGAACCCGGGTCCGGCGCCCCGCGCCGCCCAGAAGAGATCCGCGTTCCGCTCCGCGTCGGCGCGCAGCAGCTCGCCGCGCGCGTCCACCACGTCCACGCCGAGGACGCTCGCGCACGCGGGCCCCCAGGTGCCGCCGTTCCAGCCGAAGCCGCCGCTCAGGAGGTAGCCCGACAGCGGTACGCCGAGGCAGTGGCCGACCGGGAAGGCCAGCCCGTGGGGGAGCGTGGCGCGGATCAGGTCGCCTCCCCGGACGGCGGGCTGGCAGCGCGCCTCGCGCGCGTCCGGGTCGAGCTCGACCGCGCGCAGCCGGTCGAGGTCGAGCAGCAGGCCGCCGTCGCGCACCGGCGAGCCGCACCAGCTGTGACCGCCGCCGCGCACGGCCACGCGCAGCCCCGCCCTGTCGGCGAAGCGCACGGCGGCGCGGACGTCGTCGGTCGAGGCCACGGCGACGATCGCTTCGGGGTGGCGCGGCTCCTTGCGACCGTTCCACTGCACGTCGCGTCGCCGCTGCTCGTATCCGTCGCCGGCGCGCACGAGCACGTCGCCGTCGAGCTCGGCCGCCAGGTCGTCCCACGCCGTCGCGGACGATCGTCGCCCGCGCGGCCACGCCTTGCAGCCGGCCAGTATCCAGGCCCCGCCCGAAGCCAGCCCGGCGAGCAGCCGCCGGCGCGACGTGCCGCCCGGGACGTCACCCCTCAGCGGATCGACCATCTCTCGAGATCCTCAGCGTCTACAGGGTCCGCCGCGCGGGCGATCCCCGCCCGCTCGAGCGCGTGAATCTGTTCTCGATCCCGCTTCCTGTCAATCCGTCCTCCAGGGACGGGACGGCCTTCGAGCTCGGGGGAGGAGGGCGTCGGAAGGAGGCTCTGGCGGGGGCCGGTCCGACCGCCACGCTCCCGGTCACCCGGGGAGGCGCGTCGCCCGGTCGAGGTCCGTGCGCGGCTCCCTGTCGAGGGCCCCCAGGATCCGGGACAGGACCAGCAACCCCGCGCCGTTGGCGAACCCCCCGGCGGTGAGTTGCCAGACCTCGGCGCGGATCGCGCTGGCCGTGGCGAACCCGACGGCGAGCGTGAGCGCGACGTAGCCCACCCAGAACAGCACCACGGAGGCGGCGACCCTGGGCCTCGACTCGCTCGCGGCCCCGGTCGGTTCGTCGCTCATGTTCCGGGGTCCTGGGGCGGGGGGGCCGGGTCGGGGGCGCCGACGCGCGAGGCGAAGTACCAGTGGTGCCCCTCCGGGTCGCGCACGCCGTAGCGCCTGTCGCCGTAGGGCTGGTTGGCGGGTTGCTCGAGGATCTCCGCGCCCGCTTCCACGGCGCGGGCGCAGTGCGCGTCGACGTCGTCGACGTAGACGTAGAGGCTCTGCGTGACCTGGCCGAGGCGGCGCGGGTTGCGGAACCCGCCCCCGGGGGACCCCATCATCACGACGCCGTCCTCGAGGGCCATCTCGGCGTGCGTCACGCGGCCGTCCGGGCCGCGCTGGGTGTGCCGCTCGACGAGGCCGAACGCGCGGGCGAGCCAGTCCATCATGCGCCCGGTGTCCTCGTAGTTCAGGTACGGCGAGATGCGGGGATAGCCGGGCGGAGGGTTGGTGGACATGCGCGGGCTCCGGGTCTCGGGCGGTTGATGCGGGGCGGGCCGCGCCCATGCTAGACGGCCGCCCCGCCCCCGCGCGCGGCGCTCGCTTGCGTCGGCCTTACACGGGGCCGGCTCCGTCCGCGCGGGCTCCATTCCGGCGGGCGTGCTGGCCGATGGGAGCGTGGGGGCCCGGTCGAGTCGGGGTTTGCGGCCCCCGGGAGGAAGCGACATGCAGGGGATGGTGGCCGTGGAGGCCCGGCGGCCCGCGAGCGGGCGGTCGGGGCGGAGGACGGGGAAGCTGTGGGCGTGGATCGTGGCGGCGGTGGTCGTCGCGAGCCTGGTGGTGCCCGTCGTCGTGCTGTTCCTGGGCGTCCTGCTGGTCGCCCTGGTCGGGATCGACGCAGGCGTTCCGGGACTGGTTCCCGGGCTGCGCTCGCTGTTCCGGGTGCCCGTGTTGCCGGTGTCGAAGCGGCGCGCGCGCCTCGCGCTCGCGGCGGGGACGGGCGTGCTGCTGATGGCGTGCGGCGCCGCGGGCGCGAAGGTGTCGAGCCGCGTGCTCGGGCAGTGGGAGCTGCGGCAGGGACAGCGCCAGACGGCGGAGACGCTAGCCAGCGCACAGCTCGAGCAGGCGCGCGAGCACCTCCGGGAGGGCGACGTCGAGCTCGCCGAGCTCGTGCTGCTCGACGCGGAGAAGCGCGCCGGCGGCGACCCCGAGGTGCAGCGCGAGATGCAGGAGCTGCTCGAGCGCATCGAGCGCTCGCGCGACCGCGGCGCGATCCTCGACGTCCTGGTCGGGCTCCCCGACCGCGAGTTCGAGGCCCTGGCGGCCGGCACCGGCGTGCCCGAGGCGCTCCGCTTCGAGGAGCGGGTCCTGACGCAGACGGCGGTGAAGCACGCGCTCGTCCAGATGGGCGACGCGCGCGCCGCCCGCGACGGTCGCCCGTGACACCGGCCCCGCGCGGGCGCCGGTCGCGGCGTCGCGCGGGGACGGCCGAAGGGGTGCGACGCCGACGAGACGCGGGACGAGGTGCCCGCGGCAGGGCCGCGGTGTCGCGGCGCTCCGCTACCGAGGACCTTCCAGGAGCCGCCGCGCGAGGTCGAGCGCCTCGCCCTCCGCCTCGGCGGCGGCGCACGGCACGTCGATCGGGACCCCGCGTCCCTCCCAGTCCGTGCCGGTCCGCGTGCTGGTGGTCCAGCCCATCGGGATCAGGGCGACGAACCCGTCCCCGAGGGACACCATGTCCGCGGGGTGGGCGCCGCCGCTGGTGCGCTCGCCGACGACGAAGGCCAGGCCGAACGCGCGCAGGTGGTAGGCCAGGGCCTCGGCGGCGGAGCGCGTGTCCCCCGACGTCAGGACGAGGATCGGCCGGTCCAGGAAGCGGGCGCCCTCCAGCGCGGGGTCCGTCTCGATCAGGCTCTCCTCGTCGTCGGGTCGCCAGTACCTGGTGGCGAGGGTCACCTTCTCGCCCTGCGGGAAGAAGCAGGAGAGCAGCCCCGTCACCGTGTCCGCTCCGCCCCCGTGGTTGTCGCGCAGGTCCAGCACCAGCGCCTCGGCCGCGGGCAGGCTGGCCAGCGCCTCCTGGAACGCGGGCACCGCGCCCGGCGAGAACGCGATGCTCGCGAGCCGGATCAGGCCGACGCGCTCGTCGAGCATCTCGACGCGACCGATCCCGAAGTTCGCGGCCGCCTCCTGGGGGTCGTCCGCAGGCGGCCCCTCGTCGGTCTCCGGGCGCGCGGCGTGCGCCTCGAGCTCGGCGGCGAACGCCGGCATGTGCGCGACCAGGAAGTGCTTGTCGGAGGTCCACGCGCGCAGGTCCTCCGTGATGGCGGCGCCGAGCGCGGCGGCCTCCAGCCCGGCGTAGTCCCCGAGCGCGCGGTTGCGGTCGAGCGACTCGATCAGCCACGCCTCGGCGCCCTCGAACGCGTACTTGCCGGCGAGCTCCTCCTTCAGCCGGTCCAGCACGCGGTCGGCCTGCCGGACCGGTGCCGGGCGGACGAGCCGGTTCGCGGAGGGCTGGGGGAGCGCGAGCAGCAGCAGCGGGAGGACGGCGGTCGGGCAGGGGACGTGCATGGGCTCGGCGAGGGGTTGCGGGGACGCGACGCGTCGCAGGGGGCGGGTCCGACTCGCGTCGAGGGACGGCTCGCGACCCGGACCGGTCGAGACGCCGGATCCCGGGACTACGGGCCAGGGTACGGGTCCATTTCCCGTTTCGCCGGCTCGCGGGGAAGGCCGCGCGGCGGGCTCGCTGCGACGGGCCGCGTCCGTCCTACCGCGGGGAGCCCTCGGCACGGGCGTCGAGCAAGAGCTCGCGCGCGCCGTCGCGCAGGGACCCCACCCGGAACCGGGCCGGGCCGTTCCCGTCGAGGTCGAGACGCACCGCGTAACGGACGGGCGCGGCGTCGCTCGCGTAGCTCTCCAGCTCGAGCCGCACGGCGCCGCCCGCGAGCACCGTCGCGGTCCCCGCGTGCACGCCGCCGTCGGCGGAGAGCGCGAGGCAGCGCAGCTCGTCGGCCGTCGGATGGTGGTAGAGGTAGGCGTCGAGCAAGGGGGTGGACTCGCCGGGCCCGGCGGGCGCTTCCACGCGCGCGAGGACGACCTCGACGAGCGGGAGCCACTCGAACGTCGCCCGGACGTCGAGCGGGCGCTCCGGCGAGCCGGCCCAGGTGCCGCGCACCGCCCGGGTCGTGCCCAGGAGCGGCGCGAACGCGGCCAGGTGCCGCGACGGCGGCGTCGCGTCGGGCGCGGAGTGCGCCGGCGGCGGCGTGAGCTCGTCGTGGCGCACGTACAGCCACTCGGCCAGCGGGCTCGGGGCCACCGGCCCGGTCGACTCCAGCAGCTCCTCGCGCAACCGGTCGGGGCCGTCGAACGTCCAGCGCATCGTCAGCGCGCGCGGCCGGACCGGGGCGCCGGGCTGGAACAGCTCGTAGGTGGCCTCGGCGCGCTCGCCCTCGAACGACATCGTCCCCTCGCCGACGCCGCGGCCGATGCCGGGGATGTCGGGGTGCAGGTGCAGCGCGCGGACGTCGCCGCGCCCCGGGTGCCGGTAGTAGACGTCGAGCGAGCCCCACGGCGTGTCGTCGGCGCCGAACCCGAAGGTCCGGTTGCGGATCGAGTGCCGGCCGGGGCCCCACGTCCAGCGGTCGAACTGGCCGGTGCCGCTCGCGGCCGTCATGCGCCACTCGCCGCGCACCATCCGCGCGAACGGCGCCAGCGGACCGGCGGTGGAGGGCGGGCTCGCCCCGGCGTCCTGCGGCGGGGCGGGGATGCGGGGCGCGCCGGCCAGGGCGAGCGCGACGAGGAGAGCGAGTACGTGCACGGGGCGGGGACCTCCCGGGGTCGGCGGACGCCCGGGGTACGCGGGCGCTCGCGTCGCGTTGGGAAGAGCTCGGTAAGGCCGGCGCGGCTCTACGTGGACGGGGCGGACGGGTCCGGCGGCGGCGCGTGCCGCGCGAGGAAGGCCGCGATCCGCGCGCGCTGGTCGGCGCGCGACGCGTCGAAGTCGATCTGGGGCCCGCGCACCTGCAGCAGCATCACGTCGTCGGCGCCCGGCGCGTCGGCCGCCAGGATCTCCTCGACGGCGGCGTCGAGGTGCTCGTCCCAGTGCGGCTGCGCGCCGTCCACGTCGCGGACGTCGTAGTGCCGCGCGAGGTCCCAGCAGGTCAGCGCCTGGCCCGACCGCGACTTCACGTCGGGGTCGGCGGCCAGCGCGGCGATCACGCGGCCCACGAGCCAGGGCGTCTCCGAGTGCGCGAAGTGCGGGTCCCGGGCGATCGCGTCGCGCCAGCTCTCCTCGGCGACGCCGAAGTGGTCGAGCACGGCCTCCGAGCGCAGGAACCCGGGCGTGACGGCGACGGCCGTCACGGGCGTGTCCGCGAGCTCGACCGACATCGCGTACGCCAGCCGGATCGCCGACGCCTTGCACAGGTCGTAGAAGACCTGCCCGCGGTACCCCGCGAAGGCGCCGTCGGTGACCTCGACCACCAGGCCGCCCTCGCCCTCCAGCATCAGGGGGAGCCCGTGCCGGCTCGTGATCACGTGCGTGTGGATCGCGCGCTCCATCATCGTGAAGCCGGTCGCCACGTCGACCTCCCAGCAGCGCTTGCCCCACTCGGTCAGCGCGTCGCCGCCCCAGATGTCGTTCACCAGCACGTCCAGGCGGCCGTGGTCCGCGCGCACGCGCGCGAGCAGCCGCTCGACCGCGGCCTCGTCGGTGTGGTCGACGCGCACGGCCACGCCGCGCCCGCCGGCGGCGTCGACCAGCTCGGCGGTCTCCTCGATCGTCTCGGGCCGCCGCGGGTCCACCGCGCCCGCGCGGCTGCTGCGCCCGGTGCAGTAGACGGTCGCGCCGGCCTCGCCGAGCGCTCGCGCGATCCCGCGCCCGGCGCCGCGCGTCGCGCCGGCCACGAGCGCCACCTTGCCCCGCAGCGCGGTCAGCGCCGGGCCTCCCGCTCTCGCCGTTCCCGCCGGGCCATGCGCGTCGGGGGCGCCTACTCGCCGGCGGCGGACCACACCGCCAGCTCGTTGCCGGAGGGGTCCTGGAAGTGGAAGCGGCGGCCGCCGGGGAAGGAGAAGATCTCCTTCACGACGCGGCCGCCCGCGGCGCGGACGGCGCGCTCGCTGGCGGCGAGGTCGTCCGAGTACAGCACGACGAGCGGGCCGCCGGTCGCGACGTCCGCGTCCAGGCGCAGGCCGCCGACTTCTCCGCCGCCCGGCCGCTGGATGCCCGCGTAGTCGGGACCGTAGTCGGTGAACGTCCAGCCGAAGGCCTCGCCGTAGAAGCGCTGGGCCGCGGCCATGTCGCGCACGGAGAACTCGATGTAGTCGATCGTGTGGTGCTGCTGCTGCATGGGGGCCTTCGCCGGAGGGGTGCCGCACGACGCGGCCGCGGCCGTGAACGCCACCAGCGCCAGGGCCGTGGGACGGAGCGGTCGGGTCATGGTGCGGGGCTCGCGCGGGCGCGGGGGGCAGGGTACGCGAGGCGCTGGCCGGCGGGGAAGCGCGCGGGCGCGCGCACCCGCACGGGGACCTCCCGGCGGCCTGGCACGCGCCTGCAGCGGGCGCGCGCCTGCACCGCGGGCTACTTCCACTCGAGCCACTGCTCCGCGACGGAGCGGTGCAGCGGGTCGTCCGGTCGGTCGAGGCGGACCAGCGCGTCGATCAGCTTGACCGTGTGCACCGAGCCCGTGGCGGCGGCCTGGTCGACCAGCTCCGGCCAGGGACGCGGCGCGGGTCGGACGTGCTCGCGGGGCTTGAACGGCGCGCCGTACGCGGCGAACAGCGCCACGGTGGCGCGGCGCGCGTGCGCGACGAGCAGGCGCGCGCTCGCCTCGTCGACGTCGGGCAGCAGCAGGTCGACCGCGGCGGGGCCGGTGACCGTGTGCAGCAGCCAGACGCGGTAGCGCTCCTGCACCAGCATCTCGAGGAAGGCCGCGGCCGCCTCGCGCACGCAGGCCTCGAGCTCGGCGCGGGCCGCGACGGCCGTCGCGGGCAGCCGCGCGGGCGGCGCGACGGGCGTGGCGAGCGGGCGGTCGAGCACCTCGAAGAACCCGACCGGCTCGTGCTCGTCCAGCCAGGGGTGCGCGAGCGCGTCCAGCGACGTCGCCGCCTCCGGGTCGGTCGGCAGCTCGACGTACCGCGCGGCCCAGTACGCCAGCCCCGCGGCGAGCTCGGCGCGGCGCGCGGGCGTGTCGCTTCGCCGCAGGGCGCGCGCGGCGTGGCCGGCGCGGATCACGCCGTGGAACGTCCCCGCGGCGAGCCCCGGCGCCAGCAGCCCGGACCATTTGGCCACGACCGAACGCCAGGGCGCGCTCGCCAGCGCGTCGCGGAAGAGCTCGAGCCAGTCCCCGTGGCGTTCGTAGTCCCCGAGCGCCCCGGCGGGGTCCCCGATCGGCCCGCGCCGCAGCGGTCCGCCGGCGTAGCCCGCGGCGCCGTCGACCCACGCTTCCTCGATGGCGTCCGCGTGCCCGAGGGCCTCGAGCGCCTCGGCCGCCATCGGGTAGTGGTTCGCGCCGGCGCCGGGGCGCTCGGGCAGCACGTCGGCGTTGGCGGCGAACACGCGATCGAGCCGCG
>JAUIDW010000161.1 GCA_030428395.1 bacterium | reverse complement strand
GGCCGCGCTCGACGCGGCGCGGCGGCCCGCGCGCCGGGCGGGCTGGCTCGGCCTCGCGCTCGGCCTGGCGCTGCTCGCCCTGTCGGTGCAGTCGGTGCGCCTCGGGACCACCGGCGCGTTCGGCCTGGCGGAGGCCGCGCGCGGCGTCGCCGCGGCCCTCGGCGCCGGCGAGCCGCTGCCCGGCGCGCGCCAGACGATCCTGGAGCTGCACCTGTGGCGCACGCTCGTCGCCGTCGCGGTGGGCGCCGGCCTGGCGCTCTCGGGCGGCCTGATGCAGGGCCTCTTCCGCAACGCGCTCGCGTCCCCGTCGATCGTCGGCGTGGCCCCCGGCGCGAGCCTGGGCGCGTCGCTCGCGATCCTCGCGCTGGGCGGCTACGGCCTGACGCTGCCCGGCGACCTGCCCGGGCTCGTCGTCCGCATGCTCGTCCCCGCCGCGGCCTTCGCCGGCGCGCTGGGCGCGGTGGTGCTGGCGACGGCGCTGGCGACGACGAACGGGCGCCTGTCGGTGCCCACGCTCCTGCTGACGGGCCTGGCGCTGAACGCGACCGTCGGCGGCCTGCTGGCGGCGGTGCAGTCGTTCGCGCTGAACGACGTCGACCTCGGGCGCGCGATCTACGCCTGGGGGTTCGGCACGCTCGACGCGCGCTCGGCGTGGCACGCGGGCGTGGCCTGGGGCGGCCTGGCCCTGGCGGCGGCGGTCGTGCCGTTCGTGGCGACCGAGCTCGACCTCCTGGCCGGGGGCGAGGACGACGCCGCGGGGCTGGGCGTCAGCGTCGGGCGCACCAAGGCCGCGTGCCTGGCGGCGGCCGCGCTCGCGGCGGCGGCGGCGATCTGCGTCGCGGGCCAGGTGGCCTTCGTCGGCCTGGTCGTGCCGCACCTGCTGCGCCTGGCGACCGGCACGTCGCACCGCACGCTGCTGCCGCTGTGCCTGCTCGGCGGCCCGGTGTTCCTGCTCGGCGCCGACGTGGCCCAGCGCTGGGCCTTCGGCGGCGCCGCGCTGCAGCCGGGCGTGATGATGTCGCTCGTGGGCGGTCCCTTCTTCCTCTTCCTGCTGGTCCGCCAGCGCTCGCGCCTGCTCGCGTGGTGACCGAGCTCCGCTGCCGCGCCGCGACGCTCGACTACCCCGGGCCCCTGCGGGCGCTCGAGGAGGTCGACCTCGACCTGCGCCCCGGCGACCTGACGGCCGTGCTCGGGCCCAACGGGGCGGGCAAGTCGACGCTGCTGCGCCTGTGCGCCGGCCTGCTGGCCCCGACCGGCGGGAGCGTCGAGCTGGACGGCCGCCCGGTCGACGCCCTGCGCCCGCGCGAGCGCGCACGCCGGCTGGCGGTCGTGCCGCAGGAGCTGCGCGCCCTGCCGGACGTCGACGTGGCGACCTTCGTCGGCGGCGGCCGCTACGGGCACCTCGGCGCGCTGCGCACCCCGGGCCCGGCGGACGCGGCCGCGGTGCGCGCGGCCCTGGCCGCGTGCGACGTCGAGGGCCTGGGGGAGCGGCTCTTGACGCAGCTCTCCGGGGGCCAGCGGCAGCGCGTGCTGATCGCGCGCGCCCTCGCCCAGGAGGCGTCGTTCCTCGTCGTCGACGAGCCGACGAGCTGGCTCGACCCGGAGCACCAGCTGGCGACCTTCGAGCTGCTGGCCCGCCTCGCGGGCGAGGGGCGCGCGGTGCTCGTGGCCACCCACGACCTCAACCTCGCCAGCCAGTTCGCCTCCGCGATCGTGATCCTGCGCGGCGGCCGCGTCGCCGCGCGCGGGACGCCGGACGAGGTGCTGGTGCCGGACGTGCTCGAGCCCGTGTACGGCCCGCACCTGCGCTGCGGGCGCTGGCCGGCGGGGCCCGGCGGCGCCGAGCGGCCGTACGCCGTGCCCTGGCGCGGCGGGTCCCGGTCGGCCGCGGACGGCGCGGAGAATCCGCGCGAGCTTCCGGGGCGCGGCGCGTAGGGCACGCCATGGAGGAGCGACGGCGAGGGCGCGGGGACGGGAGCGCCGGCGCGAGCCGCCGGGAGGTGCTGGCGCTGGGCGCGGCCCTGCCGCTGCTCCGGGCGCCGCAGCGCGGGCCGCGCTGGCCGCTGGAGCGCGCGCCGGACCTGCGCGACGAGCGCGTGCTGCGCCACGTCGTCGGCCTGCGGCCGTACGGGCGCGGCGGGATCCGCCTCGCGCGCGACCGCGTCGGCGACCGGGTCCTCGTCCACGACTACGGCCACGGCGGGTGCGGGGTGACGCTGTCCTGGGGCAGCGCGCTCGAGTCCCTGGACCTGGCGGGCGACGCGCTCGCCCGCGCCGACGCCGCGCTGGTGCTCGGCGCCGGCGCCGTGGGGCTGGCGACGGCCCTGCTGCTGCTCGAGCGGGGCGTCGCCGTGCGGGTGCGCGCGGCCGCGCTGCCGCCGGACACCACCTCCGACGTCGCCGGGGCCCTGTGGCTGCCCACCGGCGTCGACGCCGGCACGACCCCGGAGGAGCGCGCGCGCTTCGACCGCGTCGCGCGGCGCTCCTGGGAGCGCTTCGAGGCGCTGGCCGGCGAGGGCCTCGGCGTGGCGCGCCGGCGGGTGTACGACGCCAACGCGACGTCGCCGCGCGACCGGCGCCTGCGGGCGATCCGCGGGCCGATCGCGCCGCTCGAGCGCCTGCCGCTGCCGGGCCCGCCGCGGCGCGGGGTGCGCTACGACTCGTGGCTGATCGAGCCCCCCGTGTACCTGCGCGCGCTGCTCGAGCGCGTGTGCGACGGCGGCGGCGCGGTCGAGCAGGGGCGCGTGGAGAGCCCGGAGGAGCTGGCCGAGGCCCCCGAGCCGCTCGTCTTCAACTGCACGGGCCTCGGCAGCCGGGAGCTCCTCGGCGACCGCGCGCTGCTGCCCGTGCGCGGGCAGCTCGTCCACCTCGACCCGCAGGCGCTCGGCTACCTCTACTGCGACGGCAGCCGCTACCTGTTCCCGCGCGCCGACGCGGTCGTCGTCGGCGGCACGTTCGAGCGCGGCGCCGAGCGCCGCAGCGCCGACCCGGGGACGGGCCGGCGCCTGCTGGCGCGCATGCGCGAGCGCTTCGGCGTGGCCTGAGGCGGCCCCGCGCCCCCTCAGCGGACGACCACCGTCCCCGGCGCGGCGGCCGCCGACGGCGCCCGCAGCGCGCGGAGGACCTCGAGCCGCTGCGCGCCCAGCTCGAGGACCACGCCGGGCACGGTGACCACGCCGGCGGCGTCCGCGGCGGTCCGGCCCGAGCGCAGGGTCGCGCCCGTCGCCGGGTCGGCCAGGCGCCACAGCAGCGGCTCGAGCGGCGCGGGCCGGAACCGGCTCGCGCGCCGGATCGTGACGTCGACCCGCGCCAGCGCGGTGGGCGAGACGTCGTTCGCGAACGGCGAGGCGTTCACCAGGCCGAGCTCGACCGACCAGGTCCCGTCGAGGTCGAGGACCGAGTCCACGTCCCAGTCGACGTACCCGCCGCGCGTCCCGAACGGGTCGCCGTTGGCCGGCACGACCGGGTCCCCCGGGTCGGGCTGCGGACCGGGGGCGAACGGGTCGTTGTCGAAGGCGCTGATCGCCGGGAAGGAGACGTCGCTGCGGAAGCGCGTCAGCGAGGGCGCGCCATGGCGCGGCGAGCCGACCCAGTGCGCGCCGTCCCAGCCGCCGTTCCCGCCGACGTGCTCGCGGTCGTCCCAGTAGGCGTGCACGCCGGCGCGCGCCGCCTCGAGCACGGCGTACACGGCGGGCTTCGGGCCCCACTCCGCGGAGGTGTCCTCGGTGCCGTCGACGAAGCGCGTGAAGGGGACGTCCCCCGCGGCGGGCACGAGCGTCGCGGGGTCGAACAGCTCGGCGAGGCCCACGCCGTGCACGGTGGGCAGGTTCTGGGCGACGGTGCCGAAGAAGCCGCTGACGAGCTGGTCCGTCATGGCGCCGGCCTGCACGAAGGAGAGGCAGGCGGACACGCGGTCGGCGCGCGTCCGGGCGTAGAGCCACGAGCCGCGGCCGCCCATGCTGAGGCCCGCGATCGCCTGGCGCGACGGGTCGGCGCCGTGCGTGGCGACGAGCCAGTCCAGCACCCAGTCGAGGCGCCGCTGCGTGTAGTCGAGCACGCGCGTGCCGTCCGCCGGCGGCGGGGTGACGTCCCGGAAGCGGTCCAGGCCCTCGGCGTAGCCGTACCAGCGGCTGGGCAGGCGCAGCGGCGCGTCGACGGGCGCGCCGACGTAGATCCAGTGGCTGTCGTCGAAGGTCACGTACAGGCCGTCGTCGAGCCCGAGCTCGAGGCGCGCGTCGGGGCCGTTCGAGGGGCGGTTGCCCCAGAAGCTGCCCTGGCCGCCGTGGAGGTACGACACGACCGGCAGCGGGCCCGGCGGCGGCGGGGACGGCGGCTCGAACACGGCGAAGACGTGTCCCAGGCCGTTGAAGTGCTCGCCCGCCATCACGGGGAACCCGGGGCGGCCCGAGTCCAGGTCGGCGCGGCCGTCGACCCACAGCGCGTGGACGGTGTAGGGGTGCCCGGCGTCGACGCCCGTGAGCTGCACGTGCGGCCGCGGCGTCTCGAGCGTCGGCGTCACCGGGCCCGCCGCCGCGCCGGCCGGCGGGAGCGTCTCGCCCGACTTCACCACGGCGTAGTGCCGCGGCCCGGCGAGGTGGGGCGTGGCGACGAACAGCGCCTCGTCCGGCGCGAGCGTGTACGTGCCGCCCAGCCCGTCGGGGATCGTCCAGGTCGCGCCCGGGGCGGCGGCGCGGATCCGCGGCTGCTGCCAGTCCGGCGGCAGCAGGCGCCCCACGCGGGCGGCGGTCGTGACGTCGGCGATCGGAGCGGGGGACTGGTAGACCTCGTAGGCCTCGTTCGAGGTGAAGGTGCGGTCGTCCTGCCACACCAGCCAGACCTGCCCGTCGGCGTTCCAGGCGCGCAGGTTGGTCTGGGCGGCGGCCGGCGCGGCCGCGGCGAGCCCGAGGGCCAGGGCGGCGAGCGGGGCGCGGAGCGGGGACGGGAGCGGGGTGCGGGCGGTCATCGGGGTCCTCCGGGGCTGCGGGTCGGGCGCCGCGACGCGCGGCGGGCGTCCTCCCGGTGTGCCCGGACCGCCCGGCGTGACGGGCGAAGCGCGGATTCTCGCCCTCAGACCGCCCGCGGCTGGGCCGGCCCGCAGCGGCGGACCTCGACGGTCACGTGCCCGAGCTCGTCGCCCACCGACTCGAGCCGCGAGAGCATGGCCTTGTAGTGCTCGGGCCCGCGCTCCTCGTGGGTCACGACGGAGACCAGTCCCGCCAGGTGGCCCGGCGCCGTGCGCCACAGGTGCACGTCCACGACGCGGTCGGCCGTGCCCTCCTCGAGGGTGTCGCGGATCGTGGCGACCGTGCGCGGGTCCACGTCGGCGTCCAGCAGCACGCGGCTCGTGCTGGCGATCAGCCGCGTCGACCACCGCGCGATCACGACGGCGCCCACCAGGCCCACGGCCGCGTCCATCCACGTCCAGCCCAGCGAGCGGCCCGCGAGCAGGGCGGCGATCGCCAGCGCCGAGGTCAGCGCGTCGGCGAGGACGTGGAAGAAGGCCGCCTGGAGGTTGTGGTCGTGGGCGTGGCCGCCGCCGGGCGAGTGCAGCAGCCAGGCGCTCGCCAGGTTGACGACCAGGCCGACCACCGCCACGAGCAGCGCCTGGTCGAACGCGATCGGGACCGGCGACAGGAGGCGCTCGACGCACTCGACCGCCATGAGCAGCGCGACGATCGCGAGCGCGGTGGCGCTGGCGAAGCCGCCCAGGGCGGGGACCTTGCCGGTCCCGAAGGTGAAGCGCGGGTTGTCCGCGTGCCGGCGCGCGTACCAGTAGGCGAAGACCGTGATCGTGAGCGCGGCGGCGTGGCTGCCCATGTGCCAGCCGTCGGCGAGCAGCGCCATGGAGCCGTACGCCGCGCCCGCGGCGATCTCGACCACCATGGTCACGAGGGTCAGGCCGAGCACCCAGCGCGTGTTGCGCTCGCCGCGCGCGGAGCCGACCGGGTCCGTGGAGCCGTGCTCGTCGAGCAGGCAGGTGCGCGCGTCGGTCGTTCGCATGCCGGAGGAGGGCGGGGTGTTCCCGCGACCAGCATAGCGCGCGCGGCGGGTCGAGGCCGCGCCCCCGCGCAGCGTGCTACGATCGCGACCCGAACCCCCGGAGGCAGCCATGCTCGACGCTCTTCATCGGCTCCTGGGCGGCGCGATCCTCGCGCTCGTCGCCGTCCCGCTCGCCCCGGCCCAGGACTGGACCAACAGCGGCGGCAACGGGGCCCGCAACGGCCTCGCGCCGGGGGTGCTGGGCCCCGCCGACGCCGACGTCCTCTGGACCAACACCGACGACTTCTCGCTGATCGCGTGGCACCCGGTCGTCCACGACGGGCGCGTGTTCGCGGTCCGCGAGGCGGGGTTCCCCCAGACCGGCGGGCCGGCGAACGACGCCGTGGTGGCCTACGACCTCGACACGGGGGCGGAGCTCTGGCGCACCACGCTGCCCTACGGCGGCGACCCGGCCGTCGAGTGGATCGCCTGGATCGGCGGCGCCCGGGACGGCCGGGTCTACGCCTCGCGCAGCTCGAACGGCCAGCCGGCGCCCGTCCGCGCCCTGGACGCGGCCACCGGCGCGGCGGTGTGGACGTCGGCGGCGACGACCGAGGCCTTCGCCTACGACGGCGTCGTGTTCGCCCCCGACGGCGACCTGATCGTGGGCGACTTCTCGTCTCTGACCCGCGTCGAGGCCACCGACGGGAGCACCGTGTGGAGCGTCCCGCGGCCGTGCCCGGTCAGCGGGAACTGCGGCGCGGCGGTGACGGACACGGCGGCGTACATCGACGAGCAGGTCGTCGGGGGCCAGGTGGTGACGCGGGTCGACCTGGCGACCGGCGCGATGCTGTACTCGAGCCCGACGATGCCCGGCGGGTTCATCGCCCAGAACGCGCCGTTCGTGTCGCCGGACGGCCAGACGGTCTACTTCGCGCGGACGCAGAACAACGCCTCGGTCGACTTCCTGTACGCGTTCCGCGACACGGGCACGGCGCTGGTGCAGCTGTGGAGCCGCGCGGTGCGCTGGACGACCTCGCACGAGCACGGCGTCGGCCCGGACGGCACGATCTACGCGATCAGCCCGGCCGACGAGCTGATGCGGCTGGACCCGGCGACGGGCAACGTGCTCGGCAGCACGGCGCCGCTGAGCCCCTTCGGCAGCCCCAATGCGAGCCCCAAGACGGCGGTCGACGCCCTGGGCAACGTGTACCTGTCGAACGGGTGGGGGAGCACGCCGGCGACGAACGGGCGCCTGTGGGCCTTCGACGCGAGCCTCTCCACGACGCGCTTCACGCTGAACCTCGACCGCCAGAACAACGGAGGCCCGGCCCTGGCGCGCGACGGGACGCTCGTGGTGGCGGACCGGGTCGGGGTGCACGCCTTCCGCACGCCCGCCGCGACGACGTACTGCACGGGCAAGACCAGCTCGCTGGGGTGCGTGCCCTTCCTGGCGACCGCCGGCACGCCGAGCGCGTCGTCGACGGCGCCCTTCTCGGTCCAGGCGCTCGACGCGCTCCCGGGGGAGGCCGGCGTGCTGCTGTACTCGGCCCGCAAGGCCAACCTGAGCTTCCACGGCGGCAAGCTGTGCGTGAAGGCGCCCTTCACGCGGGTGCTGCCGCCGAAGTTCGCGAAGTCCACGGGGCAGCCTCCCTGCAGCGGCGTGCTGTCGCGCAACTTCAACAACGTCGTCCAGGGCGGCGGCGACCCCGGCCTCACCGTGGGCGCCACCGTGTTCGCCCAGTGGCGTCAGCGCGACCCGGGCGACCCCGCGGGGTTCGGGGACTCGCTGACCGACGCCGTCCGCTTCGTGGTCGCCCCCTGAGCGACCGCACGGCGTCACGGCCCCCTCGCGAGATCGCCCCTCGCCCCTTCGCTTCTTCGCCCCTCACCACGGGAGAACTCGACGATGCGCACGCTCGTGTCCGCCGCCCTGATCGCCCTCGCCCTCACCGCCGCGCTCCGCGCGACGCCCCGCGGCCCGGTCGCGGCGCCCTTCCAGGAGCCGGACGCGGCCGCCATGCAGGCCTGGATGCAGGCCCTGCGGCCGGGCGAGCACCACGCCTGGCTCGAACCCTTCGTGGGCACCTGGAAGACGACGACCCGGTACTGGATGGGCGGGCCGGGGTCCGAACCGGTCGAGGTCGAGGGCACGGCCGAGTCCCGCTGGGTCCTCGGCAAGCGCTTCGTCGAGATCCACACCGAGGGCCAGGTGATGGGGATGCCCAACGAGGGCATCAGCTTCCTCGGCTACGACAACCACCGCCGCCTGTACGTCGGCTCGATGATGTCGACCCTGGGCACCCACATCCTGACCATGTCGGGCTCGCGCCCGCCGGGCACCGACGCGGTCACGATGTACGGCGAGATGGACGAGCCGGGGCTCGTCACCGGCCGCACGGTGAAGTTCGTGCGGCGCCTGGTGGACGCGGACACCCACGTGCTCGAGATGGTCGACCTGCACGCGGGCGACGACTACAAGGTCGTCGAGGTCCGCTTCGAGCGGGCGGAGTAGCGCGCCGAGGCGGGCTCAGGCCAGGACCGGGATCTCGCGGATGCGCTCGCCGGCCGGCGCCCCGGAGGACTCCGCGGCCTCCACGGAGAAGTGCAGGTGCTCGTCCGGAGCGCGGTGGTCGATCCGGACGGTCGCGCCCGGCTCGAGCGCGCCGCTGACGAGCAGGTCGCCGATCGGGAACTCGACCTCCCGGCGGCTGATGCGGACGAGGTCGTACGCGCCCGGTCGTCGCGCGCCGGTCGC
Organism: bacterium; assembly: GCA_030428395.1. Lineage (GTDB taxonomy): Bacteria > Planctomycetota > UBA1135 > UBA1135 > JAUIDW01. The sequence goes on along the minus strand of JAUIDW010000161.1, from coordinate 3,025 downwards.
GAGGGTCAGCAGGTGGTCGCGCGCGGCGGGCAGCAGCTCCACGCGGACGCCCCGCGCCTGGAGCCAGCGACCCATCCGGCCGATGTGTCGGTCCAGGACGCCGGCGAGGTGCTCCTCTTCGAGCTTGCGGAACACCACGACGTTGTCGAGCTGGATCAGCAGGTCGAGACCGAGCACGCGCCCGGCCTCCTCGCGGCAGATCTCGCGGAGGGCGGCGCCCGCGTCCTCCTCGACCTCGGCCGTGCTCCCGGAGAACCCGAGCCGGGTCTCGTCCAGGATCTGGTCGGTGCACAGGCTGCTCGTGAGGAACAGCATGCAGCCGTCCAGGCGGATGCACTTCCCGCCGGGCGACATCGCCTGACCGGACTCGAGCAGGTCGGCGAGGCGCGAGAAGAGCTCCTTGCGTCCCGCCTCGACGTCGTGCACCAGCACGAGGCGCGGCGGACCGGGCGCGGGACCACCGGCGGGGCAGGGGGGCGGTCCAGAGGGCGCGCCGGGGAACGGGCCGGAATGCGGGCCGGGTGCGGGCGTGAACGGCGTCGTCGACCCGTCCGCGAGCGGCTCGAGCTGGCGCAGGAACTCGCCCCAGGGGTCGTGCCGTTCACCGGACTTGCAGCTGACGTCGAGCACCGCCTCGCGGCCGTGCAGGACCCGGGCCAGGCTCCGCACGACGTGCGCCCGGCCGGTGCCGGGCGGACCGAGGAACAGGTAGGCGCACCACGTGCGCTCCGACGGTGTCAGGCCGCTGGCGAGGCGCGTCACGCCCCGGGCGACGGCGTCGATGGCGTCGGGTTGACCCACCACCTGGGACCCGAGGGCCTCCCGGATCATCTCGGAGAACATCGCGCGGCCTCCTGGCCAGGACCTCGATCGATACACCGGCGCGCCGCCCGCGCGGGGACGGCGCGCCGGGGCACACTCACCCTAGTAGACGAACGGGAACTGCCAGCGGGCCTGCGGCAGGTTGTAGCCCTGCATGTAGGGCGTGTAGCCCTGCATGTACGGGGTGAAGTACGGGAGCTGGTTGATGTACCGGTTCCCGTAGAAGCCCTGGGTGTAGGGCAGCTGGAACTGCTGGTGCGGGAAGAACTCCTGGTAGGTCGGCGGCACGAAGCGGCCGAAGGTCTGCCAGGGGAGCTGCTGCTGCTGCTGCCACTGGGTGAAGAAGGGGTTCACGAGGGGCAGCTCGCGCTGCGGGATCGTGGCGCCGTACAGGGTCGGGTCGTTGGCGAACATGGCGTTCTCCTGGGAGATCAAGGGTTGGAAAGGGAACGCCGCGGCAGGTGCCGCGGCGTGTGGACGGAACGGGTCTCAGCCGGTCCAGGGTCCTGTCGGGCCCCATCCGGGCACCGCCTGCGCACCGGACGGTGTCGGCCGCTGCAGCGTCGCCGGGAAGGCGTCGGGCGCGGCGAACGGCACGGCCCAGGGGTGCGTGAAGGCCAGGTGTCCGTAGATGAGCTGGTTCAGGGTGTGGATCTCGTGGGCGACGCGCAGGTCGTCGCTCGGGCTGGCCGGCTTCGCGGCGCCGGTCTTCGTCTGCGTGGTCCTTGCTTTGGTCATCGCGGCTCCTCGGGAAGGGTCAGGCGACCTCGATCTCGTGCTCGGCGGACAGCTCTGCGGGGTCCACGGGGACGGTCAGCTCGAGCAGCCCGTCGGTGTAGCGAGCCACGATGTCCGCGGTGCGGCTGCCGGCGGGCAGCACGAAGCGGCGTTCGAAGCTGCCCCAGGGGCGCTCCATCACCATCGGGCGGGTGCCGGTGTCGCACTTGGGAGGCTTGCGCTCCCCGCGCACGATGCACTCGCGCCCCGCCACGTGGACCTTCACGTCCTCGCGGGACACGCCGGGGATCTCGAGCGTCACGCGGAGCTCGTCCTCCCCGACGAACGTGTCGGCGAGCGGGTTCCACGCTCCGGGCTGCGGCGCCAGGAACGCGCGCTCGGCGAGCTCCTGCACGTGGCGAGTCTCGTCGCGCACGAAGTGGAACGGATCGATCCCGACCGGCATGGGCGCGAACGCCTCCGGTGTCAGCTCGGGAGCGGGACGGCCGAAGACGCGCTGGTGGAGGTTCCTCACCTCCTCCAGGGTCTGTTCGAGCGGCTGCATGGGATCTCCTTGGAAAGGGGGAAGGGCTCGGGGCTCAGGCTCGACTTATCGCCCGGACATGCCTGTTGAGTCAATACGCCGAGATGGGTAGCATGACCGATCAGTCAAGAGGAGATCCGACCATGACATCCGAGCAACTCGACGTCGGTCCGCGCCTCGCGGCGGCGCGCCTGCAGCGCGGGCTCGCGCAGAACGACGTCGCGCGCCGCGCCGGCGTCGCGGCCTCCTACCTGTCCCGCATCGAGAACGGCAAGGTGCAGCCGGCGTTCCGCACCGCCGTGCAGATCGCCCGCGTCCTCGGAGTCGGCCCCGACGAGCTCGTGGGCTCGGAGCTGGGCGCGCCGCCCGGGCGCGGACCGTGCCCGGTGACGCGCCGCGGCCAGTGCATGCTGGACCTGCTCGCGCCGACGGCCGACGACGAGCACTACACCGCGCGCGAGGTCCGCCTGATCCGCCGCTTCGCCGCGTGGGTGCAGGACTCCGACCCGACGCGGCAGCGCGCGATGGAGGTGCTGCTCGAGGACCTCGCCGCGGCGGGCGACGCCGCGGAGTAGGAGGGGCGCGCGGCGGGCGAACGGGCCCCCGGACGAGCCGAGGACCGCCTCCCGGGCGGGCGGCGGTTCTCGGGTGCGCGCGGCGCGGGGTGCGCGGTTACTGCAGTCCGCCCAGCATCTTCATGCGCTTGCGCAGCCCGACCCACGCGCGGCGGCCGGACTCGTCGAGGGGCGGGACGGGCAGGGGCTGGGTCTCGAGCGGGTCGTTCGCCAGGTCGAAGAACTCCTGCGTGATGGTCCCGCTCGCGTCCCGGCGGCGGATCAGCTTGTAGCGCTTGTTGCGCACGACGCGCTGCCACTCGGGCGGCGAGCCGACGCCGTTGGGGCTGAAGCGCTCCGCGTAGGCGAAGCGGCGCAGCGAGTCCTG
>JAUIDW010000160.1 GCA_030428395.1 bacterium | reverse complement strand
GCGTGGCCGGCGCCGCGGCGCTGCGGGTGCTCTGGATGGCGGCGTCCGGCGCCGCACGGGTCCTGACCCAGCTCGTCGGGGCGCCGGAGCGCTCGGCCCGGCTCGTGCGCGCCGGCCTGCTGCTCGCCGTGGTGGGCGCCGGCGCGCTCTGGCTGCTCGGCCCCGCCGGGACGGGCGCGCGCCGCGCCCTGCCGCAGGCGCCGCTGGCGGGCGCGCTGCTCCCCCACGGCCGCGCCGGGCTCGCGGCGCTCCTCGCGCTCGCCGGCCTCGCGCTGGCCGGGCTGTCGGTGGCCGGCGGGCTCCCCGGGCGCGGGCTGCTGCGCGGGCGGCGCGCGTGGGTGGTGATCGCGCTCGTGGCCGCGGGGATCGCCGCGCTCGAGATCGCGGTGCGCGCCGGCCGCGCCGAGGGGCTCGAGGGCGCCCCGAACGTCGTCCTCGTCACCGTCGACACGCTGCGCGCCGACCACCTGGGCTGCTACGGCTACGGGCGCGACACGAGCCCTGCCCTCGACCGCCTGGCCGCCGACGGCGTGCGCTTCGACCGCGCCTACGCGCAGGCCTCGTGGACGCTGCCGAGCATGGCCAGCCTGCACACTTCGCTGCTACCCTCGACCCACGGGCTGTACGAGCCGACCAAGCGCATGTCCCCGGGCCTGACGACGCTGGCGGAGCTGCTGCGCGAGGCGGGCTACGAGACGCTGGCCGTCGTGTCGCACGTGTTCGTCGCGCGCAAGCACGGCTTCGACCAGGGCTTCGAGCGCTTCGACGAGGAGTTCGTGCTGGGCCACGACGGCGTCAGCTCCGAGGGCCTGACCGGGCGCGCCCTGGAGCTGCTCGACGGCCGCTCCGGCCGGCCGTTCTTCCTGTGGGTGCACTACTTCGACCCGCACTTCACCTACGTCGGTCACGCCGACCACGCCTTCGGCGAGGGCTACGACGGCCCGCTGTCCGACCACGTCGAGTTCGCGCCGCTGCGGGACGAGGCGGACTCGTTCACCGACGCGGACGTGCAGCACGTGGTCGACCTGTACGACGCGGAGATCGCCCACACCGACCGCTGGATCGGCGCGCTGCTCGACGGCGCGCGCGAGCGGACCGCCGGCGAGCAGACCGTCGTCCTGTTCACCGCCGACCACGGCGAGGCCTTCCGCGAGCGCGGCTTCTTCGGGCACGGCAAGTACTGCTACGACGAGCTGGCGCGCGTCCCGCTGGTCCTCGGGGGCGACCTCGCTCCGGAGCTGCGCGGCCGGACGTCGCGCGCGATCGTCGAGACGGCCTCGCTGCCGCGCACGATCGCCGAGCTGTGCGGGCTGGACGGCTCGGCCTTCCGCGGGACGTCGGTGCTCGCCCACCTGCGCGCCGGCGCGGACGGCGCGGGCGAGCCGCTCGCGCGCATCGAGACCACCTACGCCTGGACCGACGAGGACCGCCGCCAGGCCGTGGTGCGCGGCGACTGGAAGCTGATCCGCACGCAGGACGACGGGTCCTTCGAGCTGTACCACCTGGGCCGCGATCCGGGCGAGCGCACGAACCTGTGGGGCCGCGAGGACGAGGACGTGCGCGCCGCCGCGCGCGACCTGCTCGAGCAGGTGAGCGCGCTGCCGCCCCTCGGCGAGGGCCGCGGCGGCCGCGTCGAGCTGGCCGACGAGGACGTCGAGCACCTGCGCGCGCTGGGCTACGTCGACGACTGAACCGGACGCCGGCGTCCGCCGGTGTGCTCCACCCCCCCGCACGGAGACTCCCCCATGACCTCACGCCACCTGCTGTTCACCGCCCTCCTCGTCACCCTCGGAGCCTGGGCCTCCCCCGGGCTCGCCGCCGCGCAGGACGCGGACGAGGCTGCGGAGCGCTCGCGCTTCGCGGGCCGCACCGTGGTCGTCACCGGCGCGAACCGCGGGCTGGGCCTCGAGTTCGCCCGGCAGTACGCGGCCGCCGGCGCCCGCGTGGTCGGCACCGCCCGCGACCCGGAGGCGGCCACGGACCTCGCCGCGACGGGCGCGCGCGTCCTGCGGCTGGACGTGACCGACGACGACTCGGTGGCGGCCTTCGCCGACGCGCTCGGCGACGAGCCGGTGCACCTGCTGATCAACAACGCCGGCACGAGCGGGCGCGGCTTCTCCGACGCCACGTCCCGCGCCGAGCTGGCCCGCCGCGTGCTCGAGGTGAACACGTTCGGGCCCATGCGGGTGACCGAGGCGCTCCTGCCGAACCTGGTTGCGGCGCGCGGCGCGTGCGTCGTCAACGTGTCGAGCCGCCTCGGCAGCATCGCCGACAACACGAGCGGCGGCTACGCCGGCTACCGCGAGAGCAAGGCGGCCCTGAACATGTACTCGCGCTGCCTCGCCGCCGACCACCGCGACGAGGGCGTCGTCGCCATCTCCGTCAGCCCCGGCTGGGTGCGCACGGACATGGGCGGCCCGGACGCGCCGCTGTCGCCGGAGGAGTCCATCGGCGGCCTGCGCGCGGTGATCGAGGGCCTGACGCCGGAGGACAGCGGCAAGTTCCTGAACCACGACGGCGCGGAGCTCGACTGGTAGACGCGCGCACCGCGACGCGAGCGCGGCGCGGGTCCGCCCCGTCGAGCGGGCCGCCGCGTCAGGCCCCCGAGCGCGCGGACGCCTCGGGGCGGACCAGCCAGACGGCGAGGCCCTCGGAGCGGTGCAGCGCGCCCGCGCCGGCGCCCGCGCGGCGTGCGAGCCAGGCGTCCAGGGCGGCGTGGCGCGCCTCCTCGAGGACGACCGCGACGGGGCGCCCCAGGGCCAGCGCGCGGCCCAGCGCGGCCGCGCGCGCCTCGTCGGAGGAGCCGGGCGCGAACAGCGCCGTGCGCGCCTGTTCGCGCGCGACGATGCGGGCCTCGTCGTAGCCGCGCACGAGGCGCAGGAACGTGCCGTACTCCATGCTGAAGCCCAGCCGCTGGCCCGTGTCGGGCGGCGCGAAGAGGCTGCGGCGCAGCAGCGGCGGCGCGTGCAGGGGCGCGGCGTCGAGCAGCACGACCGTGTCCGCGGGCGTCCCGTCGCGGACCGCGGCGTAGGCGGCGGCGGCGGGCTGGCCGGGCTGCAGGCGGACGGAGAAGCTCGAGACGTCGAGCGCGGGGTAGTTCGTCGAGGCGGTGCGCAGCGCGCGCGCGGACTTGTTCCACAGCGGGACCGCCAGCAGCAGCAGCGCCGCGACCGCGACGGCCGGCCGCAGCCGGCCCAGGCGCGCGCCCACCGCCTCGGCCCCCAGCCCGACGAGCGGCGCGAGGCAGAGCGCGAGGGCGAACATGAACTTGTACTCCATGCGCCAGTGCGGGATGTCCGGCACGACGTACAGCACGGCGCAGCCCGCGGCGCCGAGCAGGAGGCACGTCGCCTGGCTCCGCCGCTCGCCCGCGCAGCGCCGGAGCCCGACGAGGACGAAGGGCGCGAACGCGCTCGCGCTGACCAGCACGGCCACCGCCTTCTCGAGCATCCGCCGGCCCCCGGCGAGCGTCAGCACGCCCTCGGCGCGGTCCGCGGTCGTCACCTGCATCAGCACCACGACCGGCACGCTGGCGGCGACGAACACGAGCGCGAGGCGGACCGCGTGGGCGAGGTGCCCGTCCCCGCGCGCCCGGCGGTGGGCCAGCGCGAGCGCGACGAGCTGGCCGCCGACCAGGGCCGCCAGCGCGGGGTACAGGATCGGGTACACCCAGCCCAGCGCGACGGCCAGCAGGCCGAGCAGCACCAGCTCCCGCGAGCGCGCGGACCCCGGCCGCGCGGCGCGCAGCAGCAGCAGGGTCGCGCCCGCGAGCGCGCACATCGCGAAGGCGAGCTGGTTGAAGAAGCGGAAGGCCCAGAGCGGCGGCGTGTAGCGCCAGTCCCCCGCCCAGGGCAGGCGGCTGACCTCGAAGCCGACGCCGAGCCAAAGGAAGTAGCCCACGAGGTTGAAGCCCAGCAGCAGCGCGAGCGCCGCCGCCGCGCGGCCGCGGTACGTGGCGCCGAGCTCCCCGGCGAGCGCGCCGCAGAGCCCGGCCAGGACCAGGACCCACACGACGTTCTGCTGGACGTAGATCGCGATCGGCGGCGCGTCCGACACGTGGCCGAGCACCGCGGGCACGACGTGGCCCGCCCAGGGGTACGCGGCGCGCAGGCCGGCGAGCAGCGTCTCCTCCGGCGCCCAGGCGCCGTCGGCGAGCGCGTACACCGTGTCGGTGTGCATCCACGAGTGGCCCTGGACGAGCCACGCCTCGGGCTGCAGCCGCTCGGGGATCCACAGGAACCCGGCGACGACCGCGACCAGCAGGAGCGACGGGCCGACCAGGCCGCGCGGCACCGGCCCGGCGCGCCGCGCCGCGCGCAGCACGAGCAGCGCCGCCGGCAGGTTGACGAGCGGCAGCGCGAAGGCGGCCTGCTCGAACGAGGCTCCGAGGAAGCGCAGCGCGTAGTACTGGGCGAAGACGACCGCCGGGGTCAGCGCCACCGACAGCAGCAGCCGCGAGCCGAGGCCCAGCTCGCGCAGCGGCAGGCCGAAGGCGGCCCAGGCCCCCGGCAGCACGATCAGGACGGCCCAGACGAGCGGCGCCAGGGGCCCGCTCACCGCTCCGCACCCCGGCCGCCGCCGGCCGCGGCCCGCACTCCGTCCGGGGTCGACACGGGCGGTATCCTACTCCAGCCCGCCAGGGCCTCCGCGCGCCCCGCGCGGCGCGCGCCCCGATCGGTGCGAGGATCTCTGCCCCCGCGCCCCGGCGACGCAAGTGCCTGCGGGGCCGGAGCCTGGGACCGCGAGGCGGCGGGGCGGGGATCCGTCCGGCGCGGCCGCCGCGGGCCGGGAGCGGCGCCGGGCCGCCGCCGGGGAGGCGACGCCCGCGGGCGGCCGGCGAGCGCCCTCAAGACCCCCGATCCGGAGGCCGATGGACGGGGCATGGACCCCTGCGGGCCGCCCCGCGAGGAGGAGCTGCTCCGGCTGAGCGAGCTGAACCTCGCCATCAACGCGGCGGGCAGCGAGGACGGCGTCCTGCGCGAGCTCGCGCGGCACCTGCCCTCGCTGCTCGGCGTGGACCGCGCCAGCCTGGCCCTGCACCTCGACAGCTCCGAGCCCGGCGCCGTCGTCGAGCTGATCCCCCTGTACGGGACCGAGGGCGTGCTGACGCGCGGGCGCCTGCGCCGGGTCGACGACTCGGCCGTCGGCGTGGCCATGCTCGAGCGCCGCCTCCTGCTGCAGGAGGGCCTGGACGTGACGCAGGGCGGCGAGGGGCGCGCGGGCGTGCGCTCGATCGCGATCGCGCCGCTGCTGGACGGGGACGACCTGCTGGGCGTCATCAACGTCGGCTTCGTCCGCCCGGACGTCCCGGAGGCCGTGCCGACGACGCTCGTCTTCATCGCGGGCCTGGCGGCCAGCGCGCTCTCCAAGACGCGCATGGTCCACGAGATGCGCAGCGCGTACCGCGAGGCCGCCTACCACGCGCGCCGCCTCGGGGCGCTGAACACCCTGGCGAACGCGCTGGCGACCTGCCAGGACGAGGAGTCCGCCATCCGCGCGATCGCGAGCACCCTGTCGGACATCGTCCCCGGCGACCGGCTGTCGTTCGCGCGCCACGACCCCGACCGCCAGCTGCTGGTCATGCGCCGCATCCAGGTGACCACCGGCGAGCTGGGCGAGGGCTTCGAGATCCCCGCCGCCGGCTCCAGCACGGGCTCGGTCATCCACGGGCGCCAGCCGTTCCGCGGTGCGCTGCGCGACCGCGAGCACATGTCCGAGGTGCCCATGCTGCTCGAGATGGGCATGGAGAGCGGCCTGGCCGTGCCCGTCGTCGTGCGGGACCGGGTGCTGGGCGTGCTGAACGTCACCAGCCGCAGCCTGGACGCGTTCGACCAGACCGACGAGGACATCCTCGTGCAGGCGGCGGCGCTGCTGGGCGCGACGATCGAGAACACGTACCTGGTCGAGGAGTCTCGCCAGGCGCTGGTGGCCGCGCAGGCGGCCAGCCAGGCGAAGTCGGAGTTCATGGCCAACATGAGCCACGAGATCCGCACCCCGATGAACGGCGTCATCGGGATGACGTCGATCCTGGCGGACACCGAGCTGACCACCGACCAGGCGGACTGCGTCGAGACCATCCGCGCGTCGGGCGAGCACCTGCTGGTCGTCATCAACGACATCCTCGACTTCTCGAAGATCGAGGCGGGCAAGGTCACCCTGGACGAGAGCGACTTCAGCGTGGCCGAGTGCGTGCAGACCGCCGTCGCGGTGGTCGAGCCGCTGGCGCGCGTGAAGGGGCTGACCCTGGGCGTCGAGAGCTCCGGGGACCTGCCGCCCGCGGTGCACGGCGACCCCGCGCGGCTGCGGCAGGTGCTCGTGAACCTGATCTCGAACGGCGTGAAGTTCACCGAGCGGGGCTCGGTCGACGTCCGCGTGGCCGCCCACGACCTGGAGGGCGGCGACGTGCGCCTGGACCTGGCGATCTCCGACACGGGCATCGGCATCCCGGCCGAGCAGCGCGAGCTCCTGTTCCAGCCCTTCACCCAGGGCGACTCCGGCACGACCCGCCGGTTCGGCGGCACGGGCCTGGGCCTGGTCATCAGCAAGCGCCTGGTCGAGCTGATGGGCGGCGCGATCTCGTTCCGCAGCGTCGAGGGCCAGGGCACGACCTTCGAGTTCAGCGTCACCGTGCGCCCACCGGTCGCGGGCAAGGACACCGGGCCGGCCGACGGCGGCGCGGACGCCGCCCCGACGCGCGAGGAGCTGGCCGCCCTCAACGTCCTGGTCGCCGAGGACAACCCGGTGAACCAGCGCGTGACGCTGGCGATGCTGCGCTCGCTCGGCTGCGAGGCCGACCTGGCCGCCTGCGGCGAGGAGGTCCTCGAGGCCGCCGAGCGCACCGACTACGACGTCGTCTTCATGGACCTGCAGATGCCCGGCCTCGACGGCTTCGGCGCCACCCGCCGCCTGCGCGAACGCCCCGACGCCGACCGCTTCTGGATCATCGCCCTGACCGCCAACGCCCTCCCCGGCGACCGCGAACGCTGCCTGGCCGCCGGCATGGACGACTACGTCTCCAAGCCCGTCAAGCCCGGCGCCCTCTCCGCCGCCCTCCAGCGCGCCTGCCGCCGCCCCGCCAGCCGCCGCGCCGCCTCGCCGGCGGCCTGAACGCGGCCGCCGGGACCGCGCGGGATCTCTGCCCGGCGCGGGTTCTCTGCCCCGCAGCGGATCTCTGCCCCGCGGCGGATCTCTCCCCCCGCGCAGGATCTCTGCCCGGCGCCGGATCTCTGCCCTCGCCGGATCTCTGCCCTCGCCGGATCTCTGCCCTCGCCGGATCTCTGCCCTCGCACTGGATCTCTGCCCTCGCGCAGGATCTCTGCCCTCGCGCGGGATCCCTGCCCCCGGCGCAGCGCCCGCGGGGTGAGGCGGGCAGAGATTCGCGCTAGCCCCGCCCAGCGAGCCGCGTACGCTTCGCCGGATGGTCGCCTCTCTCCGCACGCGGACGTGGCTGCTGGCCGCGCTGGTCGTGGCGGTGGCCCTGGTCGCCCGGTTCGGACACTGGGCAGAGATCCGCGGGACCGCGCTCGACCGCTGGCACCTGTGGGAGGAGACCGACATGGCGACGTACCTCGAGCAGGCGCGTCGCATCGCGGCGGACGACCCGCTGGCGGCCGAGCCGTACCACCCCTACCACGGGTGGCAGAAGGTCGCGCCGCCGGAGCAGTGGCTCGCGTGGTACGGGCCGCACGCGTTCCACCAGGCACCGGCGTACTCGTACGTGCTGGCGGCGCTGGGCCCGGACGACGACGGCGCGCTGGCGGCGGTCAAGGCCGCGCAGCTCGTGCTCGGGGCGGGGACGGCGCTGCTGGTGTTCCTGCTGGCCGCGCGCGTCGGGGGGGCGCTCGCGGGGACGGTGGCCGGACTGGCGGCGGCGCTGTACGGGCCGCTGCTGTACCTCGAGCCGCAGCTGCTGCGCGAGGGGCCGGCGATGGCGGCGATGCTGGCGCTGCTGTACGCGACGATCCGGGTGGTCGACGGTTCGCTGCGCGGACGGGCGCGGTGGGTCGCGGTGGCGGCGCTGGGCGCGGGCTGCGGCCTGTTCGCGACGTTTCACGAGATGGGGACGGTGCTGAAGATCGCCGTCGCGCTGAGCCTGCTGGCGAGCTTCGCGCGCGGGGGCTGGAGGCCCGCGGGCGCGGCCCTCGGGCTCTTCGTCGCCGGCTACGTCGTCGGGTTCGCGCCGCTGCTCTACCGCAACGTCGCCGTGGGCGCGCCGCCGTTCGCCGTTTCGTGCCGCACCGCCGTGAACTTCGCCGAGGCCAACGTCGCCGACGCGCCGCGCGGCGGGTCGCTGTTCGCGGCGCCGACGCCGAAGGCGATCGCCATCCTGGACGAGGCGCAGGGCAGCTTCGGCAAGGCCGCCGCCGGCGTGTGGCGCAGCTACGAGGGCGACCTCGGCAAGCTCCTGGCGAACTGGCGCCTGCGCTTCGAGGTGATCTGGCAGAAGTGGGAGGTCGCCGACAACACGAGCTACTACTTCCAGCGCGCGGTGACCGAGCGCCTCGCGCCGATGCTGGACTTCCGCGTCGTCTTCCCGGCGGGCTTCGCGGCGGCGCTCGCGGTGCTGGTCGCGGGGGTGGTGAGCTGGTGGCCGAGACGCGGCGGGCGCGGCCCGGTCGCGGCGCTGGTCGCGAGGGTGGCGAGCTGGTGGCCGCGGCGCGGGGAGCGTGGCGAGGATGCGACCGGGGCGCCCGGTGCCGGTGAGGAGCTGGCCGCCGCGCCGAACGCGGAGCTCGCCGCGACGCCGTCGCGCGACGCGACCCCGCTGCGCGCAGCGTGGGCGCGCTCGCCGTCGCAGCACCTCGTGCTGCTGCTCTACCTGCTGGGCGTCGCGGGATCCCTGAGCCTGGTGCACACGGTCGCGCGCTTCCGGCTGTACCTGGTGCCGTTCTTCCTGATCTACGCGGGCGTGTTCGTCGCGCTCGCCGTGCAGGCCGCGCGCGCGCGCCGCTGGGCGGCGCTCGCCCTGCTCCTCGCCCTAGCCCCCCTCGGCTGGTGGCTGATGGACACGAGCACCCCGATGATGTCGCGCTCCGTCCCGCGGACCGCCGACTATCAGACCGCCGTCGAGCTCGCCCTGACCGCCGGCGACCTCGAGGAGGCCGAGCGCTACGCCGAGAGCGCCGCCGTCACCCTCCCCCGCGACCCCCGCTTCCACCAGCGCATCGGCGCCCAGCTCGAGTCCGACGGCAAGCTCCCCGAGGCCGCCGAGCACTACCGCAAGGCCCTCGCCATCAACCCCCGCATCCGCGCCCTCCAGGACGCCCTCCGCCGCGTCACCCAGCCCCCCCTTGGCGCCCGCCCCCCCCAACGCTAGTCTCCTCCTCCCGGCGAGGCCGCCCCAGCGCGGCCCCCACCGAGCGGGCGTAGCTCAGTTGGTAGAGCGTCAGCTTCCCAAGCTGAATGTCGACGGTTCGAGTCCGTTCGCCCGCTCCATAACCCCCTATATGATAGGGCTTTATATCGCCCGCGCCACGCGCCACCCACCCTGCTCCGGGCGTGTGCCACTATCGTCAGCGGTATTCGCGGGCCGCCCCGCGAGTTGCCCTCGCCGCTCGATTCGATGATCCTCGCCTCCCGGTGGGATGAGGAACATCTTCAATCAGCACAGCTCGCCCGGTCAGGAGAGCCTCAAACGATGACGACACCTGCGGATGGCAGTCGTGGCGCGACTAACCAGGTGAGACTTCGCGAGAAGCTCAAGGCTGATACTCTCGCGAAGCGCCTGGCAGATGCCTACGACGCGGCACACACGGTCGAGGCGAATGGCGATGCCCTGAAGCAGGTCCTCGAGGACGAACTCAACAAGGCGATCCGCTCACTTGAACAAGACGAGAATCAAGTCAGTTGACGTTCGTGGTTTCCGGGCCTTCGGCTCGTCCGCTCAGCCACTCGTTTTTTCCTCGGAAGTGGCGGTTGTGTGGGGGCCGAATAGCCAAGGAAAGACGAGCCTCGCCGAGGCCTTCGAGTTTCTCTTCACGGGGAGCATCGTTCGGCGGGACCTGCTCGCGAGTGCAAAGGACGAATTCGCCGGAACGCTCAGGAACGTCCACCTGAGAGACTTCGAAGAGGTGTTCGTTGAGATAACGGTCGAGCATCAGGGTACAACCCACAAGGTTCGAAGAACTCTCTTGAGCGACTACGCAAAGAAGGGGGACTGCAAGACGAACCTCGAGGTCGACGGTCACCCGGCCCACGAGACTGTGTTTGCAGAAATCGGAGTCAAGCTCTCCCAACCACCGCTCGCAGCCCCAGTCCTCATGCAGCACACGCTGCCTTACGTGTTCTCCGCTGGGCCGAAGGAACGCTCGGCGTACTTCAAGGCGCTGCTCGATGTCGACGACCTGGACCGCTTCCTGGAACGAGTCGAGTCCCATGGCGTCGACCTAGGAGCACCTGCGGACGCACTACTCCAAGACCTCAGGTCATGCGCCGCGCGGCAGGCGATGCGGGCCGCGCTAGAGCCCCTGCTGCAAGAGAAGAACCGGTCCCTCGACGTTGTTGCCGCTCTCTCCGAAGCGGCCGCTGGCCTCCTCAAGGCGGCTGGAGTCGAAGTGCCGAACGAAGCGGAAGCCCGGTTCTCCGCTGTCGAGAAGGCACTCCATTCTCGTCAGACGGAGGCGTTCCCACTTGCAGACCTCGGCATCAGAGAGCTGCACCCGTGGACGCTCGAGAACGTGGGGCTCGGCGTAGCGACGAAGAAGCTCGAGGAGCAACGAGCGAGGGTCGAGGCCGAAGTTGAGCGCCTCATCCCACTCTTCGAGGCGGCCCTGAAGATAGAGTCCATCGACAAGGCAGAGGGACCCCAGCAGTGTCCGCTTTGCGACGATGGCACGCTGAGTCTCGAGCGCATCGCTGCGATTCGAACGAAGCTTCACGAGACTCACGAGTTCCGAACCGCCGAGGCTGCCGCGCGTTCGGCACTGACCGCGCTCTCCGGGGCCGTCAAAGAAGCGAAGGACGGTGTCGACCGCGTCCTCCCGGCCTTCGTAGGAGCTTCAGGCAAGCAAAGGAAACAGAGAGGTTTCAGTATAGTTCGCGCTCGGCGACTCGCTGGGAGTGGTGGTGAGCAAGCAGTAGCCCAGTGGCTTGCTGCTACCCGCGAGCTTCTTCGAGCTCGGCGCGCTCTTCAGAAGCAAGTCGCGAAAGTGACTAATTCACTCTCCGCGCTGACTGCGGCGCTGTCTTCTCTCGACACCAGCGCATACGAGAACCTCCGGGAGCCAGTCGACCAGGTAGTGAGGCTTCGAGCGGAGCTCGATAGCTCGGCAGCGCTCTACAAGGAGGCAGAGTTCTCGCTCCTTGCTGTTCTCCCTTCCGCTGTCGCGAAGGAGAGCAAGACGGAAGGTTGGCAAGATCTTCTCGAACTTCGGGCAAAGGAGAATTCCCTTGCCGCAGTGCTCACGGAATGGGAGGCACGGTCCAAGGTGCAGCGCGAACTCGAGCGTGCTGTGAAAGACCTCAAGAAGGGGATGGGGGAGGTGTTGGACGAAAAGATATCTGCCATCAGCGACGATGTGGAGCGGTGGTGGGACCTCCTGCGCCCAGGCGAACCGACGTTCTTCTCAGCCGTGAAGCGCCGCACGAAGGCAACGCGCACCATCGACTTCAAGGCTTCGATTTCTGCACATGCAGACAGGAGCAACGCCGAGACGCGGGACGCAGTGGCCGTGCTCAGCTACTCCCAACTTCAGTGTCTCGGACTCTCGCTCTTCCTGGCTCGTGCCATCCGGGAAGGTGCTGGATTCATCATCCTCGATGACCCAGTGCTGGCCGG
>JAUIDW010000159.1 GCA_030428395.1 bacterium | reverse complement strand
TCCGGACGCCGCGCCCCGCGCCCAACGGGACGCGCCGCGGGCCGAGGCTACCGCGCGGCGCGCCCACTACGAACCGGAGGAGGAGACCATGCCGAAGAACGTCGTCCTGTGCTTCGACGGGACCTGCAACGAGCCCGCCGACGCCGTCCAGGAGCACTCGCACGCCGGGGGCATCGAGGACCAGAACGTCACGAACGTCCTCAAGCTGCACCTGCTGCTCGGCGGAGACCTGTCCGGCGGCAGCCGCTTCCCCGACCAGCGCTGCTTCTACCACCCCGGCGTCGGCACCTACGGCAGCAAGGTCCAGCGCATCTTCAATGCCGCGTTCGCGCCCGACCACGCCGACGTCGGCCGGATCATCCGCGCCGGCCTGGCCGACCTGCAGGAGGCCTACGAGCCCGGCGACCGCGTCTTCGTGTTCGGGTTCAGCCGCGGCGCCGCCATCGCCCGCCGCTTCGTCGCCGTCCTGCCCAAGCACCTGGGCGACGCGGCCCCGCGTGTGCGCTTCGTCGGCGTGTTCGACACCGTCGCCTCGATCGGCAAGCCCAACCTCGACGACGACGACAAGCCGGTGTCCGACGTCGTGTTCGAGGACGGGACGATCTCGCCGATGATCGACGAGGCGCTGCACCTGGTGTCGCTGGACGACGCGCGCAAGGCGTTCCTGCCCACGCTGATGAACGCCGACGACCGCGTGACGGAGATCTGGATGCCCGGCGTCCACTCCGACGTCGGCGGCGGCTACCGCGAGGACGGCCTGTCCGACCTGGCGCTGCAGGTGCTGCTCGACGAGTTCCGCCGCCGCGACCTCGGCCTGCGCGTGCTCGCGCCGGCGGACGTCGACTTCGACGCCGTGGTCCCGCGCGAGGCGGACTACGACATCGATCTGGACGACCTGGAGCTGCAGCCGGACCCCGCGGGCAAGGGGCACTTCCAGCGGCGCCTGCCGCTCTCCACGCGCCTGACGCTGACCACGCGCGAGCCGCGCGTGAACGTCGACGACCGCCCCAGCGAGCGCGCCCCGCTGGTCCACTGGAGCGTCGCCGAGCGCATCCACCACGACGCCGACTACCGCCCCCGCGCGCTGCGCCGCGTCCGCCACGAGCTACAGCACCCCGACGGCACGCGCGAGACGATCGACGGCCTGCGCCAGCACCTGCGCTCGGGCGCCCGCAGCCTCGCGCCCCTGGCGATCGACGAGCAGCGCGAGCTCGTGTGCAGCTCGTATCAGCGCCACAACCCCACCGGCATCGCCCTCGAGGCCGGCGGCCAGTACCTGTTCGAGGTCCCCGACGGGCAGACCTGGCAGGACGGCTCGATCGCGTGCGGCCCGGAGGGCTGGACGCTCGACCAGGTCAAGCTCGGCCTGAAGGAGCTCGCCATCGCGGCCGTCCAGTGGCGCCGCCGCAAGCGCGACGCGAACTGGTTCGCGCTGATCGGCGCCGTCGGGCACAGCGACGACGAGCTGTTCGAGCTGCTCGACCACACCGACGTGCCCTACGTGCCGGCGCGCACCGACGAGCTCTGCACGTTCGCCAACGACCTCGCGAGCCGCTACGGCAACAACGCGGGCTCGCTGCGCTTCGTCGTGCGGCGCGTCGGGTGAGGATCGCCGCGTACGTCTACCCGGGCTGGCACCCGATCCCCGAGCGCGACGCGAGCTTCCACCCGGGCTTCACCGAGTGGGAGCTCGTCGCCGGCTGCCGGCCGCGCTTCCCAGGCCACCGGCAGCCGCGGGTGCCCCAGCTCGGGACCTACGACGACCGCGACCCCGCCGAGGTCGGCCGGCGCGTGCGCCTCGCCGTCGAGCACGGCGTGGACGCGCTCGTGTACGGCCTGTTCTGGTGCCGCGGCAAGCGCGTGTTCGAGGACGCCCTGGACCACGGATTCCTGGGCTCGCCCGAGGGCGCGCGCGTGCCCTTCGCGGTGCTGTGGGCCAACCGCATGCCGCGGCGCGTGCTGCCCGTGCGCCGGCGCGACCTCCCGGTCGTGGACCCCGCCCGGCAGGCGCCCTCCGACGTGGACGACTTCGTGCGGCTGGTCGCGACCGTGGCCGAGGCCTACTTCGGGCGCCCGAACTACCTGCGCGTCGACGGCCGCGCCTACTTCTCGATCTACGACTCGACCTTCTTCCTGCGCGAGCTGGGGCCCGCCGACGCGGCGCGCGCCGTCGCCGCCGCGCGCGCGTGGCTCGCCGCGCACGGCCACCCGCCCCTGCACCTGGCGGCGATCGAGCCGTCCCCCGAGGCGATAAGCCTGCTGCGCGACGTCGGCTTCGACAGCGTCACGCACTACGTCCACCTGCCCGACTGGAAGGGGCCGCCGCGGCAGGACTACGACGAGCGCGCGCGCGCCTGCGCCGCGCAGTGGCCCGCCTTCGCGCGCGCCGCGGGCCTGCCGTACATGCCGGCGGTCGCTCCCGGCTGGGACGCGAGCCCCCGCGCGGCGGACTTCGGCGCGGAGATCCCCGGCAAGTACCCGTGGTCCCCGGTCGTCGTGGGCGAGCACCCCGAGCGCTTCGGCGCGGCGCTGCGGCGCGCGCTCGCCGCCGCCCCGTCCCTCTCCCCCCTGGACGACCGCCTGGTGTTCGTGGCCTCCCTGAACGAGTGGAGCGAGGGCCACTACCTCGAGCCCGACGAGCGCTTCGGGAACGGCTGGCTCGAGGCCGTGCGCGACGCCCGCTAGCGGCGCTCGCCCGGCCCGTCGTCCGCGGGGACCTCGGCCGCCCGCGCGCGCGCCGCCGCGTCCTCCTCGCGCAGCTCGCGGTCGAGGAAGTACGTGCCGAACGGGATCAGCGAGGCCACGCCGATGCGCGTGCCCCAGCCGAGGCTGCGCCCGCGGCCGAACACGCCCTGGGCGATCAGCAGCATCAGCCACACGAACAGCGCCCCGTGCAGCGAGCCGACGACGCGCACGGCCAGCGGCATCCCCGCCAGGTACTTCAGCGGCATGGCGCCGAGGAGCAGCAGGACGTAGGAGGTGCCCTCGACCAGCGCGGCCGTGCGCACCCGGGCCTCGAACGTGTCCATCCGCAGCATGGCGACAGGATACGCGCCGGGGCGCCGCGGGTCGCTAGACTGCCGGCGTGCGCGCGCTGACCTTCCACGGCCCCGGCGACGTCCGCTGCGAGGTCGTCGCCGACCCCGGGGTCCGCGACCCCGGCGACGCCGTGGTCCAGGTGGAGCTCGCCGCGATCTGCGGCTCGGACCTGCACGTCTACCGCGGCCACGAGGTCGGCCTGGACGCGGGCACGGTGCTCGGCCACGAGTTCCTGGGCCGCGTGGTCGCCGTCGGCGACGACGTCGGGCGCCTCCGGCCCGGGGACGCGGTCGTCGGCCCGTTCACGACCTCCTGCGGCGCGTGCGCGACCTGCCGGTCGGGCCTGACGTGCCGCTGCCCGCGGGGCGAGCTGCTCGGCTGGGTCCAGCAGGGCCGCGGGCTGCACGGCGCCCAGGCCGACCACGTGCGCGTGCCGCTGGCCGACGCGACGCTGGTCGCCGCGCCGCCGGACCTGGACCCCGCGGAGGTCCTGCTGTGCGGCGACGTGCTCGCGACGGGCATGTTCTGCGCCGAGGCGGCCGACGTGCGCCCCGGCGCCGAGGTCGCGGTGGTGGGCTGCGGCCCCGTGGGCCTCATGGGCGTCGTGGCCGCGCGCGAGCGCGGCGCCGCGCGGGTGTGGGCCCTCGACGCCGTCCCCGAGCGGCTCGCGCTGGCCGAGCGCCTCGGCGCGCGACCCCTGGACGTGGCGGACGACGTCGCCCTCGGACGCCTGCGCGCCGACGGCGTCGACGGCGTGCTCGAGGCCGTGGGCTCCCCCGCCGCGACGCGCCTGGCCTTCGACCTGGTGCGCCCCGGCGGCACGCTGGCCGCCTGCGGCGTGCACACCGAGGCGCACTTCGCCTTCGCCCCCGGCGAGGCCTACGACCGCAACCTGACCTACCGCGCCGGCCGCTGCCCCGCGCGGCGACTGCTCGAGCCCGCGCTCGAGCTGGTGCGCGCGGGCCGGTACGACCTCGCGGCGGTGTTCTCGCACCGGCTGCCGCTCGACGAGGGGCCGCGCGCGTACGAGCTCTTCGACCGCAAGCTCGAGGGCTGCACCAAGGTCCTGCTGGTCCCCTAGTCGGCCGCCGCCAGCGCCTCCGCGATCGTGTCGAGCACGAGGTCGGGGTGCGTGTACAGCAGCTGGTGGCCGGCGCCCTCGACCCGGATCTGGCGGCAGTCGGGCGCCTGCTCGACCAGCTGCGGCACGTGGATCGTGGGGCTGACGACCAGGTCGCCGGTCGAGACAACCGCCGTGACCGGGACGCGCAGCTCGCCGTAGCGCCGCGCCTGCCCGCGCAGGAACGGCTTCAGCAGCCGGACGTCCTCGGTGTTCGCGCGGAAGCTCGCCGGGCGCAGGGCCAGCGGCAGCGGCGAGGCCGCGAAGCCCGGCGCCACCGGCAGCGGGTCGAAGGCGCGCTCGACCGCGCGCTCGCGGGTCAGGTGGCCGAGCGGCGCGGCCACCGTCTCGGCCATCAGGCGGCCGACCACGGGCACGCCCGACAGGCGGTACTCGAGGAACAGCGGGTCGGGCCAGGGGTGGCTGGGGCCGTTGAGGAGCACGACGCCGCGCACCTCGTCGGGGGCCGCCAGCGCCGCCGCCAGGCACACCGCGCCGCCGTAGGAGAAGCCGACGAGCAGCGGGCGGTCGAGCTCCAGCCGGCGGACGACGCCCAGCAGGACCTCGGCCTGCACGCCCGGGTCGACGTCGCCCTCCGGGCGCTCGCTGTAGCCGTGGCCCGGGCGGTCCCAGAGCACGCAGCGGGCCCGCGCGGAGGCGCGCTCCAGGATCGTCGCCTGGAAGTCCTGCAGCGCCCCGTACGCGCCGTGCACGAGCACGACGTCGGGCCCCTGCCCGCGGACGACGACGTGCTGGCGCAGCCCGTCGACCTCGAGCAGCTCGCCGGTGCGCGGGAAGGCCGCCTCGGCCCGCGCCGCCAGCACCCGCGAGGTGACCGCGCCCGCGGCGAGCAGCAGGACGAGACCCGCCGACGCGCCGAGCGCCCCCACGCCGAGGGGGCGCAGGACGCGCAGGGCGAGCGGCGCGGCGGAGGGGACGGCGGAGCGCAGCAGCACGCGCGGCACGGTGGCGTCTGGGGGGCTCTCCCGCAAGGCGCGCGGCCCGGCGAGCCGCCCGCGCGTGCACCCGGCCGGCCGCCGCGGGTACGCTGCGCCCATGTCGAAGATCCCCGCCACGCTCTGCGTCGTCCTGCTCGCCGCCTGCGCCTCTGGTCCGGGCGAGTTCCCGCCGCCCGCCGGCCCCGCGCGCGACCTGGTCGGCGACGACCTCTCCCGCTGGCGCTTCGAGGGCCCCGAGAACGACCGCGCCCCGGCCGAGGCCTTCCAGCTCGCCGACGACCTGCTGTGGACCGACGGCACCGTCCCGGGGGCCCTGCGCACGGCGGCGCAGCACGCCGACTACGAGCTGACCCTCGAGTGGCGCTGGGGCCCGGGCGTGACCGGCGGCAACTCCGGCCTGCTCGTCCACGCGGGCGAGCCGCGCGTGTTCCACGGCTGGCCCCGCTGCCTCGAGGTGCAGCTGCGCTCCGGCAGCGCCGGCGACCTCATCCTGATGGACACGACGCTCGAGCCGGTGGGCGGCACCCTCGACGGCGTGCGCGTCGCGCGCCGCCCCGAGGTCGTCGAGCACGCCGAGGGCGACTGGAACCGCCTGCGCGTGCGCTGCCAGGGCGACGAGGTGGTCGTCTGGGTGAACGACGTCCTCGCCAACCGCGCCCGCCGCCTGTCCCGCGCGCGCGGCGCACTCGCCCTCCAGTCCGAGGGCGCCGAGATCCACTTCCGCGCCGTGCGGCTGGCCCCGCTCTAGCGCCGCGGGGCTTCCGGGGTCGTATGCTCAGGTCGGTTCCCTCACCGGCCGTAGGTCACTCGGAGGTAGCAAATGAGCTTGGTGCTCCTGGGCGTCACTGCATTCTGCATGGGTCCGTCAACGAAGGCGCTCCTCTCCGCTCAGGCAGTCCACTGCACGTGGCAAGAGGCGAGAGTGACTGCATCCGACGGAGCCGCGGGTGATGACCTCGGTGGAGGCAACTCGGGTGCAGGGGTCTCCATCCACCGCTCGACTCTCGCGCTGGGCGCACGGAGGCACGGCGCCCCCACAGACAACGAAGGCGCGGTCTACGTCTTCTCCAGGAGCGGTTCGAGCTGGGTACAGCAGGCCAAGCTGCAGCCAGACGATCCGGGCGAAGACGAGTTCTTCGGCGAGGCCGTCGCGGTGTGGGGAGACACGATCCTGATCGGGGCTCCGGGCGCGGACGACCTGGGGTTTGGGTCCGGGGCCGCCTATGTGTTCCGAAGGACGGGTTCGACCTGGCATCAGGAAGCTCAGTTGCTCGCCAGCGACGCGCAGGTGACATCGCGCTTCGGGCACAGTCTCGATCTCCAAGGGGACCTGGCGGTCGTAGGTGCGTACGAGCACGACGTCCAGGGGACCCCGAACGCCGGAGCGGCGTACGTGTTCGTTCGCACGGGCACGTCCTGGGTAGAGACGGCGCGGTTGGTCGCGAACGACGCGGAGGGCTCCGACAACTTCGGGAAGGCCGTCTCGGTCGACGGCAGTTCGATCTGGGTCGGTGCCCGCTGGGACGACGATGCTGGTCTCAATTCGGGGTCGGCATATGTCTTCGAGCGGCTGCCCGGCACGGGCTGGATGCAAGTCCAGAAGGTGGTGCCGACGGATCTGGGCCAGGGTGACGCGTTCGGTTTCAACGTATGCGTACAAGGCGACCTGGCCCTGATCGGGTCCGTGTCCGACGACAGCGCGGCGACCAATGCGGGTTCGGCCTACGTGTACCGGCGCGAATCCGCGGGGTGGACCCAGGAAGCGAAGCTCGTGGCCGAGGACGCCATGGAGCGCGACTTCTTCGGTTTCTCGGTTTGTCTGGACGGAGAAATGGCGGTTGTCGGCGCTTACCAAGAAGACGTGGCAGGAGCGAACCCAGGGGCGGCCTACGTCTTCCTGCGGAATGGCGGGGACTGGACGCAGGCGGCCAGGTTGGTCGCGGAGGATGCTGCGCCGGACCAGGACTTCGGCCGAGGCGTCTCGATTTCCGTCGACTCCGTAGCTGTCGGATCGCCGGGAACCACCCTCGATGCCGGGGCCGGGTACGTCTTTCGCACCCCGCAAGCGCCCCGGCCTTATTGCGTAGGCAAGGTCAATTCCTCAGGTTGCGTCCCATTCGTTCGGGTGACCGGACGTCCGAGCATCAGCGCTTCGAGCCCCTTCGTCATCTCGGCCGTTCACGCCCTTGCTGACTCTACTGGAGTGCTGGCGTACGGCTCTCGGCAGGCCAACCTCGACTTCCACGGCGGCGTGCTGTGCGTGAAGCCACCGCTCTCGAGCCTGCCACCCGAGATTGCAAAGGCGAGTGGTGCGCCGCCGTGCACGGGGATCCTCGGACTCGACTTCAATGCACACATTCAAAGTGGCTCGGATCCTGCACTCACGCAGGGCCACCGTCTCCATGCTCAGTGGAGACAGCGAGATCCCATGGATCCAAGCGGCTTCGGCGACAGCCTGAGCAACGCCGTGACGTTCATCATCTGCCCCTGATCGCGCCAACCGACACTCGGGAGTGGCGGGGCGCGGGCTCTGCCGACGCGACACGAGGGACGTCCCACACCCGACCGACTCGAACGACCTGGGGGCGGGGCGCAGCGGCGTAGCCGGGTCATCATGCCCGTTCCGTCGGTCCCGGGGACGCCAGCGGGAGCTTGGAGGTTCCCTCACTCGGATCGGAGCGACGTCGGCAGGGTCTTCCTGTTTCGAAACTCGGTCGGGCCCTGCCCCCCCTTACGCCACCGATTCGGCCCCACGGACACCCACAGGGATCGCCAGCGACCGCGATCCCGGCGTCCGTCCGGTGCTTCGATGTCCTCTGCGTGCTGCCATGTGCCTGCGCGTACCGGGCACCACGAGCTTCTCAGCGGGGTGCCCGCGGGCTCGGTGAGGTGCAGGACGTTGCTCTCCCGGTGATCAGGCGCCGTGGCTCGGCTGGTGGTGGTGGAGGCACCCTGGGAGCGACGCGCTCCCCCCGCGAGGACCGGACGGACCCTCGGCACGCGGCCCGGGGCGTGATCCTGGCGTCGGCAGGTGGATCCCCTCGATCTCGACGGGCTGAGTGCGGATGGTTCCGCTTCCGGGATCCCGGTGGGAGGCAAGAGAACGACGTCCTCCGATCGGACACCTAGCGCTGCGGGGTCAGCGCGACGTCGTGGGCGTAGCGGCGGACGCCCTCGGCGGTCCGGTCGGGGTCGAGGATGGCGCAGCCGTCGGAGACGATCTCGCGCAGGCTGGCGCCGGCCAGCGCCGGGTCGTCGCGGAAGTAGACGCTGGCGCGGTGCCCCCCCAGGGTCTCGAAGCCCGCCGCGCGGACGTCGAGGTGGACGTGCGCGGGTCCCCGCGGCGCGTCGGCGTAGTGGCCCGGCATCACGGTGCGCACGCGGTAGCGGCCGGCGCGGTCGGTGCGCACGCGGCCGAAGAGCCGCGGGTTGGCGGCGTCGGTCGTCCCCGGCGCGTACCAGCCGGCGGCGTCGGTGTGGTACAGCGACAGCAGCGCGCCGGCGATCGGCTCGCCGCGCGCGTCGCGCACCGTCCCGGCCAGCACCAGGGGCTCGCCCGGCTCGTCCGGCGCGACCATCGTCAGCGCGCCGCGCGCGGGGTGGTCCGCCAGGCGCCGGCGCAGCTCGCGGCGCGCGTCGTCCGCGCGCAGCAGCGGCGCGAAGGCGGGGTCGGAGAGCAGCTCCCACGGCGCGGGGTGCCCGGCGGCCAGCGCCTCGTCCAGCGCCGCCAGGGCGGGCTCCGCGCGAGCGGCCGCCGCGTGCGCGGCCGCCCGCTCGTAGGCCTGCAGCGCCGCGACGTCGTCCTCGACCTCCGCGCGCTCGAAGTCGCGCGGCGTGCCGAGCTTCACCGAGCAGCCGCGCGCTCGCGTGCGCGGCGTGCGGACCGCGCGTCCCGCGCGCAGGTCGGCGACCGCCTCCACGACGAAATTGCGTCGCGCGGGCCCCCCGCCGTCGTCCAGGGCGCCGGCGTAGGCCAGGCGGCCCTCCGCGTCGACCACGAAGAGGTGCGGCGTCGCCGTCGCGCCGTAGCGCCGTGCGACCGCGCCGTCGGGGTCCAGCAGGTACGGGACGTCCAGGCCGGCGCGCCGCCGGAAGCTCGCGATCGGCCCGGACGACCCCGGGGCGAACCACGACGAGTCCACCTGCAGCCACGCGAGGTCGTCCCCCTCCACGGCGCGCAGCGTGTCCCCCACCAGGCGCGCGCGGTGGACCGCGGCGACGGCCGGGCACGCGTGGCTGGTCCACTCGAGCACCACGATCCGGCCGCGCAGGTCGCGCAGCCGGTGGTTCGCGCCGTCGACGTCGATCAGCTCGAACAGCGGCGCGGGATCACCGGGCCGGGCGGGCTCCTCGTCGGCGGGGGCGGACGTGCGGGCGAGGGGCAGCGGGAGCGCGAGCAGAGCGAGGAGGAGGGTCGTGGACACGGGGACTCCGGGTTGCGGTCGGGGGCTGCGGGGGTACCGGCCGGGGCGTCCCCGGCCGCGTCCCCCACGACGCGCCCCGGCCGCGGGCGTTAGCGCGCCTCCCCCGGACCCGCCGCGGAGGACCCCCGCGGCCCCTCCCGGCCCGGATCCGGCTCGATCCGGGGCGAGGCTGCACGCCCGCGGGCCGAAGCGTCGATCCAGGGGCGTGCCGAGCACCCCGCGACGACCGGACTGGGCCCTGCCCGAGCGGGCGGCCACCGACGAGGCCGCGCACGCCACGCGGCGGCGCTTCCTGCGCGCCCTGGGGCTGGGCGGGCTGTCGGCCGCCGGCCTGGCCCTGGGCGGGCGCGAGCTCGAGCGCGCGGTGGCGTCCCGCGGCCTGCCGGTGCAGCCGCCGCTGCCCGCGCCCCGCAACGGGGCCGTGCCGCGCGCCGGGCGCCCGCCGACGGCGGAGCGCCACGCGCTGCGCTACAACAACTTCTACGAGTTCGGCGAGGACAAGCGCAGCGTCTGGCGCGTCGCCCGCGACTTCGTGCTGGACCCGTACTCGCTCGTGATCGACGGCCTCGTCCGGCGGCCCGGAGCGGTGCCGCTGGAGACCGTCGAGGCGCTCGGCCTGGAGGAGCGCGTGTACCGCTTCCGCTGCGTCGAGGCCTGGGCCATGACGCTGCCGTGGACCGGCGTCCCGCTCGCGGACGTGCTCGCCCTGGCCGAGCCCGAGGACGGCGCGCGCTACGTCGCGCTGCAGAGCTTCCACGACCCCGCCCAGGCGCCGGCGCAGCGCGAGGGGCGCTGGCCGTTCCCCTACCACGAGGCGCTGCGGCTCGACGAGGCGCTGCACCCGCTCGCCTTCGTCGCCACCGGGCTGTACGGCAAGCGGCTCGCGCCCCAGAGCGGCGCCCCGCTGCGCGTCGTGCTCCCGTGGAAGTACGGCTACAAGGGGCCGAAGAGCGTCGTCCGCCTGACGCTCACGGCCGAGCGTCCCCGGACGTTCTGGAACGACCTGCAGCCCGACGAGTACTCGTGGCTCTCGAACGTGGACCCGCACCAGCCGCACCCGCGCTGGGCGCAGACGCACGAGCGCCTCGTCGGCAGCGGCGACCGCGTGCCGACCGCCCCGTACAACGGCTACGCCGCCCAGGTCGCGGGGCTCTACGCATGAGCGCGGCGCTGCTCTACCCGCTGGCGGCCCCGGTGCTGCTGCTCGCGGCGCTCGCGTGCTGGTCGCGCTGGGCGCGCCGCGGCGGCGCGCTGGCGTGGTGGACGGGCGTGCTGGCCCTGGCCGCCGCGCTGGACGCCGTCGGGGTTCTGCGGCGGCGCGTGGAGGACGACGCCGGCGGTCCGGACCCCGCCGCCGTCACGGCCGTCGCGGCGCTGGTCGCCGCGCTGCTCGCCGCGCGCGCCTGGTCGCGGCTGGGCGCGTCGCGGCGCGGCGCGCGCGTTCGCGACGAGGCCTAGCGGACCTCCGCGCCCTCCGCTCGCGCAGGCGCCGGAGAATGCGGGGCGGACGCCCGCCGGGCCGCGTCCGTCGACCGTGGAGCCGGTGCGGAACCCTCCCGGCCGCACCACGCACGGTTCGACAGCAGGCCCGTCAGGACGTCCACCCCGCGCAGGAACTCCGCCAGCTCGACGTGCTCGTCGGGCGTGTGGTCCAGGCGGCTGTCGCCCGGCCCGTAGGCCAGGCACGGGCAGCCCCAGGCCGGGGCCACCACGTTCAGGTCCGCCGTCCCGGTCTTGCGCACGTAGCCGGGGCGGCCGCCGGCGCGCGCGATCTGCCGGGCGAGCGCGCGGTGCAGCGGCGTCGTGCGCGGACCCGACCAGGCCGGCAGGCCGCCCTCGGCCGCGACGTCCCAGCCCGGCGCCGCCGCCGCGAGCCACCGCTCGGCCGCGGCCGGCGGCAGGTCCGGCGGCAGCCGCAGGACCAGGTCCAGCCGCGCGCGCTCGCGCAGGCCGTCGGACGTCGCCTCGACCGCGTCCAGGCGCGTCAGCAGGCGTTCGAAGAGCTCGGTCCGGTCGCCGTCGTGCGCGCGCGCGGCGGCCTCGATCGACGTCCACGTGCGGCAGGCGAGCTCGGCCGCGCTGCTGCGGTCGTGGGCGCCGTGGCCGCCGTCGACCGCGCGCTCGAGGCGCGCGCGCAGGTAGCCCTTGTAGCCCAGCGTCACGCGGTCCCAGCGGCTGGGCTCGCCGACGATGCACGCCGCGGGCGCCGGGCGCCGGGCCGCGTGGTGCGCGCCGCGCGAGCTCGCGACCTCCT
>JAUIDW010000158.1 GCA_030428395.1 bacterium | reverse complement strand
GGCGACGGCGGCGTGGCCGCGGTGGTGGCCATCGGGTCGCTCGCCTTCGACGGCCAGGGCGCGTTCATCGGGCAGCTCGAGCAGAACGAGCCGAACCAGTCGCCCGCCTGCGGCGAGCGTCCGACGCGGAACCCCTCCGTCATCGGGTCCT
The DNA here is from genome assembly GCA_030428395.1 of bacterium. Taxonomy (GTDB): domain Bacteria; phylum Planctomycetota; class UBA1135; order UBA1135; genus JAUIDW01. The sequence continues at coordinate 11,660 of JAUIDW010000158.1, read as the reverse complement.
ACTTCGTCGAGCCGAACGGCCGCGGCGGCGGGTCGCTCACGATCACGTCCAACAACACGTCGGTGACGACCGACTTCGCCCTGATCATCACGGACTCGGTCGGCTCCGGCTCGAACCGGCAGGGCCGCGACGTGTCGCTGATCCTCGAGGCGCCCGACCCGGTCGCGGGCGGCATCACCCGCTTCTCGCTGACCCGTCGCCCGCTGCTGGAGGGCGGCTTCATCGACGTCGTCGACGGCAGCTTCGCCACCACCTGCATCGGCCTGGGCGGCCAGATCTCCGAGGGCGGCGTCGGCCTGCTCGAGTTCGTCGGCGGCGGCAACGGCACCGGCCTCGGCGGCGGCAGCGTGGTCGAGACGGTCACCGCCAACATGCCGGGTCCGACGTACGACTCGCGCATGCTCGTGGAGGTCCAGCGCTTCTCGACCTTCTCGTTCGACCCGGTGACCGGCATCGGCACGATCATCCGGCCGAACACGTTCAACGCGCGCTTCCTCGTCACGCGGGCCCGCATCGTGAACGGGTCGCCCCGCGCGACCGAGCTGTTCGTGACCGAGCAGCAGCTCGACCCCACCACGGGCAACCTCGTGGTGCAGACCGCTCGTCTGCTCGACTGACCGCGACCCGGGGAGCCGGGTCCGGGGGCGCGGTGGCGGTCGGCCGCCGCGCCCCCTAGGCTCTACGGTCCGATGCCCGAGGAGCGTCCTTCGAGCGGTCCCGACCGCGATCCCGAGCTTCCGCGACCGGAACGGCCCACAGGGGAGGCCGGGTCAGCCGGAGCGGACGAGACCGTCGCCTCCGGGCCGCCCGGGACCAGCCCGGCGGCGGCGCCCTCGCCCGAGTCGCTCGAGGAGCGGCTGCGCCAGCGCTTCGGCGCGGACGCCACGCTCGGCCGCGCGGGTGCGCCGGGCGACGTCGACCCCCGCGCGGCCGGCGCCCATGGACCCGCCGGGCGCCGCTACGAGGTGGGCGACGAGATCGCCCGCGGCGGCATGGGCGCGATCGTGCGCGTCTGGGACAAGGACCTGCGCCGCAACCTGGCGATGAAGGTGATGCTGGGCGCGCACGGCGGGCCCGGCATGGAGACCTCGCCGCGGGACCAGCGCATCGTGTCGCGCTTCCTCGAGGAGGCGCAGATCACGGGCCAGCTCGACCACCCGGGCATCGTGCCCGTGCACGAGCTCGGCATCGACGAGAACGGCCGGCTGTGGTTCACGATGCAGCTGGTGCGCGGCCGCGACCTCCAGCAGATCTACAAGCTGGTGGCCGAGGAGCAGGAGGGCTGGAACCCCACGCGCGCGCTGGGCGTGCTGCTGAAGGCCTGCGAGGCGATGGCGTACGCGCACTCGAAGGGCGTCGTCCACCGCGACCTGAAGCCGGCCAACGTCATGGTCGGGCGCTTCGGCGAGGTGTACGTCATGGACTGGGGCGTCGCGCGGGTGCTGGGCGAGAAGGACCCGCACGACCTGCGCATGCAGCCGGAGAGGGGCTCGAGCGGGCGCCCGCCGACCGCCGAGAGCGGCATCCACGTGCTCGAGTCGCAGCTCGTCACGATGGACGGCGACATCGTGGGCACGCCGGCGTACATCGCGCCGGAGCAGGCCCGCGGCCAGCTCGACAAGGTCGGGCCGCGCTCCGACGTCTACTCGATCGGGGCGATGCTGTACCAGCTCCTGACGGGGCACATCCCGTACGTCACGGGGTCGGGGCGCGACCAGGCGCACAAGGTGCTGATCCGCCTGATGAAGGGGCCGCCGACGCCGGTCCACGAGCTGAACCCGGACGTGCCGCCGGAGCTCGTCGCCATCTGCGAGAAGGCGATGGAGCGCGACCTCGACGACCGCTACGAGAGCATGGAGGACCTGGCCGACGACCTCCGCGCGTACCTCGAGCGGCGCGTCGTGCGCGCGTACGAGACCGGGGCCGTCGCCGAGCTGCGCAAGTGGGTCGCGCGCAACAAGGCCCTGGCCGCGACCGCCGCGGTCGCGATCCTCTCGGCGCTCGGAGGCCTGGGCGCGACGGGCTACGTGCAGGCCGAGGGGCGCCGCGCGGCCGACGAGCAGCGCGTCATCGCCCAGGCCGAGCGCGACAAGGTGCTGCGGCTGGCCGACGAGAAGCGCCTGCGCGACCTGGTCGCGGCGGCCGCGCAGCTGTGGCCGGCGACGCCCGACCGCGTGCCGGCGTACGAGGACTGGCTGGCGCGGGCCGAGGAGCTCGCGCAGCGCGTCGAGCTGCACCGCGGGGCGCTCGCCGAGATCGAGGCGCTCGACGAGCCCACCCCCGAGCAGAGCTGGCAGGCCGACGTGCTGGCCGACCTGGTCGGCGAGCTCGAGCGCTTCCAGGACCCGGCGTCCGGCGACGTCGCCGGGATCCGCGAGCGCCTGGAGTTCGCGCGCACCCTCGCCGAGCGCTCCGTCGACGGCCCGGCCGCCCGCGCCGCGTGGCGCGCCGCCACCTCGTCGATCGCCGACGCCGACGCGTGCCCGGCCTACGGCGGGCTCACCGTGCGCCCCCAGCTCGGGCTGCTGCCGGTCGGGCGCGACCCCGACTCCGGCCTGTGGGAGTTCGTCCACCTGCAGACCGGCGACGTGCCGGAGCGCGGCGAGGACGGTCGGCTGCAGACCGGCCCCGGGACCGGCCTGGTGCTCGTCCTCCTGCCGGGCGGGGAGTTCGTGCAGGGCGCCCAGTCCACCGACCCCGGCGGGCGCAACCACGACCCGGACGCCGGCGACCGCGAGGGCCCGCCGCAGCGCGTCCGGCTCGACCCGTTCTTCCTGTCGAAGTACGAGATGACCCAGGCGCAGTGGGAGCGCTTCACGGACGACAACCCGACCACGTACCGCGCGGGGCGGACCTACGGCGGCATGCCGGTCGACGCCACCCACCCCGTCGAGCAGGTCAGCTGGGACGACTGCACGCTGCAGCTCGGCCGGCTGGGCCTGTGCCTGCCGACCGAGGCGCAGTGGGAGTACGCGGCCCGCGGCGGCACGAGCACGCCCTGGTGGACGGGCACGGAGGACGTCTCGCTGCAGGGCAAGGCGAACGTCGCGGACGCCTTCGCGCGCCGCACCGGCGTGCCGTGGCCCGACATCACCGACTCGATCGACGACGGCTACGCCACGCACGCGCCGGTCGGCTCCTACGCCGCCAACCCGTTCGGCCTCCACGACGTGCACGGCAACGTGTGGGAGTGGTGCGAGGACCACTTCGCCGAGTACGAGCGGGTCGAGGCCCGCCCGGGCGACGGCCTGCGCGACGGCGGCGACCGGCGCCTGCGCGTCTTCCGCGGCGGCGGCTTCCCCAACCCGGCGGGGATGACGCGCTCGGCCTGGCGCAACTCGAACACGCCGGACTTCCGCGACTCGCCGCTCGGCGTGCGGCCGGCGCGCAGGCTCGACGGGTGACGCGCCCACCATGGCCGACCCGGACGACGACCTGCGCTCGCGGCACGCGCCGCTCGAGATGTCGCCCGACCAGTTCCGCGCGGCGGGGCACGCCCTCGTGGACGGCATCGCGGACTTCCTGGGCTCGCTGCGCGAGCGCCCCGTGGCGCGCGACGCCACCCCGACGGCGATCCGCGCGCTGCTGCCCGCCGGCGGGGTGCCGGAGGAGGGCGCCGACGCGGCCGCGCTCCTGGAGGAGGCGCGCGAGCTGCTGGTCGAGCACTCGCTCTTCAACGGCCACCCGCGCTTCCTCGGGTACATCACCTCGTCGGCCGCGCCGATCGGCGCGCTGGCCGACCTGCTGGCGGCGACGATCAACCCCAACTGCGGCGGCTGGCAGCTCTCGCCGGTCGCCACGGAGATCGAGCGCCAGTCCGTCCGCTGGATCGCCGGCCTGCTCGGCTACCCCGCCGGCAACGGCGTGCTCGTCAGCGGCGGGAACCTCGCGAACGTCGCGGCGTTCCTCGCGGCCCGCCGCGCCCGGGGCGGTCCGGAGCTGCGGCGCGAGGGCGTCGCCGGGCGGGGCCTGGTCGCCTACGCGTCCGCCGAGACGCACACGTGGATCGAGAAGGCCGCCGACGTGTCGGGCCTGGGGACCGACGCGGTGCGCACGATCGCCACGGACTCCGGCGGCCGCGTCGACGTCGACGCGCTGCGCGCCGCGGTCGAGGCGGACCGCGCCGCCGGCCTGCACCCCTTCCTCGTCGTGGGCACCGCCGGCACCGTCTCGACGGGCGCGGTCGACCCGCTGGACCGCCTGGCGGACCTCGCGGCCGAGCACGACCTGTGGTTCCACGTCGACGGCGCCTACGGGGCCTTCGGCGTGCTCGCGCCGGACGAGGCGCCCGCGTTCGCGGGGATGGAGCGCGCCGACTCGGTCGCGGTCGACCCCCACAAGTGGCTGTACGTCCCGATCGAGGCCGGCTGCGTGCTCGTGCGCGACGAGGGCGCCCTCGCAGACGCGTTCGCCTACACGCCGCCCTACTACCGCTTCACGGGCGAGGACGAGGACCCGCGCACGAACTTCTACGCCCTCGGCCTGCAGAACTCGCGCGGCTTCCGCGCCCTGAAGGTGTGGCTGGCGCTGCGCCAGGTCGGCCGGGCGGGCTACGCGCGGATGGTCGCCGACGACTGCCGCCTGGCGCGCGCCCTGCGCGACGCGGCCGCCGCGCACCCCGACGTCGAGGCCGGCCCCTGCCACCTGAGCATCGCGACCCTGCGCTACCGCCCCGCCGGGGTGGAGGACGGCGAGGGGCTCGACGCGCTGAACGACGCCCTGCTCGCGCGCCTGAAGGCCGGCGGCGAGGCGTACGTCTCCAACGCCGTGATCGACGGCCGCTTCTGGCTCCGCGCCTGCGTCGTCAACTTCCGCACGACGCTCGACGACGTGCGCGCGATCCCCGCCCTCGTCGCACGGCTGGGGCGCGAGCTCTCCGGACCGGGCGGCGGGTAGGCCGGCGCGCGCGCGCGCCGCGGGGCGCGAACGGTCGGCGCCAGGGGATCGACGCGCCCCGAGCGACGGCTACGATGCCACGCCGCCCGCCCTCCGCCGCGGGGCCCCCGCGCCCCGTCCGGCGAGAATCCGCACCGACGCCGCCCGCATGCTCGAATCGCTCCCCTGGCTCCTGCCGGCCCTGATCTTCGTCGCGCGTGTCGTCGACGTCTCGCTGGGCACCGTCCGCACCATCCTCGTGCTGCGCGGCCACCCGTTCTACGCCGCCGCGATCGGGTTCTGCGAGATCCTGGTGTGGGTGCTGGCCGCGGCCAAGGTCGTGCAGAACCTCGACCAGTGGCACCTGGCCGTCGCCTACGCCGCCGGGTTCGCGGGGGGGAACGTCGTGGGCATCTGGCTCGAGGGCAAGCTGGCCCTGGGCCAGGAGCTCGTCCGGATCCTCTCCGAGGCGCCCCAGGTCCAGCTCGCCGAGGAGCTGCGCGCCGACGGCCTCCACGTGCTCGAGGTCGACGGCCGCGGGGGCCCGGGCATCCCCGTGGAGGTGCTGTTCGTCATCACGCCGCGGCGACGCGTCCCCGCCATCCTCGCGCGCGTCGAGGCGCTCGACCCGCGCGCGGTGTGCACGACGTCGGACATCAAGCGGCACGCGAGCTTCGGCCCCCCCGCGGCCGTCGTGCGGGCCCGGCCCGGCCGCGGCGGGCTGTTCCGGCTGAAGTGAGTCCGGCTGCATGACCCAGACCGTCCTGTTCCTGCTGGCGGGCCTCGTCCTGCTGCTCGGCGGGGGAGACGCGCTCGTGCGCGGCGCGTCCTCGCTGGCGCGCAGCCTGGGCGTGCGCCCGATCGTCGTCGGCCTGACGGTGGTCGCCTTCGGCACGAGCGCGCCGGAGCTCGTGGTCAACCTGCTGGCCGCGACCGGGGGGCGTCCCGGCCTGGCCTTCGGCAACGTGGCCGGCTCGAACCTGGCGAACCTGGGCCTGATCCTGGGCGTCGCGGCGCTGGTGCGGCCGCTCGAGGTCGAGAGCGGCGTGATCGTCCGCGAGATCCCGATGATGCTGCTGGCGACGGCGGCCGCCCTGGTGATGTCCGCCGCGGCCGACCTCTCCGGCCTCGCCGGGCGCATCGACCGCACCGAGGGCCTCTGCCTGCTGCTCTTCTTCGCGGTCTTCCTCTACGCGGTCCTCGGCGAGGTCGCGCGCGGCCGCACGCGCGATCCGCTGGCCGAGCAGGTCGAGGAGTCGCCCGTCACCCGGGCGCCGCGCTCGGCGCCGATCTCGCTGCTGCTCGTGCTCGGCGGCCTGGGGGGCCTGGTGCTCGGCGGCCACCTGCTGGTCGACTCCGCCGCCAGCCTCGCCCGCTCGGCGGGCGTCCCCGAGGCGGTCGTCGGCCTGTCGGTGGTGGCCATCGGCACCAGCCTCCCCGAGCTCGTGACGAGCCTGATCGCCGCCGTGCGGGGCGAGGCGGACATGGCCCTCGGCAACGTCGTGGGTTCCAACGTCTTCAACCTGCTGTTCGTGCTGGGCACGACCGCGTCCATCGCGCCGCTGGACGTGCCCGCGGGCGGGTTCACCGACCTGCTCGCGGTCCTCGTGCTCTCGGCGGCGCTGCTGCCCTTCGCCTGGACGCACCGCCGTCGCGTGGTCCGCGTCGAGGGGGCGGTGCTGCTGCTGTCGTGGGCCGCCTACACGACGTGGCGGTTCCTGGCGCCCGCGTCCTGAGGCCGCCGGCCGTCAGGGCGAGCCGTCGAGCGCGCGCGCGGGCCGCACGCCCACGGCGCCCATGATGGTGTCGGACTTCAGCGGGTCGCGGTTCGACGAGCGCGCGCTGCGGGCGCCGGTGGCGAACCCGCCGCCGCGGTTGACGCACATCCGCGCGGTCCCCGCGGGCGCGACCGGGTCGGGGCCCTCGGACTGGTCGTAGAACCGCGTCCAGTAGCCGTCGAGGCACCACTCCCAGACGTTGCCGTGCACGTCGTGGAAGCCCCAGGGGTTGGCGGCCAGGGAGCCGACCGGCGCGTGGGCCGCGAAGCCGTCGTCGAGCTCGGGCCACTCCGCGATGGCGGAGAAGCGCCCGCCGGCGCGCCCCGCGGACCGGTCGGCGAGGTTGGCGACGCCCACGAGGCTCTCGCGTTCGTCGCCGCTGGACCAGGGCGACCGCGTGCCCGCGCGCGCCGCGTACTCCCACTGGGCCTCGCTGGGCAGGGTCAGGCCGAAGCGGCCGAGCTCGCGCACCGCGGCGTCCCACGACACCTGCTCGACCGGGTTGCGGCGCACGATCTGCTGCGCGCCGAAGGCCATCGACGGGTCGTAGCGGCTCGGGTTGGCGCCGGTCAGCGTCTCCCACTGGCCCTGGGTCAGCTCGTACTTCGAGAGCAGGTAGGGACCGAGCTCGACCTCGTGGACCGGTCCCTCGTCGGTCTGCGCCTCGGGGTCGTGGTTCGGCGCGCCGGGGTCGTGCGGCTGGGCGCCCATGAGGAAGCGGCCTCCGGGCACGAGGACGAGCACGGCGCACGTGTCGCCGTCGATGCGCAGCGCGCCGTCGTCGCCGCGCGCGGGGACGGCGCCGCTCGCGAGGTGCGCGAATTCCCAGAGCCCCGAGCGCGGGTCGGGGCCGAGCGGCAGCAGGCCGAGCTGCGGGGCGATCGACAGCCCGCCGTAGGCCGGCGTTCGCGCGGGGTCCGCGATCGCGGCGATCGCCTGCGCCCACAGGCGTCGCGCCTCGGGGTCCTCGAGGCTGCGCTCCGCCAGCGTGCGCGCGTGCTCGAGGCGCCGCGCGACGCCCCAGCCGTGGCCGGGGGCGACGCCGTCGACCAGGCCGGTCTCGGGCTCGGCGAACTCCTCGATGGCGGCGACCAGCTTGCGCAGCTGGCCGTGCCACCAGCGGTCCTCCTCGCGCTCGAAGCGCCACGGACGGGCCTGCTGGACCTCGCGCGCGAGCCGCTGCTCCTGCCGGCGCAGGCGCGCCAGGCGCTCGGCACCGGTGGGGCCCTCGGCGCTCGCGATGGCGCGCTCGAGGTCGCGTTCGGACACCACCGCGGACTCGCGCGCGAGCTCCGGGGCCGCGTCGACGGCGACCGCCATGGCCGCGCGCGCCGCGTCGACGCGGCCGACCGCCAGCTCGGCCCACGCGAGCGTGTCGAGCGCCTCCCACGGCGCATCGTCGCCGGCCCGCTCGAGCGCGAGGCGCGCGAGCGCCAGGCCCTCGGCCTCCTGGCCGAACGTGCTGCGACCCGGCTCGACGCGCGTCCATGCGCGCTCGTTGAGCTCCTGCACGCTGCCGGCCGCCGTCTCGGGGTCCAGCGCCGCGGGGTCCGCCGCGGGCGGCGGGACGCGCCCGGCGCGGACGTCGCTCGCGAGCGCGAGCGCCGCGAGCTGGGTCGCGACGGCCCGCCACTCCGCGTGGCGCGGGTGCGCCGCCAGCGCGGCCTCGACCTCGTCCGGCGCGACGGGCTGCGCGCGCGCCGTCAGCGCGGCGAGCTGGGCGCGGTGCCCGGGCGCGTCGCCGTGGGGCTCGAGGCTCGCCACGACCTCGTCGGCGCGCCGGAGCCAGTCCACGAAGCGCTCCTCCAGCTCGAGCGTGGCCGGCCACAGCTCGTCCGCCTCCTCCACCAGGTCCTCGAGGCGGGCGAAGGTCGACAGGCGCAGCACGTTGGCGCGCTCACGCTCGGCCGCGGCGGCGCTGCGGCGCGCGGCCAGCATGCCGAGCGAGGTGCCGACCGCCCCGAGCACCAGCACGGCGACCAGCGCCGCCGCCGCCGCCGTCGCGGCGCGGTGCCGGCGCACGAGCTTGCGCACGCGGTACCACGGCGTCGGCGGCGCGGCCTCGACCGGCTCGTGGTCCAGGTACCGCCCGACGTCGGCGGCCAGGGCGTTGGCCGTCGCGTACCGGCGCGCGGGGTCCTTCTCCAGGCAGCGCAGCACGATCCAGTCGAGCTCGCCCGAGATCGACACGGTGCTCGTCGTCTCGCCGGCGGCCGCCGAGCCCGCGGCGGTCCGCGCCCGCCGCGTCCGCCGCCGGCGCGCGCTGGGCGGCGGCGGGTCGCTCTCCACGATCTGGCGCACCAGCTCGAAGGGCGACGGCGCGGCCGGGTCGTCGTCCCCGTCGCCCCCTTCGCCGACGAAGGGCGGCGCCCCCGCCAGCAGCTCGTACAGCAGCACGCCGAGCGAGTACACGTCGCTGCGCGTGTCGATGTCCGCGGCGCCCAGGGCCTGCTCGGGGCTCATGTAGGCCGGCGTGCCGACCATCAACCCCTCGTGGGTGACGAACGAGTCGTCGGTCAGCCGGCGCTCGGTCGCCTTCGCGATGCCGAAGTCGATCACCTTCGGCACGGGTTGCCCGTCGACGGTCCCGACCAGGACGTTCGACGGCTTCACGTCCCGGTGGATGACGCCCTTCTGGTGCGCGTGCTGGATCGCCTGGCAGACCGTGCGGAACAGGCGCAGGCGCGCCTCCGTGCCCAGCTCGTGCTCGTCGGCGTAGCGCGTGATCGGGATGCCGTCGACGTACTCCATGACGAAGTACGGGCGTCCGCTCTCGGTCGCGCCGGCGTCCAGCACGGTCGCGATGTTCGGATGGTCCATGATCGCGAGCGCCTGGCGCTCGGTCTCGAAGCGGGCGAGCACCTGCTTCGAGTCCATGCCGACCTTGACCAGCTTCAGCGCGACCGTGCGGTGGACGGGGCGCTCCTGCGTGGCGGCGAAGACGAGGCCGAACCCCCCTTCGCCGAGGAAGCGGCCGAGCACGAAGGGGCCGACGCGGTCCCCCTCGCCCAGCTCGCGCACGGTGGTGGGGACGTCCCCGGCCCAGGGCGCGGCGGCGGGGAGGTCGCCCAGGACGTCCTGCGTGCTCGCGCGCCGCCCGAGCAGCGCCTCGACCCGCGCCCGCAGCTCCGCGTCCCCGCCGCAGGCCGCCTCGACGAACCCGGGCCGCTCGGCGCCGGGGACGTCCAGGGCGTCGAGGAAGATCTCCTTCGCGCGGCTCTCGAGGGGCGACACGGGTCCGGGGCGCGGTCCGGCTCCGGCCCGCCGCTGCCTCCTCGACCACTATAGGGAGCGACCCCCGCCGCGACCCGCGCTCCCCTGCGGGCATCCCGGGGGCCGGGTTCCGCCCGCCCGCGAGTCCAGCACCGCGAGCGCGTCGAACCGCCCCGCGATGGACGGCCGAGGCGACTCCGACGGCGTGCTGGTGGTCGGCGCCGGCCTGGCCGGGCTGACGGCCGCGCGCGCGCTGGCCGCGGCCGGCCGGCGGGTGCTCGTGGTGGACAAGGGACGCGGTCCCGGGGGGCGCGCGTCCCGCCGGCGGTCCGACCACCCCGCCGGCTTCGAGTTCGACCACGGCGCCCAGTACTTCACCGTCCGGGACGACCGCTTCGCGGCGCGGGTGGCCGGCTGGGCCGCCGCGGGGGTCGCGGCACCGTGGGAGGGTCGCATCGTCGCGCTCGACGGCGCGGGCGTCCGGGACGTGAGGCCCACGCGCCGCTGGGTCGGGGTGCCGGGCATGTCCGCGCCGGCGAGATACCAGGCCGCGGGCCTCGAGGTGCTCCAGGGCGTCCGCGTGACGCGCGTGGACCGCCGCGAGGGCCGCTGGCGTGCGCGGGTCGAGGGCGGCGCGCTCCCGGACGGTCGCTGGCGCGACCTCGTCGTCGCCCTCCCGCCCGCCCAGGCCGCCGAGCTGCTCGGGGAGCCGTGCCCGCGCCTCGCGGAGGAGGCCGCGCGGGTGCCCATGCTGCCGTGCCGCGCCGTGCTGGTCGGCTTCTCCGGGCCGCTGCCGCTGGAGTTCGACGGGGCGTTCGTGGACGACGACCGGCTCGCCTGGGTCGCGCGCAACTCCAGCAAGCCGGGTCGCTCGCTCGCCGAGGCGTGGGTCCTGCACGGCTCCGCGGGCTGGAGCGAGCGGCGCTGGGACGCGCCTCCGGACGCGGCGGTCCGCGAGCTGCTCGGGGCCCTGGCCGAGCGCGCGGGTCGGGCGCTGCCCGGCCCCGCGCACGTGGACGTGCACGGGTGGCGCTACGCCCTGGCCGAGCAGCCCCTCGAGACCGGCTGCCTGTGGGGCGCGAGCGCCCGGGCCGCCGTCTGCGGGGACTGGTGCGCCGGCTCGCGGGTCGAGGGGGCCTTCCTCTCCGGCCTGGCGGCCGCCGCGGCCGTCGGCGAACCGTAGGCCGTCGTCACCGCCCGGGGTCCGGGGCGTCCCGTACCGGCGTCGTCGGCAGCCACGCCAGGAACCCGAGCAGCGCGATCCCGAGCCCCGCGAGCACGCCCTTCAGCCAGGTCCCGTCCACGACGGCGACGGAGACGGCGAAGGTCACGACCACGAGGCCGTAGGCCTTGCGCTTCGCGTCCCGCGGGACGGTGCGGTCGCGCTGCCACTGCGCGACGTAGGGACCGAACACGTGGTTGGCCAGCAGGCGGCGGTGGAAGGCCGGCGACGAGCGCGCGAAGCACGCACCGGCCAGCAGCAGGAACGGCGTGGTCGGCAGGACCGGCAGGAACGCGCCGGCCGCGCCGAGGCCAGTGAACAGCAGCCCCAGTGCGAGCAGGAGCCAGCGCACCGGCCCCGTCCTCGGCGCCCGGCCCGCCGCGGCCGTCTCCGGGGTGACATCCTCTCCCCGCGGTCGCGGTGCCTCGGGGCCGCTCGCCATGGGCCCATCGTAGGCCGCGCGAGCGCGATCTCCGCCCTCGCCCGCCCGCGCCCAGGGCGCCGGACCCGGACCTGGATCCACCGCGAGCTCGCCCCGTCGTGCGCCGGTCCCCGGGCGCAGGGGTGCAGCC
>JAUIDW010000157.1 GCA_030428395.1 bacterium | reverse complement strand
CCGGACTCGGGGGGTCTCCACGGGTTCGGACGACGGCGCGGCGGGACCGGCGTTAGCCGCGCGTCCGGAGATTCCGCCCGGACCGTCCGCCCAGGGGTGCTGTCCCTCGACGCGGCGCGCCCTCCGGCCGCGCCGCGCTCCCCGGCCCGCGCACGCCCCCCGCGGGGCCCGCGCCCGCCCCGGCCGATTCGCGGCGGGGGGGCGGATCGCCGGCTGGCGCAGCGCCTTAGACTGTCCGCCTCCCCTGACGGAAGCCCAGCCATGACCGGATTCGTCGTACTCAGCACCGGCCTCCAGGGCCGCGTCCGCGCCGCGGGTTCCGCCCTCGAACACGGGGTCGACCTCGGCGTCTTCGAGGCCCTCAGCGGCCGCGTCGTGCCCGCCGGCACCCGGCGCCGGGAGGTGCGTGCGCTCGCCGAGAAGCTCGCCGCCGTCCTCGGCAAGCGCGCCGCCGGCACGGTGGTCGGCCTGGTGGTCCCCGACCCCGGCGACCCGGACGTGCTGACGGCGGTCGCCGAGGTGCTCGAGTCCCACGGCATGGTGCCGGGGATCCTGGCGCCGCGCACGGCGCTCGCCCGCGAGGCCCTGCGCCGCGCGAACCGCACGGTCGGCGCGGTCACCTGGCTGCTGGACGTCTCCCCCGCCGGGTTCACGGTGTTCAGCCTGGACGGCGCCAAGCAGATCGCGGTGCGCCAGGACCTCGAGCAGCTCGCCGAGTACCGCCGCACCGTCGTCGCCGCGGCCTTCAAGGCCGAGCACAAGGTCGACATCAAGCAGGTCGGCGGCACGCCCGGGCGCGTGGACGCCTGGCTCGAGGAGCTGCAGCGCAGCGGCAGCCTGGAGTCGGAGCAGCACGTGGAGTGGCGCGCGACCGAGGGCACCGCCCTGCCGCTGCGCTCGCACGCGCTGGCGAAGGCGCTCGAGAACGTCCACGGCTCCGCCGTGCTGGCGATGGAGAACGCGTGCCTCGAGGCGCTGACCGAGCAGCGCGGGGCGATCGTCGTGTCCGGCTCGGTCGACGCGTGGTTCCACGTCGGGCCGCGGCTGCGGGCCGCGCTGCCCGACACGTACGTCCACATCCTCGAGGAGGACGAGGAGGCCGTGCTGATCGAGGGCCTGTGGGACCGCATGGGCGCCCCGGGCGCCGGCAAGGTCTGGCTGCTCGCCGCCGGCGGCGACGCGCCCTCCGACTCGCTCGAGTGGGAGTCGCTGCCCCCGGTCGGCGCCGAGGCGGAGGCCGAGGCCGAGGCGCTGGCTCAGACCGCCACGCCGCGCGCGGCCGCTCCGGCGTCGCAGCCGGCCGCGGTCGTCGCGGTTCCGGACCCGCGCTCGCGCCGTGCGCTCTACGCCGGCATGGCCGTGCTCGCGGCCGCGCAGGTGCTGACGCTGCTCGGGATCTACGCGCGCGGCACGGACGGGAACGAGGCGCTGCGGCAGGAGCTCGAGGTCGCGGAAGCCGACCGCGAGGAGCTGCGCGCCGCGCTGGTCGCGGCCACGGCGCGCGGCGACGAGCTGGCCACCGAGCTGGAGCTCGCGCGGGGCGAGACCGAGCGGCTCGCCTTCGCGGTGACCGAGGTGTCCGGCGAGCCCTCCACGCGCGTCGAGGAGACGCTGAGCGGCCTGCGCGACGACGTGGCCGAGGTGCGGGCGCTCCAGGAGGCGCAGGCCGAGGAGCTGGCGGCCTCCGGGCGCCGCGTGGCCGCGATGGAGGTCGGCGTCGGCGCGCTCGCCGGCGTCTCGGTCGCCGACCGGCTGGGCGAGATGCAGACGACGTCGTCGGGGCTGGACGCCCGGATGGCCGAGCTGCAGCGCACCGTCGAGGGCCTGGACGCCCGCGTGGCGCGGGTGGACGAGCACGAGGCCGCGCTGGCGTCGCTGACCGAGGCCGTGGCCGCAGGCGGCGCCGCCGCGACGGCGGTGGACGCGGCGGCCCTGACGGCGCTGGTCGACCGGGTGGAGCGCAACGAGTCCACTCTCCAGCAGCTCAGCGGCAACATCCAGGAGTCCGTGGACGGCAGCCGCATCGAGTCGCTGCTGTACCGCGACCTGTCCTCCCAGCGCATGCGCGTGTTCAACGAGGCGCAGTCCCGCATCGCCCGCATCGGCGAGGACAGCGAGGGCCACGGCTCGATGAAGCTCTACAACGACGTCGGCGAGTACAGCGTGCTGCTCGGCTCCGGCGAGGGCGGCGACGCCGGCTTCGTCGGCACGTACGGCCGCGACGGGCAGGAGCTGTTCGTGGCCACGAGCCAGACGAGCACGGGCGCCGCGCACGTCAGCCTGCACAACAGCGACGGCGACCGCCGCATCGCCATGACGACCAACAGCAACGACGACGCCGTGCTGTGGCTCTTCAACCGCGAGGGCAAGGTCGTCGAGGTGCTGGGCGGCGGCGGCGACCTGGCCGAGGCCGTGCGGCCCGCGCCGGGCGCCGAGCTGCGCCCCGGCATGGTCGTGCGCGCCGTCGGCGCCGACGCGGACGGGCCGCTGGTCGTGCCCGCGGACTCCGCGGCCGACCCGCGCGTGCTGGGCATCCTCAGCGGCGCCAACGACCTGCTGCCGGCCATGACCCTGAACCGCACGCGCGCTCCGGACGAGCAGGCCGTCGCCCTCGCCGGCCAGGTCTACTGCCTGGTCGACGCGACCGACGCGCCGGTGCAGCCGGGCGACCTGCTGGTCAGCGCCGCCCGCCCCGGCCACGCCCGCCGCGCCGACCCCGCGGGCGCCCCGCAGGGCGCCGTCCTCGGCAAGGCCGTCGAGGGCCTCGACACCGGCACCGGCCTGATCCGCGTCTGGATCGGCCCGCGCTGACGGCGCGGTCGTCGCGCGGAGCTGCGCGGGAGGTTCGTCGCCGGAGCGCGCGGCGAGCTCGACCCCGTGCCGGGCGGGGCGAGCGGGCGTTCGCGCGTCGGCTCAGCGCGCGCCGAGCTCGGCCAGGCGCGCGGCGGTGCGGTCGTCGAGGGCGCGGGCGTCGGGGGCGCGCGGGGAGAGCGCGTCGACCGCCAGGACGCGCTGCGCCGCGGCGCGGGCGGCGCGCAGGCGCTCGGCCTCGGCGGGCGCGTCTCCGGCGGCGCGGGCGAGGGCGGCGCGCTCCTCCTCGCAGCGAGCCAGGAACCAGTGGGCCTCGACCAGGCTGGGGTCGAGGTCGGCGGCGGTGGCGAGGGACTCGCGCGCCGCGTCGAGGAGGGCGGCGTCGCGCGCGCCGGTGCGGGCGCGGCGGACCGCCTCGCGGCGCAGGTACAGCACGCCGAGGTTCAGGTGCGCGGTGTCGTACTCGGGGCTCGCCGCCAGGGCCGCGCGCAGCGACTGCTCGGCCTCGCCGAGGCGGCCGAGCTCGGCCAGCGAGCGCGCCTCGTTGTTGCGCGCCAGGGCGACCTTCTCGGGCCCCGTCGCGCGCTCGACCGCCTCCTGGAACGACGCCACGGCCTCGGCGTGCAGGCCGCGGCGCTGCTGGGCCATGCCGAGGTGGTGGCGGGGCAGCGAGTGGTCGGGCGCGACCGCGACCGCCGCGGTCCACAGCCGCAGGTCGTCCTGCCAGATGCGCCCGCGCGCCGCGGTCGCGACGGCGCCGACCAGGACGAGCGCCGCCAGCGCGACGCGCACGCCGCGCGCGGCCGGCCGCAGCGCGACGAGCCAGCCGGCGGCGAGCGCGGGGGCGACCGACGGCAGGTACAGGTAGCGCTCGGCCAGCGGCGTCTCGGAGATGCTGCGCACGGCGATGGCGAGCGACGGGGCCAGCGTGACCGCGAACCACGCCCAGGCGAGCAGCGGCACGCCGCGCCCGCGGCGCCACGCGGCCAGCGCCAGGCCGAGCAGCGCGAGCCAGAGCGCGACGCCGAGCGCCGTGGCCCAGGCGGGCGGGAACGCCGTGACGAAGTGCGACGCGCGCAGCGGCAGCAGCGCGCCGCCGAGGTAGTACGCGGCCGCGCCCGCGGCGCGCCGCGCCAGCTCGGCCGGGCCCGCGGCGAGCGCCTGGCCGTAGGCGACGTCGGCGGCGGTGCGCAGCGCGAAGTAGACCGCGGTCGCCGCCGCGAACCCCGCGTGCAGCGGCCAGGCGCGCAGGTTCGCGCGCAGCGGTCCGGGCGCCGCTCCCCCGCCGTCCGCCGGCCGCGGCGCGAGCGCGACCAGCGCGGGCAGCGCGAGCCAGACGGCCAGGCCGATCTCCTTCGAGAGGCACGCCGCGAGGTAGGCCAGCACCGCGAGCGCCAGGCGCGCGGCGCCCCCGCGGTCGCGCCAGGCGAGCGCGAGCCACGCCGCGGGCAGGGCGAACATCGTCGCGACGGTATCGCTGCGGCCCGTGATCCAGCAGACCGACTCGACGTGCACGGGGTGGACCGCGAACAGGGCGCCGGCGGCGAGCACGCCCAGGTCCCGCGCGCGCTCGCCGCGGTCGAGCAGCAGGCGGCGCGCGAAAGCGGCGACCCAGACCGAGTTCCAGGCGTGGAAGAGCACGACCATCGCGTGCGGCCCGGCGGCCGCGCCGCGCCCGAACAGCGCCTGGTCGAGCAGGTAGCTCAGGATCACGACCGGGCGGTAGTAGTCGAGCGACCACTGGTGCAGCCCCGCCGGCGGCAGGAACACGTCCCGCAGCGTCCGGAAGGCGACCATCTGCCGCGCCTGGACGATCTCGTCGTCCCACACGAGCTCGCCCCCCACCGCGCCCGCGTACACCGCGAGCGCCAGGAGGGCGGGCACCAGCGCCCAGGCGGCGCGCCTCACGCGCGCGCTCCTTCGTCGCCGCGCGGGCGGTCGGCGACGACGATCACGTTCTCGCCGAAGCGCGCGGGCAGCAGCGGGCGGCCGGCGAGGCACGCGAGCGCGGGGGGGCCGAGGAACAGCGGCACCTGGGCCCAGCTCGGCACGCCGGCGAGGTACGGCAGGTCCCAGTGGCCGTCGGCGAACTCGCGCGCGACGTCGAACCCCGCGGCGCGCGTGAGCGCGAGCCAGCGGTCGGGCGCGAGCAGCGACACGTGCGTGGGGTCGCGCAGTGCGTACCAGGCGTCGCCCTTGCGGCGCGCGCCGAGGGATTCGGTGTTCGGCACGGCGTAGAGCAGCGTGCCGCCCGGCCGCAGCAGCTCGAACACGCGCGCCAGGAGCGGGGCGGGATCGGGCAGGTGCTCGAGCACGTAGCGCGCGAGGACGACGTCGAAGGCACCGGGCTCGAACGGGCGCTCGCGCGCGAGGTCCGCGACGCGGCAGTCCGCGCCCGGCGCGTTGCGGGCGCACTGCTCGATGGCCCAGGGCGAGACGTCCACGCCGGCCGCGTCCCAGCGGGCGTGCAGGAAGGACAGCACGTGCCCCGGCCCGCAGCCGACCTCGAGTACGCGGCGGCCGCCGTTGCGGCGCAGGCACCACGCGGTCAGGCGCGCGTACATCCGGGCCGACCACCAGGCCATGCCGAAGCGCCGCAGCGTGGCGGGGTCGCCGCGGCCCATGACGTCGCGGTAGTACGCCTCGTCGTAGACCTCAGACGGGCGCGCCATCGACGACCTTTCGGAACAGGTCCTCGTACAGGGCCGGCGTCTCGCCGAGGTCGAGGCGGTGGAAGATCTCGTCGGGCGTGCGCGTCTCGAACTCGCCGCCGTACACGACGCCCTCGAGCGCCTGGGCCAGCGCGTGCACGTCGCGGCGCGGCACGACGCGCCCCATGTCCGTGCGCTGGACGACCGTGCGCACCCCGGGCAGGTCGGTGGCGACGACCGGCGTGCCGGCCAGCATGGCCTCGACCTGCACCATGCCGTACGCCTCGAGCGGGTCGATCGAGGGCAGGGCCAGCACGTCGACGAAGCGGTAGAAGGCGTCGAGCTCCTCGTCGGAGAGGCGGCCGACGAAGCGCACGCGCTCCTCCGCGCCGGAGAGGTAGCGCATCAGGCTGCTCTTGACGCTGCCCCCCGCCACGTGCTGGTAGTCGCCGGCGACGACGAGGTACAGGTCGTCGTGGCGCT
This sequence comes from bacterium, assembly GCA_030428395.1. Classification (GTDB taxonomy): domain Bacteria; phylum Planctomycetota; class UBA1135; order UBA1135; genus JAUIDW01. Next base: position 5,910 of record JAUIDW010000157.1, on the reverse strand, counting down.
TGCACAGGTCGTGGAAGGCGTGGATCAGGAAGTCGATGCCCTTCTCGTAGACGATGCGCCCGACGAACCCGATCGTCCGCGCGCCCGCCGGGACCTGGGCCCGGTGCCGGAAGTAGCCCGGCGCGAGCCCGCCGGCGTCCGCCGAGACCGCCGGGCGCGGGATCGGCGGCGGGATGACGACGGTCTTGTCCAGGAAGTGCCGCAGCACCCGCGTGTTCGCCGCGTAGTCGAACGACTGCGTGACCACGACGCGCGCCCGCCGCAGCGCCATCCGCGTCGAGGCGAAGATGGCCGCCTCGAGCCCGCGACCGAGGATCCCGCGCGAGTTGAGGCGCACGTCGCAGTGGTACGTGACGACGGTCTTGCGCCCCGCCCAGAGCGTCACCGCCGACGCCTCCGCCATGGGCATGTGCAGGTTCAGGACGTCGGCCTCGCGCGCCGCCCGGAGCACGGCGGGCACGAAGCCCGGCATGATCGCGCCCTTGTCCAGCTGGAACCAGACGGGCACGCGGCGCACGCGCACCCCGCGGACGACCTCGTCGCGCGCGAGGGCGTCGTCGAACCGGCTGGTGACGATCGTGACGTCGTGGCCGCGCTCGACCAGGCCCTCGGCCAGGCGGCGGGTGTAGACGGAGAGCCCGCTGAGGTACGGCTCGTAGTAGTAGAGGGCGACGACGATCTTCACGGGGAGCGGGCGGCGGCGACGCGGGTTGCGCGAAGCCTACACCCCTCCCACGGCGAGGAGCCCCCCCCCGGGGGGGAAGACCGGCCCGGGCGCCGTCGGTTGCGAGGAATCTCGCCACTTCCGGCGGCGGCGCGACGGCCGACCCCGGACCCGCCCGGCGGGCGGGCTCAGGAGCCTTCCATCGGCAGGTCGAGGCCGCGCTCGCGCGCGCAGCGCAGCGCCTCCTCGTAGCCGGCGTCCGCGTGGCGCATCACGCCCGTGCCCGGGTCGTTGGTCAGGACGCGCTCGACCGCCTCGGCGGCCTCCGGGGTGCCGTCGGCCACGGTGACCTGGCCGGCGTGCAGGCTGTAGCCCATCCCGACGCCGCCGCCGTGGTGGAACGAGACCCAGGACGCGCCCGAGGCGACGTTCAGCATGCAGTTCAGCAGCGGCCAGTCGGCCACCGCGTCCGTGCCGTCGCGCATCGCCTCGGTCTCGCGGTTCGGCGAGGCCACCGACCCGCAGTCGAGGTGGTCGCGCCCGATCGCGATCGGGGCGGAGATCTCGCCCGTCCGCACGGCCTCGTTGAACGCCAGGCCGGCGCGCGCGCGCTCGCCGTAGCCCAGCCAGCAGATGCGCGCGGGCAGGCCCTGGAAGGCGACGCGCTCCCGCGCCATGCGGATCCAGCGCATCAGGGCCTCGTCCTCGGGGAAGAGGCGCTCGATGATGCGGTCGGTGACGGCGATGTCCTCGGGATCACCCGAGAGCGCGACCCACCGGAACGGCCCCTTGCCCTCGCAGAACAGCGGCCGCACGTACTTCGGGACGAAGCCCTCGAAGTCGAACGCGTTGGTCAGCCCGGCCTCGAGCGCGTGGCCCCGCAGGTTGTTGCCGTAGTCGAACGTGTCCGCGCCGCGCGCCTGCAGCTCGATCATCTGCCGGCAGTGCTCGACCATCGTGCGGAACGACTCGCGCTGGTACGCCTCGGGGTCGCTCGCGCGCAGGCGCAGGGCCTCCGCGAGCGTCATCCCGTCGGGCACGTAGCCCCCCAGCGGGTCGTGCGCGCTCGTCTGGTCCGTCAGCACGTCGGGCACGACCCCCCGCTCGATCAGCCGTCCGAGGAGCTCCGTCGCGTTCGCCACCACGCCGATCGAGCGGGCGACGCGCTGCTTTTTCCACTCGAGCGCCCGGTCGATCGCGGCGTCCACGTCCGTCGCCATCTCGTCGCAGTAGCGCGTCTCGATGCGCTTGGCGATGCGGTCGGGGTCGACGTCCGCGGCCAGGAACGTCCCGTCGTTCATCGTGGCCGCCAGGGGCTGTGCCCCGCCCATGCCGCCGAGCCCGGCGGTGACGACCAGGCGCCCGGCGAGGCTGCCGCCGAAGTGGCGCCGCGCGGCCGCGGCGAAGGTCTCGTACGTGCCCTGGAGGATCCCCTGCGAGCCGATGTAGATCCAGCTGCCGGCCGTCATCTGGCCGTACATCATCTTGTTCTCGGCCTCGAGGGCGCGGAAGTGCTCCCAGTTCGCCCAGTTGCCGACGAGGTTCGAGTTCGCGATCAGCACGCGCGGGCTGCGCGCGGACGTGCGGAACACGCCGACGGGCCGCCCCGACTGGACCAGCAGCGTCTCGTCCGGCGCCAGGCGCCGCAGCGTGCGCACGATCGCGCGGAAGCTGTCCCAGTCGCGCGCGGCCTTGCCGCTGCCGCCGTAGACGACGAGGTTGGCCGGATCCTCCGCGACCTCGGGGTCGAGGTTGTTCATCAGCAGCCGCAGCGCCGCCTCGGCGGCCCAGGTCGAGCACGTGCGCTCGCCGCCGCGGGGAGCGCGCTGCGGGCCGGCGGGAATCTCGGTCGAGGAAGATGCGGTCTCGGACGTCACCGGAGTGGGAGGCATGCGGTCTGGCCCCCTGGGCGGGGGAGCGCGGGCGGTGGATCGGCGCCGGAGGGCCCGCCTCGCGGGAACGGGGCTGGCGGGAACGGTGCCGGCGGGAAACGGGGGTCGCAGCCCCGGTTCTACACCAGGGCGGCGGCCGGCGGCACGCTGCGGGCGTCGATCCTCGCGTCGGCCGCATTCTTGGCGCCGGAGTGCGCGCGGGCTAGGGTCGCGGCCGAGGGGGTCGCCGCGCCGGTCGCCGTCCCCGTCCCCCGCGCGACGCGCGGTCCGCGCGCGCCGGCAGTCCGGAGCTCCACGCCATGGCCAGCATCTTCTCGAAGATCGTCGCGGGCGAGATCCCGTGCCACAAGCTGTGGGAGGACGACCAGCACCTGGCGTTCCTCGACATCCGCCCCGTGCAGCCGGGGCACACGCTCGTGATCCCCAAGCGCGAGGTCGCCTACCTCTTCGACCTCGAGCCGGCCGAGCACGCCGCGCTGTGGGAGGCCGCGCGCGTCGTCGCGGCGCGCCTGAAGGAGGCCACCGGCTGCGAGCGCGTCGTCGTCTCCGTCGTCGGGTGGGAGGTCCCGCACGTGCACGTGCACCTGGTGCCGACGAACCACATCTCCGAGTTCCCGTTCCCCGGCGCCTGCGGCATGGACGCCGACGCGATCGCCGCCCTGGCGGACCGGCTGCGCCCGGCCTTCGCGGGCTGACCTGCGCTCCCGCCGCGCGGCGCCCCAGGAAAAAGGAACCGGGGGCCCGCGGTGTGCGGACCCCCGGCTGGCTCCGGGGCATCGAGTTGCCCTGGCGCAGCCGCGCGGTCGCGGCGGCGCCCTCCAGTGCTTCCCCTGGTGTCGTGGCCCCGGAGCGAACGACGGCGCGTGCCCAGCGCTCCGTCGAGCGAAGGGATACGGGCGACTCGCAAACGCACCGTCAAGCGCGCGTGCAGGGCGCGTGGATCCCACCGGCCGGGCGCCGCCCGGCCAGGGCGCGCGGGCAACCCCTCGGCGTGCGCGGGAGGGCGCGGGGCGGGCGCGAGCGGCTGGGCCGGGCCGCCGGGCCGCGGTCAGGGGGCGAGCGGGCCGCCGACGGCGTCCAGGGCGGCGCTCACCCGGGCGCGCAGGTCGGCCAGGCGCGGGTCGTCGGGCGCGTCGTCGGCGGGGAGCGAGGCCAGCAGCTCGCGCAGCATCGCGTCCAGGGCCTCGGGGCGCAGTCCCGCCACGGCCTCGGGGCCCTTGGAGACGCGCAGCGCCCGCGCGCGGCCCGCGCCGGGCGGGCGCAGGTAGAGCACCTCGACGTCGCAGCCGGGCTCGCCCCACGAGCGCTGGTCCCCGAGGGGCTCGAGGCCGTCGAGGGCGCGCTCGAGCAGCCGCGTCGACGCGCCGTCGGGCAGCGCGACGCGCGCGGCGTTCCCGCGGCCGACCCACAGCTCGTCGTCGGCGGTCCAGCGCAGGAAGTGCTCGCCGCGGCGGCACGAGCGGATCTCGAGGCCCAGCACCTCGTCGCCGCCGTCGGCGGAGGCGCGCGCGATCGGCGGCACCGCGGGCAGCTCGCCGCCCAGGCGCTCGCGCGCGGCCGCGCGCAGGACCGCCAGCGCGGCGGCGTTGGCCGGGTCGTCGGCGGGTCGCTCGGGGTCGTAGCCGTGCCGCCCGCCGAGGCGGTCGCCGAGCAGGCGCAGCACCTCGTATCGCGCGAGCTTGCCGGAGGGGACCTCGAACCAGCGGTCCTCGCGCTCGAGGTCCTCGAGCAGCCACGCCAGCGCCTGGTGGTAACCGCGCCGGTCCAGCAGGTCGGCGGTCACGCGCCGGACGCGGTCGTCGGGGTCGAGCAGGCGCTCGCCGACGGCGCGGCGCGTGGCCTCGTCGTCCAGGGCGCCGGGCAGCTCGAACGCGCCGACCGCGCTCGCGCGCACGGCGGCCAGCGGGTCGGCGAGCAGGTCGACGAAGCGCGGCAGCTCGTCCGCCCGGACCGTGGAGGCCAGCGAGCGGGTCGCCGCGGGGCGCCACGGGAAGTCGGGGTCGCCGAGCGCGTCCCACAGGCGCGCGCGCAGGCGGTCGTCGTCGAGCTGTCCGAGGACCTCGACCAGCTCGCGCCCGAGTCCCGCGAGCCCGCCCGGCTCGTCCGCCGCGGCCAGCGCGCGCTCGGCGGCGGGCGCGCCCAGCGTGGCGAAGCGCTCGGCGGCCTGTGGGCGCACGACGGCCGAGCCCGTCCGCGCCAGGCGGAAGTAGCGCTCGACGGGGTCCTCGTCGCCCTGGGCGGGCGCGGGAGCGACGAGCAGGGCGAGCGCGAGCAGCAGCCGCGCGGTCATCGCCGCCAGTCGTCCTTCTCGACGAAGTACTCCGCCTCGAAGCGGTAGACGCTGGTGACGAAGCCGTCCTCGTGCTCCTCGCCGACCGACAGCGTGCCGACGAGCTCGACCCAGCCCGGGCGGTACCCGGTGTCGTCGTCGAGCAGCGTCACCTCGACGAAGTGGTGGATCTTCGAGCCGCCGCCGCAGCCGCACGAGTCGTTGATCATGCGGAACACGTCGGACCCCTCGGGCGTGTCGAGCGCCACGAAGCCGCCCAGGCGCACGCGCTCGCCGTCCAGCGCCTCGATCTCCTCGGGCAGCGGGCGGCCGGGGCGCCAGGTGATCTCGGTCAGCTCGTAGATGCTGACCTCGTCGAGGTCGTCGTCGTCGTCCGCCGGGAGCGGGCCGGCGAGGACCGCGACGAGGAGGGCGAGCAGCAGCGCCGCGCGGGCGCGCGCCCGGTGCATCCGGTTGGGCGAGAGGGCCACGGGTCCATGAGAGCCGCGGCCCCGGGGGGTGTCAACCGAGGCACGGGCGCCCGCGGGGGCGGACGCGTCCACCGCGGCGGGCGGGGCTACCACGGCTCCTCCACGGACTCGGCCTCGAGGCGGTAGATGCTGGTCACGTAGCCGTACTCGTCGAAGTCCTCCCCGACCTCGAAGCGGCCGGTGACGACCACGGAGCCGAACGGCAGGTAGTCGACCCCGCCCTCGGCCAGGACGTCGACCTCGATCCACTCGTCCGGCCGGGGCAGCACGCCGAAGCAGCAGCCGGGGAGGTTGCGGGACAGGACGAAGCTCGAGACGCGGTCGTCCTCGAACTCGAGCGGCGACATGTAGCCGCGGATGGCGATCGTCTCCCCGTCGAGCCGGCGCAGGAGCTCCGGCAGGACGTCGCCGCGCGCGGCGCGCTCCTCGTCGGTCGCGTCGGGGTCGGGCGCCTCGTAGGCCACGAGCTCGAGCTCCTCGAAGCGCACGGCGAGCACCCCGTCCTCGCCGCGCTCGCCCACCGCGCCGCGCTGCGCCCGCCGGCGCGCGCCGTCGCGCGCGTGGTGCGCCGCCAGCGCCGCGCCCCCCGGCAAC
>JAUIDW010000519.1 GCA_030428395.1 bacterium | reverse complement strand
TGGGCGCACCTGGACATCGCCGGCACCGCCTGGGGCGGGCGCGACCGCGACTACGTGGGGGGCTCCCAGGGCTCGGGCGTCGGCGTCCGGCTCCTGATGGAGTACCTCGACACGCGCCGCTAGCCCACGCGGGACGCCGGGCCGGACGGGTCGCCCGCCACGCGGCGGGAGCCCGCGAGGGCGCCGGAACGCGCCCGCGCGGCCCCCTCCGCCCCCGATCGGCTCCGGAGCGGCCCCCGGGCGGCTCCCGGCCCCCGGCGGGGTCGAGCGCGGCCCCGTCCGCGGCCGAAAGAAACTAGACTCACCCCCCCGACCCCCCCGAAGCACCGAGAACCGACCCGACCAACACCGTGGCCATCCAGGAACAGACCAAGGAACTCGTCCCGGGCCTCGCCGGCGTGCCGGCGGCCGAATCCGCCATCAGCTTCATCGACGGCGTGGCGGGCGTGCTCGCGTACCGCGGGTACCGCATCGAGACCCTGTCGGAGGAGAGCACGTTCGAGGAGACGGCCTGGCTGCTGCTCCACGGCGAGCTGCCGACCCGCGCGGAGCTCGACGCGTTCCGGGCCCGCCTGCGGGGCGCGCGCGACCTGCCGGCCGACGTGCTGGCCGCCATCGCCGCGATGCCGCGCGGGGGCCACCCGATGAACGCCATGCAGGCCGGCTTCGCGCTGCTAGGGATGACCGAGCCCAGGCCGGACCTCGACGACGACGGCGAGAAGCTGCAGGCGATCGAGCGGCTGCTCGCCGCCGCGCCGGTGCTCGTGGCCGCCTTCCAGCGGGCCCGCACGGGGCAGCCCTACGTCGCGCCGGACCCCGACCTGGACACCGCCGGGAACTTCCTCTGGATGATCAACGGCGAGAAGCCCGACGAGCTCGCCGCGCGCATCCTGGACGTCGCGCTGATCCTGCACGCCGACCACACGATGAACGCCTCGACGTTCGCGGCGCGCGTCGTCGCGTCGACCGAGGCCGACCCCTACAGCGTCTGCAGCGCCGCCGTCGGCGCCCTGCACGGCCCGCTGCACGGCGGCGCGAACGAGCGCGTGCTGAAGCAGCTGTCCGAGATCGGCGGCGCGGAGAACGTCGGCTCGTGGCTGGAGGAGAAGCTCGCCAGCAAGTCCAAGGTGATGGGCTTCGGGCACCGCGTCTACAAGGTGAAGGACCCGCGCGCCCACAACATCCAGGCGCTGATGCGCGAGCTGTTCGCCAAGCTCGGCAGCACGCCGATCTACGACACCGCCCTCGAGCTCGAGCGCCAGATGGAGGCCCGCGTGGGCTCCAAGGGCATCGCGCCGAACGTCGACTACTTCAGCGGCATCGTCTACCAGAAGCTCGGCATCCCGACGGATCTCTTCACGCCGGTCTTCGGCATCGCGCGCACCGCCGGCTGGCTCGCCCACTGGCGCGAGCAGATGCAGGACAACAAGCTGTTCCGCCCGGCCCAGGTCTACGTCGGCTCGCCCGACCGCGACTACGTCCCGATCGACCGCCGCTAGGCCCGCCGCCGGGCGGCCCGCCGGAGGAAGCCCCGTGACCCAGGAGCCCCGGCCGGCGCTGCTCCTCGGTCGTGCCCTCCGGTCGCGGATCGAGGCGCTGGCCGTCGCCGCGTACCCGGACGAGGCCTGCGGGCTGCTGATCGGGTCGTGGGAGGACGCCGCGACGCGCGTGGTGGAGGTCGCGCCGGCGCGCAACCTGGCGCGGGACGCGCCGCGCCGGCGCTACGAGGTGGACCCGGTCGACCAGCTCGCGGCCGAGGAGCGCGCGCGCGCCCTGGGCCTCGCGGTGGTGGGCGTCTGGCACTCCCACCCCGACCACCCGGCGGAGCCCTCGGAGCGCGACCGCGCGGAGGCGTGGGAGGGCTACTCGTACGCGATCGTCCCCGTGGCGGAGGGCGCCGCGGGCGAGCTGCGCTCGTGGCGCCTCGACGGCGCCCGCTTCGTCGAGGAGCGCGTGGACCGCGCCTGACCCCGCCCCGGCGGACGCCCGCGGCGACCGCCGGCCCGCGGGCGGGAACGCCGCGCGCGTCCCGCGGGACTCCGCCCCGCGCGGTCCCGACGGGCGGGGTTCCGGCGGACGGGGAGCGACGCGCGGGGCCGGGCGCGCGGCTTGCGGGGGGCGGGCCGG
>JAUIDW010000518.1 GCA_030428395.1 bacterium | reverse complement strand
GCCGCCGCCGAGGAGCCCGCCTCGGCGCGCGTCGCCGCCGCGGCGCCGCCGGAGCCCGCCGCGGCCCCGCCGCGGGAGGCCGCCGCGCGGTCCTTCGCCGGCCGGGTGATCGACGCCTCGTCGCGGCCCGTCTCCGGCGTGCGCGTGGGCGTCACGCGGACCCCCGCGGTCGACCCGGACGCGCCCGAGCTGGACCCGGTCGCCACGAGCGACGCAGGCGGTCGCTTCGTGCTCGAGGACCGGCCGGGCGTCGAGAACGGCCGGCTGTGGGTCGACGACGAGCGCTGGGCGACGCTGCTGCTCGGCCGGCCGCGCGCGGACCGCGAGGCGCTCGTGATCGTCGCGCCGCGCGTCGAGCTCGCCGGCGTGGTCGTCGACGAGGCGGGCCTGCCGCTCGCCGGTGCCACGGTGCAGGTGGCGCTGCCCGAGGACCTGCGCGCGGACTTCGACGCGATCCTCGACGACATGACCACCGTGCGGCTCGCGGTCGAGAGCGACGAGCAGGGCCGCTTCGCGCTGCCCTTCGTCCCCGGCCTGGAGGGCTCCCGCGTGCGGGTCGGCCTCACGGGCTACGAGTCGCTCGACCGCGAGCTGCCGCCCGCGACCGACACGGCGCTGGTGCTCGCGCTGACGCGGCCGCCGCTGACCGGCGACCTGCTGGAGGGCGTCGTGGTCGACGCCCTGGGGTCGCCCGTCGCCGGCGCGCGCGTCGCCTGCGGCCTGGACACGCGCACGAGCGACGAGCAGGGTCGCTTCCGCTTCGACCTCGGCAGCGAGGAGGCCTACAACGTCATGGCGCGGCGCTGGATGGACTTCGTGCCGAGCGAGCTGCTGGCCGTGCGGCCCGGCTACCTGCCCGCGCGGTACGCGCCGCCGGTCGACGACGACGGCCGGCCGGTCTGGCCCGACCGCGTCGTGCTGCGCCTGGGCACCGAGGCGCTCACGATCGAGGGCCGCGTGCTCGACCCCGACGGCCGCCCGGTCGAGGGGCTGAGCGTGTGGGTCGGCGACCCGACGTTCTTCGGCGCGCTGGGGGACCCCGCCGCCGGGGAACGCCCGAGCATGACCCACCTCGAGCACGAGATCGCCGGGCTCGCGCCGGGCTGGCAGGCGGAGACCACCGACGCGGAGGGACGCTTCGTCCTCGCGGGCCTGCTGGACCGCGCCTACTCGGTCGAGGTCATGGACCCCGACACGCTGCTGCGCGTCGTCGTGCCCGACGTGCGGGCGGGCCGGGGCAACGTCGAGGTCGTGCTGCCCGCCGACGCGGTCTTCCCGGTGCTGCGCGGACGCATCGTCGACCGCCGCGGCGAGGGGCTCGCCGGCGTGCACGTGTTCGCGATGTGCGACGCGTTCCGCACCCGCTTCCAGGGCCAGGTGATCGGCACGCACCACGGGGCCGCCGAGTCGGTCGTCACCGACGAGGAGGGGGCCTTCGAGCTGCGCGACGTGCCGCGCGACCTGGCCTACCTGCGCATCGACGGCCCCGACACGATCCCGCTCGAGTGGGGGCGCGGCGTCGAGGGCGGCCTCGAGACCATGCTCGAGCGCGAGCCCGACGACCTCGAGATCGCCGTGGGCCGCCGCTGCCACTTCCAGGTCGAGCTGGTGGACGCCGCCGAGGCGGACGAGATCGCCGTCCTCGACGCGGAGGGCAACGAGCTCCCGATCAGCGAGTTCCACGGCAACGGCCGCCGCGACGGTCCCCGCCACCGGTTGAGCGACGGCCGGTCGGGTGCCCTCGCCGTCAGCGACGCGGCCGCGACGGTCGTGCTGTTCCGCGGCGGCGAGGAGGTGCGCCGCGCGCCCGTCGAGCTGCGCCCGGGCGAGAAGCCCGTGCTGCGCCCCTGATGGGGGAGACGGGCTGGCGCGCGGGCGGAGCAGGCCGTAGCCTCTCCGCCCGCAACGACGCGAGGAACGCCATGAACCACCGCCTGCTCACCGCCGCCGCCGTCGCGGCGCTCGCCCTCGGGACCACCGGCTGCCTGATCGGCCGCACCGAGAACACGAAGTACTCCGGCCGCTACGTCAGCGAGGAGACGCTGAAACAGGTCGAGCCGGGCGACTCGCAGGACGAGGTCGTCTCGCTGCTCGGCCAGCCCTCGAGCAAGACCGAGAAGCCCTCCGGTACCACGGTC
>JAUIDW010000517.1 GCA_030428395.1 bacterium | reverse complement strand
GGCGCCGACGTCGGCGCGCTGCAGTCCGCGCGCGCCAACCTGGCCGAGTCGGGGTCGACGCGCGGCCCGTCCGACGGGACCTCGCGCTGCGCCGCCGGCCCCGCGCCGGAGCCGCCCGCGAGCCCCGACGGGGACGCGTGCCGGACGTCCGGGGCGGACCTCGAGGGGGTGCTGGCCTCGTTCCACGGCACCGACCCGCGCGTCGACGAGCTCCAGGAGGCGGTCCACCGCCTGGCCGAGGGAGCGTCCGTCGTCGCCGGTTCGGTGCGCGAGGAGTCCGGCGCCGTCGTCGGCGAGCTGGAGCTGCCGGCCGCGGGCGCGGTCGGGAGCTTCCGCGTCGACGCGCGCGGCGTGAGCGTCGAGTTGCCCCCGGCGTTCGACACCGGCACGGCGCGCATGCGCACGTGCTCGATCCGCCTCGAGACCGACGGCGGCGCGGTCCGCTGCGGGCTGGTCGCGGTCCAGCACCAGCTCGACGTCCGCTCCCCGGACGTGCTCGGTCGCCTGCCGGCGTCCGGCGAGGTGACCGGCTGGGTCGTGCGGACCGACCTCGACTCCGGGACCGCGGCCACGCCCGTGCTGACGCGGCGGACCGGCCCGGGCGAGGTCTCCGTGGGGCCCGCGCGCGACGGCGAGGTCGCGGCCCTCCGGCAGGAGTGGGACTGGGACCTCTCCGGCTACGAACGCTGGCGCGCGCTCCTCTCGCCCTACGGACCGCGCTGACCGGGATCGCCGGGCCCCCGGGTGCGCGCGTACCCGGGGCCCGGCGCTCCTTCCTCGTCCTCGACCGCACGCGCGCGGCGCCCGGCGCGGCGCGACCGCACGAACGGCGCGACGCCTACCGCGGCGCGACCTCGCGGACGAAGCGGCCGATGGCGGCGTTCAGCTCGTCGCCAGCTTCCAGCCACGGCATGCGGCCCATGCCCTCGATCACGGTGAGCCGGCCGCGGGGGAGCGTGTCGGCCCACTCCTCGGAGCTGGCGAGCGGCGTGGGGTCGGAGGCGCCGTGGACGACCAGCGTGGGGACCGGCAGCGCGGCGAGCGAGTCGCGCCAGTCCCAGTCGCCGAGCCCGTCGAACACGTCGCCCATCAGGCCGCCCAGGCGCGCCGGGCGCTCGTTCGGCAGACGGCAGTACTCGGCGTCCGCCTCCTCCGCGAGCGCGGGGTCGTGCAGCAGGACCCGCAGCGTGGCGGCCTGCAGCTCGCGGCAGAAGGCCGCGGTGTCGCCCTCCGTGCCGCGCGCGCGCAGCTCGAGCGCCGCGAGCTCCTCCGCGCCCGGCCGGCGCGCGATGGCGCGATCGGCGTCGGTGACGTGCGGGTACCTGCGGATGGGGAGCGGCGCGATCAGGATCAGCGCCTCGACCCGCTCGGGGTGGCGCGCGGCGTAGTGGGCGGCGACCGCGGCGGTGTACCACCAGCCGACCAGCACGACGCGGTCGAGGGCGCGCTGGCGCAGGACGACGTGCACGTCCTCGACGTCCTCCCAGAGCCCCAGGCGCGGGAAGTCGGCGAAGCGGGGGAAGTCGGACTGGCCCCGCGCGCGCGGGTCGTAGAGCACCACGCGGACGCCCTCGACCGGCGGGGGGATCAGGTACGGGGCGAAGCGCGCGGCCAGGGGCACGACCACGGTGCGGGGGCCCTCGCCGGCGATCTCCACGTACAGGCCCGTCCCGTCCGGGGCCCGGGTCGCGTGGCGCGTCTCGAGGCAGGCCGCGAGGGCGAGCAGGCCCGCCAGGGCCCCGAGGGCAGCCGCGTGCCGCCGCCGGCGGGCCCCCGGCCATCGATTCGCCGGGCGAATCGACGCCGGTCGCGGGGATCGCTGGTGCGGGGGCATGGAGCGTGGTCGATTGAAGCGGTGCGGGGCGCGCGTCCGCAAGCGCAATCGCCGCGCGCCGACCGAGGTTCGCATGCAGTTCCTGGTGATCGCCGGCCTGGCCGTCTGGTTCCTCGCGAGCCTGCCCGTCGCCCTGTACGCGCTGTGGCGGCTGGGCGAGCTGCGCCGCCGCGTGGCGGACCTCGAGCGACGCGCCGACCGCCGCGCGAGCGCGCCGGCTGCGGCCGCGGCCCGCCCGCTCCCGGAACCCGCGGCGGGAGCGAGTGCGCGGGCCGCCGCGCCCCCGGCTCCGCTGCGCCTCGAGCGGGACGGCG
>JAUIDW010000156.1 GCA_030428395.1 bacterium | reverse complement strand
CGGCCGCCCGGCCCTCGAGCGCGAGCGCGTGGTCCAGCTGCTCCGCGCTGCCGCCCGCGAGCGACGCGGCGACCGCGCGCGCCTCGGCGAACCAGCCCGCGGCCACGAGCGAGTCCCCCAGCCGCGCCAGCGCCGCGCGCGCGCCGTCCTCGCCGCCCTCCTCGCGCGCGGCGGCCCACGCGCGGGCGTCGACCACCACGCGCGCCAGGCGCGGGTCGCGCGGCAGGCCGTCCGCGTCGAGCACGGCGCGGGGCAGCCCCGCGAGCCAGGCGTCGACGGCGCGGTCGAAGCGTCCGCCGGCGAAGCGCGCCGCGCGCAGCACGGGGCCCGCGGCGGGCGCGAGGCCCTCCGCGGCGCGGGCGCGCTCGAGCAGGGCCAGCGCCAGCGGCGTCGGGCGGTGGTCCAGCATGAGCTCCGCGCGCAGCCGGTCGCGCAGCGCGCCCTCGCGCGCCGCGAGGGCGAGCTGCAGCTCGAGCGCGTCGACGTCGTGCACGCTGGCGAACGCGCGCATGCGCGCGACCAGGCGCTCGACCTCGGCCGGGGTCAGGTCGCGCTCGCGCAGCAGCGTGAGGCCGCGCCGGTACCCGCGGCGGCCCTCGAGGCCGAGGGAGACGCCCAGCTCCAGCTCCGCCGCGAGCAGTTCGAGCTCGACGCGGTCGACGGCGGCGAGCTCCCCGTCGGCGAGCGCCTCCTCGAGCTCCGCGAGCGCCTCCTCCTCGTCGCCCGCGGCGCCGAGGAAGCGCACCAGCGAGGCGCGGAAGTACGCGCGCTCGAACGGGTCGCGCGCGCGCGCCAGGGCGGCGCGCTGGCGCCGGGCGGCGTCGCCGTAGTCGCCGCGCCGCGCGGCGCTCCAGGCGAGGCCGTGGTGGCCCCAGGCGAGGTCGGGGTCGATGCGCACCGCCAGCGCGAAGCGGGCCTCGCCGGCGTCGCCCTCGAGCCGCCCGGCGAGGTACTGCGCGCCCGCGGTCCGGCCCGGGCCCGCGAGGTCGGCGCGCCGCGCCGCGAGGGCCTCCAGGCCGCGCAGGTCCTCGCGCAGCAGGTCGTCCACCAGGCGCGCCGGAGCGACCCAGCCGGGCGCCAGCTCGAGCGCGCGGGCCGCCTCGGCGGCGGCCAGGGACCGCGCCTCCGGGTCCTCGGACCGCTCGGCCTCGCGCAGCGCGACGCGGGCGGCGAGGAACGCCTCGGAGGCCCCGGCGGGGACGGGCACCACCTCGACCCGCTCGAGGCTGCGGCAGCCCTTCAGCGCGACCAGCAGCGCCAGCCCGCCCGCGACCGCGGCGGCGACGAGCAGGCGGCGGCGGGTGAGGAGCATGGGAGCGGGTCGCGGGCCGCGCGCAGGGCGGGCGCGGCGTGGCCGGGGCATCGTAGGACGGCGCCGCGGGGCCCACCAGGGCCGCGGGTCCGCGGCGTTGCGGCGCCGCCGCCGGCCCCGCAGACTGGCCGCGATGCTCCCCCCGACGCTCCTGGTGCTCGCGGCGAGCCTGGCTCCGCTCGCCTCCCCCGCGCCCCGCGCCGCCGCGGGCGAGGGCCCGCGCACGTTCGTCGGCGAGCTCGCCGAGGCGTACGAGCGCGGCCGCGTGCGCAACGCCCCGGTCGTGCTGCTGATGATGCTGGACGACCAGGCGGACGACGTGCGCGACTTCCGCGAGTTCGTGCTCGAGGACAAGCAGCTCGCGAAGCACGCCGAGCACCTCGTGCTGGTCGTCGCCTCGCCGGAGACCCACACGATCGAGACCGTGACCGTCGAGCGCGACGGCGAGCGGGTCGAGGTCAGCCGCTGCGCCCGGTACCGCTCGCGCACGTGCGAGGAGCACCAGCGGCCGTGGACGGCGCTCTACGTCGAGTTCCAGCAGGCCGACGGCGAGCTGTACCTGCCCCAGGCGATCGTGAAGACGCCCGACGGCGCGGTGCACCAGCGCTTCAACACGCGCCAGGCGCCGAACCGGGGGCTGCTGCTCGACGCCATCGCGGGCGCGCGCAAGCTCGCCGGTCCGGACATCTCGTGGGAGGACCTCCAGCGCGTGCGCGGCCTCCAGCGCGAGGCCGCCAAGTTCACCGCGTCGAAGCGCCACGGGCGCGCGCTGAAGGCGTGGGCGGGGATCCGCGCGCTGACCGAGGTGCCCGCGTACGCCGACGAGGCGCTCCGCGGCGAGGAGGCCGCGCTCGCGGGCATGCACCAGGCGCTGGCCGACGCCGTGGCCGCCTGCGGCGACGTGGAGGACGTGATCCCCGGGTACGAGCAGCTGCTGCAGCTGGTGCCGGACTTCGAGGACACGCCGCTCGAGCGCGACCTCGACAAGGCGGTCCGCAAGGTCGAGAAGGACAAGCGCCACAAGCAGCGCATCGCGGCCTACAAGCGCGAGCGCGAGGCCGAGGCCCTGCTGCGCGAGGCCGAGGACGCGGTCGCCGCGGGGGACGACAGGGCGGCCGAGAAGCTGGTGCGCCGGCTCGTGCGCAAGTTCGACGACACCGAGGCGGCGCGCACCGCGCGGTTCAAGTACCCCGACTGGGCGAAGTAGCGCCGCGCGGCGGCGGCGCGGGCGTCAGCGCGTGCTCTTCAGGAACGCCTCGAGGACGCTGTCGTCGGCGACCTCGCGGTAGAGGCGCTCGCGCAGGTCCAGGCGCCCCAGCCACTCGGCCATCGAGTCGCCGCGGCCGCCCGAGACGTTGCCGGTGTACACGCGCAGCTGGTCGACGAAGCGGGTCTCGAGGAAGCGGGACAGCAGCGTGGGCCCCGCCTCGACCAGGACGCGGCGCGCGCCCTGGTCCCACAGCCACGAGAGGACGCTGCGCAGCTCGACGTGGTCCTGTTCGTTGCAGCGCACGCTGACCAGCCGCGCGCCGGCGGCCTCGAGCGCCGGAGCCCGGGCGGAGCCCTGGCCGGCCTGGTGCAGGATCACGACCTCGCCGCCGCCCTCGCCCGGGCCGGGGGGCGCGAACAGGCGCGCGTCCGGCGGGGTGCGCAGGACGCTGTCCAGCACGACGCGCCGCGGCGGCCGCGACGGGTCGCCCGGCGGGCGCACGGTGAAGCGCGGGTCGTCGGCGAGCACGGTGCCGACGCCGGTCACGATGGCGTCGACGCGGCCGCGCAGGCGGTGCACCTCGCGCAGGGACTCGGGGCCGCTGATCCAGCGCCCCTCGCCGAAGTCCTCGGGCGGCACGAGCTGGCCGGAGCGGGTCTGGGCCCACTTGGCGACCACCCACGGGCGCGGCCGGCGCCGGCGGTCGGGGTCGGTCCAGGCCAGGAAGTGGGGCGCGACCTCGCTGAGCGGCGTGGCCACGTTGAGCAGCACGACCTCGACCCCGCGCTCCCGCAGCAGCTCGAGCCCGGCGCCGCGGTGGCGCGGGTCGGGGTCCAGCTCGCCCACCACGACCCGCCGGATGCCGTCGGCCAGGACGCGGTCGGTGCAGGGCGGCGTCTTGCCGTGGCTCGAGCAGGGCTCGAGCGTGATGACCAGGGTGTCCCAGTCCTCGCGCGGGACGCCGGAGCGCGCGGCCGCGTCGAGCGCCTCGACCTCCGCGTGCGGGCCGCCCCACACGGTGTGGAAGCCGCGGGCGATCTCGCGGCCGCCGGCGAGCACCGCGGCGCCGACGCACGGGTTCGGCGCCACCTCGAAGCGCTGCGCGCGCGCCTCGTGGCCGAGCTCCGCCAGCAGGCCGCGGAGGGTCTTCTCGTCGGGCAGGGCGTGCAGCGCTCGTGTCATCGTGGTCGCGGCCGGGGCCGCTGGTGGCGTGCGTCGTTCCGGTGCGTTCGAGGGGGCCTAGGTCCGATCCCTCCCAGGGTAACCGGTGAGGGGCCGGCTCCGGGCCGGCGCGCGGGAGCGAGTCCCTGGGACCTTCGTCGGTCGGCGGGAACCCCGTGCGCCCTCCTTTTCCGAAATCGGCGGCGCGGGGCTTCTCTGGACAACGGGGGCGGGCAAACTAGCGCCCCCGCGGGCCGCGTCCACGGCCCCTCGCAACCTCACACGACCCGCCCGAAGCCCCGCAGAAGACCCTCCGCGCCATGTCCAAGTCCCCCATCCGCGTCGCCGTGACCGGCGCCGCCGGCCAGATCGGCTACGCCCTGCTCCCCCGCATCGCCAGCGGCCAGATGTTCGGCGCGGACCAGCCGGTGATCCTCCAGCTCGTCGAGATCCCCGTGGACAAGGCCATGCAGGCCCTCGAGGGCGTCGCCATGGAGCTCGAGGACTGCGCCTTCCCGCTGCTGCAGGACATGGTCCTGACCAGCGACCCCGCCGTCGGCTTCAAGGACGCCAATTGGTGCCTGCTCGTGGGCAGCAAGCCGCGCGGGCCGGGCATGGAGCGCAACGACCTCATCAAGGAGAACGGCCCGATCTTCACCGGCCAGGGCCGCGCCATCAACGACCACGCGGCGTCCGACGTGCGCGTCGCCGTCGTCGGCAACCCGTGCAACACGAACGCGCTGATCGCGATGCACTCGGCCCCCGACGTGCCCCGCGAGCGCTTCTCGGCCATGACGCGCCTGGACCAGAACCGCGCCCAGGCGCAGCTTGCCGCCAAGGCGGGCGTGCACACCTCGGCGGTGTCCCACGCGCTGATCTGGGGCAACCACTCGGCCACGCAGGTGCCCGACTTCGTCAACACGCGGATCGACGGGCGCTCGGCCGCCGAGGTGATCCAGGACGAGGCCTGGCTGACCGGCGACTTCTTCAAGACGGTCCAGCAGCGCGGCGCGGCGATCATCAAGGCCCGCGGCCTCTCCAGCGCCGCCTCCGCCGCCAACGGCCTCGTCGACCACGTGCGCGACCTGCGCCAGGCCACGCCGGAGGGCGAGTGGCGCTCGGTGTGCGTGCGCAGCGACGGCTCCTACGGCGTGACCGAGGGCCTGATCAGCTCGTTCCCCGTCCGCGCCGACGGCCAGGGGGGCTGGAGCATCGTGCAGGGCCTCGAGCTCACCGACTTCCTCCAGGAGAAGCTGAAGGCGACCGTCGCCGAGCTCGAGCACGAGCGCGAGGTCGTCTCCGACCTGCTCGGCTGAGCCCCGGGCCCCGGCCGGGCGCCCCGGCGCCTCGGCGCCCCCTTCATCCGGCGGCCCGGCGACCCGGGACCACCCGGGCGGACAAGAACAACGGACGCGGCCCTGCGGTGCCGCGTCCGTTGCCGCTAAATGGGGGCGTGTCGGACGAGGACCCCGAGCTGACCCGGGCCGCCGTCGGCGGCGACCGGCGGGCCGTGGAGGCCTTGATCGAGCAGCACCTGCCGGGCCTGCGGGCCTTCGTGCGGCTGCGCGCCGGGCCGCTGATCCGCGCGCGCGAGTCGAGCTCGGACCTGGTCCAGTCGGTCTGCCGCGAGGTGCTGGCCAACGCCGGGCGCTTCCAGCACCCCGGCGAGGACGCCTTCAAGCGCTGGCTGTACACGACCGCCCTGCGGAAGATCGTCGACCGCCGCGACTACTACCTCGCCCAGAAGCGCGACGCGCTGCGCGAGGTGGCGCCCGGGGAAGGCGACGCGGCCGTGCTGGCCTGCTACGGCAGCTTCGCGACGCCGAGCCACCAGGCGATGGTGCGGGAGGAGCTCGCGCGCATCGAGGCGGCCTTCGACGAGCTCGGCGAGGAGGACCGCGAGGTCGTCTCGATGGCCCACGTGCTGGGCCTGTCGCGCGCCGAGATCGGCGCGCAGCTCGGCAAGAGCGAGGGCGCCGTCCGCGCGCAGCTCTTCCGCGCCCTCGCGCGTCTGTCGAAGCGCCTGGGCGGACCCGACGGCGACGCGAGCGGCTAGCTAGCGCCCCGGCACCAGGCCGTCGGCCACGAGCCGCGCCGCGATGGTGCGCGCCAGCAGGTCGGCCCCGCCGTCCTGCAGGTGGACCTCGTGGGTGAAGATCGACTGGGACCCGGTCTCCTCCCGCTGGCGCGCGGCGGCGGCCTCGAGCACGGGCTTCGCGTCGACCAGCGGCACGCCGCGCTCGACCGCGACGGCCTCCACGATCGCGTCGGCCCGCGCCAGGCCGTCGAGCTGCGCCTGCTTCGACGAGGCACCGTCGAGGTCGCTCGCCTGCATCGCCTGCGTGACCAGCACGGGCTGCGCGCCGTGGGTGCGCGCGACCTCGACGATGCTGACGAGGTTGCGCTGGAAGCTCGCGAAGCCGAGGTCGGCGTCGGTCGGCTGCGCGTAGGCGTCGGCGTAGCGCCCGAAGTCCACGATCAGGTACGTGCCCAGGTCCTGGGCCTCCGTGACGTAGCCGGTGAAGTAGCGCCGCCAGATCTGGAACGTGACGGTGCGCTCGAGCAGGGCCTGGAGCTCGGGCTTGCGCGCCGTGGGCCACAGCGCGCGCCAGTGGCGGTTGTCGCGCACGACGCCGGGGTACAGCGCGCAGCGCACGTCGTTGATGCCGTGGTAGACCAGCACCAGGTCGGGCCGGAGGTCGACCATGCGCACGGACAGGTTGATCAGGCTCTCGAAGCTCGAGTAGCCCTGGCAGCCGCCGTTGATCACCTCGACGCGCGGGGCGCCGGCGACCGCGGCCTCGTTCAGCAGCGCCTCGAGCCGCGCGGGCCAGGTGGTCTCGTTCGCGCTCGGGCCGTGCCCGTACGTGCTCGAGCCGCCCAGGCAGACGATGCGGAACACCCCGGCTGGCTTCTCCCACGTCGTCTCCGGCCCGCGGAACCCCAGGGCGTTGTGCGAGATGCGGTGGTTCTTGCCGTCGAGGACGTAGCCGGGCTTGTTCGCGTAGGCGAGGTAGGGGTGCGGCTCGATGCGCGCGGCCCGCAGCTGCGGCGTGATCGGGTCCAGGTCCGCCGGGCGGAAGCCGGGCACGGGCACCAGGCGCAGGCCGACCTCGACGCCGAGGACCAGCAGCAGCAGCACGGACAGCAGCACGCCCTGGACGCGGAGGCACCCGCGGGCCCGGCTCCCGGCGTCCGGCGAGGGCGTCGAGCTGGGGTCGTTCACGTCGCGTAAGGGGGGCGAATGCGCGGGCGGGGCCGGCGTAGCATCCGCCTTCCGGTCGCGCCGGGGGCACACCCTCCGGCGGCCGCCGCGCCAGGAACCTACCACCCGGGAGATCCCCATGCATGCCCTTCTCCTCGCCGCGCTGACCCTCGCCGGGACGCCGACGCCCGCGCCCGTCGCCGCGCCCGCGGCCGCGCGCGCCGGGGCGGACGGCGGACTCCTGCTCGTCCTGCACAAGCGCGACGCGACGCTCTCGCTGTACGACCCGGAGACCGGCGAGCGCCTGCACACCTCCCCCACCGGCGCCGGCCCCCACGAGGCCGCGGTGTCGCCCGACGGGCGCACGGCGGTCGTGTGCGACTACGGCCCCCAGGGTTCGCCGGGCAGCACGCTGACCGTGTTCGACTGCGTCGCGCGCGAGGTCGTGCGCACCGTGGACCTGGGCGAGTACCGCCGCCCCCACGGCATCGAGTTCGCCCCGGACGGCAAGTCCGTCCTGGTCACCTGCGAGGTCAACCGCGCCGTCGTGCGCGTGGACCCGTTCGCGGGCGAGGTGCTGGCGTCGTACCCGACCGAGCAGAACGCCTCCCACATGCTGGCCCAGGCCCCCGACGGCGCCCGCGCGTACGTCGCCAACATCGCCTCGGGCTCGATCAGCGTCGTCGACCTCGCCAGCGGCGAGCTGCGCAAGGTCCTGCCCACCGGCGCCGGCTGCGAGGCCATCGACGTGACCCCCGACGGCCGCCGCGTGTGGGTCGGCAACCGCGCCGGCGACACGCTCTCGGTCGTCGACACCGAGACGCTCGAGGTCGCCGCCGAGGTCCCCTGCGCCCAGTTCCCCATCCGCCTCAAGATCACCCGCGACGGCCGCCACGTGCTGGTGTCCAACGCCGCCTCCGGCGACGTGGCCGTCTTCGACGCGGCCACCCACGAGGAGCTCGCGCGCATCCCGATGGCCCTCGAGGCGCAGAGCGACCAGGAGGGCCGTCTCTTCGGCGACCAGTTCGGCCAGAGCCCCGTCCCGGTCGGCCTGCTCCTGCACCCCGACGGCAAGCGCGCCTTCGTGGCCAACACGAACGCCGACATCGTCACCGTGCTGGACCTCGCGACCTGGTCGGTCGCCGACCGCATCCCCACCGGCGCCGAACCCGACGGCATGGCCTGGGTCCCCGCCCCGCCCCCGGCCGAGGACCGCTGACCGCGCCGGGCGCCGCCGGCGCCCGCCGGGAGGCTCGCGCCGACCGCACCCGCGAGCCCCCCGCTCGGCCGGAGGCCGGTGCCCGCCCGGGCCGGCGACCGTCAGGGGACGACGCCCACTCGACCCGGCGCCCGCCCGCCGCCTCGCGCGTTCCGGGGGGGGGCACGACGGAGCGATCGCGGGCCGGGTGCCCATCCGGGACTGACTGGGTTCCGTGTGGACGGAGGGCGTGTTCCCCGTCGGAATCCCCTCGGGCGAAGGGACTTGGAGCGGCTGCCTCCCCGCCGAGGGCCTGCTCGCACCCGCGGATCGAGGCGGGGCCGGCGCGCCCCGGTGGGCGGCCCGGGAAAGGCTCCGAGCGACCCCCGCGGGCGGCTCTCCCCTGGCGGTTCCACACGGAACCCAGTCAGTTCGGTTTGGTTACGGAACGGCTCGGACGCCTGCCGAAAGGCGCGAGGTGGAACACCCCCCGGCCCCCCGCCGGGCACCCGACCGGGAGAAGCCGACATGAGAGCCCACCGCATCCTGCCGTTCGCCTGCCTCGCCCCGCTGGCCGCCGCCGCACCCTTCCAGGAGCCCGCCGGACCGCCGGCGGCGCCGCCGCCCGAGGCGGAGGCCGCCGTCGTCGAGGCGGAGGAAGAGGAGATCCCGCGTCCCGGGGGCGCGCCGGCCGAGCTGCTGCACTGCCTGCCCGGGGACGCCGTGTGGGTCGTGTCCGCGCACGACCTCGACGGCGTGCGCGCCGCGGCCGAGGGGAACGCCTGGTTCCGCTTCCTGCGGGACGAGCAGGTCAGGCCGCTCGTCGACGCGCTGTGGGACGAGCTCGAGTCCGGCACCGGCTCCGGCGAGGGCGAGGAGGGCGTGCACGACGTCGACCCGTACGAGGTCCTCGAGTCGATCCACGGCTCGGTCCTGGCCTTCCTCGTCCCGGTCGGCGAGGGCCTCGAGCCCGGCTTCGGGCTCGTGGTCGACCCCGGCGAGGACTCCGCCGCCTTCGCCTCGCTGCACGCCCGCCTGATGGAGCAGGTCGGCCGCGACGCGGGCGTCTCCACCGACTCCTACGAGGAGGTCGAGCTCGTCGTGTTCGAGTCGCGCGGCGCCGACTCGGACGTGATCGACACGCTGACGTCGTTCGAGGTGGACGGCCTGTACGGCCTGGTCGGCTCGCGCGGCGTCCAGAACACGCTCGACCTCGCCCAGGGCGTCGTGGACCGACGCCGCGGCACCGGCGACTCCGAGGGCATGGACACGAACCCCTGGTTCGCCGGCGCGCGCGGCGCGGCGGGCACGACCGAGGCGTTCGAGATGTTCCTCGACCTGGGCCGCGTGCTCGACATGACCGTCGAGCTCGAGGAGATGGCCGAGGAGGAGCGCGACACCCTCGACCTGCTGGGCCTGTTCGACACCCGCTGGGTGTACGCCAGCGCCGGGGTGGGAGCCGGCGAGGACCTCGACCTCGGCCTGCACGTGCACATGCCGAGGACCGGCGCCCTGCACGCGATGCTCGACCTGTTCGGGCCCCTGCCGCTGGGGATGGGCCGGCTGATGCCGCGCGACAGCTCGAGCGTCGGCCTCTTCAGCTTCGACGTCTGGGGGCTGTACCGCGGCGTGATGGACCTGATGGAGGACCACTACCCCGACGAGTACCCGCAGATGCGCGAGCAGATCGACGGCATGGCGCAGATGACCGGGCTGGACTTCGAGAACGACCTGCTCGCCCAGCTGACCGGCGAGTTCGGCAGCTTCAGCATGGAGGTGCCCGAGGAGGAGTCGCTGATGGGTGTCGGCGGCGCGCTCCTGATGGGCGCGGGCGCGCTCGACACGTCCATGGGCGGCGCCACCATCGTCGGCCTGAAGGACTCCGGCCTCGTCGCCGAGTTCCTGGACCGCGCGCTGGCCATGGCGGGCGTCGACCCGCTGCTGCAGACCGAGGAGTTCGAGGGCGCCCGGATCCACCACCTGGCCGCGCCCGAGGGCGGCCTCGGCGTGTGGTGGGCCTTCCTCGACGACTCGCTCGTGTTCTCGTTCTACCCGACCGCCGTGCGCTCGGCCCTGGGCAACGCGAACTCGCCGGACGCGCCCAGCGCGCTGGACAACGAGCGCTTCTCGGCCGCGCTCCAGCCCCTGACGCGCCAGCCCGTGGTCAGCCTGACCGACACGCGCACGTACCTGCGCACCATGCTCGGCTTCGGCGACATGCTCGGGCAGGCCGCCGGCGCCGGGAGCCCCCTGGGCGGCTTCGACGCCCCGGAGGCGAGCCTGGTCGACGAGTACTTCTCGGGCACGATGCTGTTCGCGGTCCAGCGCGGCCCGGAGAGCTTCGGGCTCCGCTTCTCGACCTTCTAGGGGGGGTCCCGGACCCGGCGGCCCCGCCCGGGGCGTCGCCCGGTGGCGCGCGCCGGCGCCCCGCGGACGGCTTCCGGCCCGGCCCTCAACCCTCGACGCCCGACCTGCCGATGACGGGGGGTCGGGCGTCCGCGTCCCCGGGCGCCCGGCAGCGATGTCCCTGCTCCGCTGGATCCGCGGCCTCCTCGGCTCGCCTCCCCCCGCCCGCGCCGCGTCGCATCGCGGCCCCGCGCGGTCGTCCGGCCGTCGCGGTGCAGCGTCCAGGTCCGCCGCCAGGAACGTCGCCCGGCCCGCGGCACCCAGCTCCGAGGCGAGCTCCTCCGCCACCGAGGGCCTCGAGGACTCGGGCTTCTTCACCGTCGTCAACTTCGACGACGCGCGCCACCGTACGGCCGACCTGCGCCCGCACGAGCGCGAGCTGCTCGAGCACGTCGACCGCCGCATCGCGGCCGGCGACCTGGAGCTGCCCCAGCTGCCCTCGACCAGCATGGCGGTCATGCAGCTCTCGTCCCGCCCCGACGTGGAGCTCACCGAGATCGTCGAGCGCATCTCGAGCGACCCGGTGCTGTCCAGCGAGCTGCTGCGCACCGCCAACTCGGTTCTGTACGCCGGGCACCAGCCCGCCGACACGCTGCGCGAGGCGGTGATGCGCGTCGGCCTGCGCCAGCTGCGCTCGATGATCTTCGCGATCTCGATGCGCAGCGTGATCCTGCGCTTCGAGGCCCTGACCGCCCAGGCCGAGCGCGTCTGGCGCCAGTCCTTCTCGGTCGCCTCCATCGCGCGCGCCATCGCGCCCTCCCTGGGCGAGGACCCCGAGCGCGCCTTCCTCATCGGCCTCCTGCACGACGTCGGGAAGGTCGCCCTGATCGCCGTCCTCAACGGCGAGGCGAAGAAGAGCAGCGACGTCACCCCCGCCCTCCTCGGCCGCCTCTTCCACGACCACCACGAGCCCGCGGGCCGCGTCCTGGCCGAGGCCTGGAACCTGCCCGCCGAGCTCGTCGCCGTCGCCGGCGGCCACCACCACTTCGAGCAGAACGAGGGCCACGAGCGCGCCGCCGCCCTCGCCTCCCTCGCCCACCGCCTCGACCTCTTCCTCTCCATCGGCCCCGAGCGCGACTACGCCGCCCAGGCCACCTGCCGCGAGCTCACCTACCTCGGCGTCGACCCCGGCGCCGCCCAGGCCATCCTCCGCCGCGCCGCCGAGGCCTTCGTCCCCGACCACGAAGAACGCCTCGCGGCCTGAGGAACGCCTCGCCGCCCTAGGCCACCGCGGCCCCCATCCGCCCGATCTCCCCGGCACGGCACGCCCGCCCGGCCGCGGTCCTCGCGCGTCGGTCCTCGCGCGTCGGTCCTCGCGCGTCGGTCCTCGCGTGCCGGACCACGCGGCCCGGCACTCCGACGCCGGTTCTCGCGGGCCGGTTCACCGGGCTCCGTCCCGGAGGGTCCTCCTCGCCGGGCTCCGGCAGGCCATTCCATCGCGGGGCCTCGCTCGACGACCGTGGCGTGCGGCTGCTCCGGTTCGCGAGGTCCGTGGTGCCCCGCTACTCGCGGCGCGGGCCGGGGTGGGCGGCACGCGCCGGCGGGTCGCGGGCGGCGGCCCGGCGTTCAGGTCGCCCGTGGTCCCTCCGCGAAGGCCAGGCGGCCGTGGCGGAGCCAGCCGTGGGTGAGCAGCCAGGTGTGCGCCCGGGCCACCGGCGGGTCCGGTCCGGCGACGTCACGAGCTGCTCGAACCGGCAGGGGCT
>JAUIDW010000155.1 GCA_030428395.1 bacterium | reverse complement strand
GGCCTGGGCGACCCCGCCCTGGCCCGGGGCGGCGGACCGCGCGCGGTCGTGGACCTGATCCGCGCCTCCGCGCCGGGCTCCCACGGGCCGCACGTGGAGGAGCTCGCCCAGAACGTGCTCGGGCTGCGCCGCAGCAGCGTGCGGGAGGTCAGCGTGCCCTGGGACGAGGTCGAGGTGCTCGCGGCCTACGCCACCGAGGCCGAGCGCCTGCGCGCCGTGCGCGAGAGCCGCTTCACGCGCCTGCCGGTGGTCGGCGCCGACGGGCGCGTGGCGAGCTACGTCCACCAGCTCGACGTCCTGGCCGCGGGCCCCGGGGCGCGGGTCGAGGACCACCTGCGCGAGCTGCTCGTCCTGCCCCCGCACCTGGGCCTCGACCGCGCCCTGGTCCGCATGCGCGCCGCCGGGGCGCGGGCGGCCCTGGTCGGCACGCCGGAGGCGCCCCTGGGGTTCGCGACGCTGAAGGACGTCGTCGAGGAGATCTCGGGCGAGCTCGCGCGCTGGTAGGCCCCCGGGAGGGCCCCGCGACCGGGGGCGGCCCCGCTGCGCCGCGGCCCGACCCGCGACGGCCCGACCGCGGGCGCGCCGGTCGGCGGGCTTTTTCGCAACCGCCCCGACCGGCTAGGATACGCCCCCCCGGTCCGGGATCGTCCGGGCCCGAGACGGCACGAAGACCCATGCGAGCGTCCACCCGATCGAATGCCCTCGCCGGCCGCCTGCCCGGCTGGATCCTCGTGGCGGGCTGCGCGCTGACCGCCCTCGGGCTGGCGCGCGCCTCCGCGCTGCAGGGCGGCGGCGACCCCGGGACCGAGACGACCCAGGTGCTCGGCCTCGGCGGCGGCGCCTCGGCGGACTCGAACAACCGCATGATCGCCGTCACCGGCAGCGACATCACCGGCGCCTCGATCCTGTACCTGGTCGACACCGAGACCATGCGGCTCGCCGTGTACCAGGCGCGCGGCGGCGGCGACTCGATGCAGGAGGTCAAGCTCGTCGGCGCGCGCCGCATCGACCTCGACCTGCTGCTCGACGGCTTCAACGACAGCTCGAAGTACGACTACAAGACCCTGCGGGAGCAGTTCCTGTCCCAGGGTCTCCCGATCCCCGGCGGGCAGTAGGCCCGCGTCCCCGGCGGCCCGTCGGCCCCGCCCCGAGGCGGCCGCGCCGTCCGTCCCACCCGAAGAGAACCCCCAAGGAGTCGCGACGTGGCAGAAGAAGGTTTCTACAGCTTCGAGGAGGCCCTGACGGAGCTGCACCTCAAGGAGGAGGAGCTCAAGCGCCTCGTCTCGGAGGGCGAGATCCGCGCGTTCCGCCAGGGCGACACCATGCGCCTGCGCCGCGCCGACGTGCACAACCTGCGCAACGAGCTCTCCGGCGGCGAGGTCGTCGACCTCGGCGGCATGGGCGAGGACCTGGTCTTCGAGGACGACGCCGACCTGGAGACGGGGATGGCGACCGAGGAGATCTCCGACGCCGACACGATCCTCGAGGACGACGTCGAGGACATCGGCGAGCTCGAGCTGGAGGACGAGGAGCCGGAGCCGGCTCCCGCCCGCGCCGCCGCCGCCGGCGCCGCGGCCAGCTCCGTCCGCCGCCCCCGCGCGGCGGCCGCCGCCCGCACCGAGGAGGAAGAGGAGGAGCCCGTCTGGGCCAAGGCGGTCCTGATCGCCACCTCCGTCCTGCTGGTGCTCTCCATCCCCGTCGTCATGAGCGTCGCCCGCGGGCTGCCCTCCGAGCTCGCCAAGGGCATCGCGGGCATGTTCGGAGGCGAGTTCTCGGGCTGAGCCCCGCTCCCCGCACGCGCATCCCGCCGGCCCCGGGCCGACCGGCCCGGCGGACCCCGGGACGACGGGCTTGACGTGCACGGCCGACGCGGGCGCGCGCCTTCCAGCCGGGAGCGCCGGGACGCAAGTCGCGGCGCTCCCGTCGCGTACGCCCCCGGCGCCGCGCGGCCCGCGCCGGGGCGTGGAGTTTCGCGGGCCGCGCGCTAGTCTGCACCGCGTCGCGAGCGCTCCGGAGCTCCCGCCGGCCCGACCGGCCCGGGGAGACCGTCCGGGAGAGGCGCGCCGGGGGGGAGACCCGGCCACCTCCGGCGCCGGACCCGAGACTCCCTCCGCTGTTCGACACCCACCGTCCCCGATCCTCGACGGACCCTCTCCGGCCCGCCGGCACCCAGCATCCGCGAAGCACCAGGCATGAAGAACACCCGCACGCGCCTCGTCGTCGCCCTCGCCCTCTTCTCGGGCCTCGCCGCGAGTTCCTGCAAGACGCAGGAGGACTACCAGGACGCCGTCGCCGAGGCCAAGCGCTGGCAGCAGGAGTACTACCGCCTCGAGGAGAACTGGGAGCTCCAGAACGCCGAGATGCGCCGCCTGCGGGACCAGCTCGACGTGCGCGCCGCGGCCATCGAGGCCTCGAACACCGACGACATCGACCAGCGCCTCTCGGACCTGCAGAGCATCATCGCCGAGCTGGGCCCGAACCCCGGTGACGTCACCAAGTTCCGCGTCGACGGCGGCTTCGTCTACCGCGTGCGCGACTCGATCCTGTTCGACACGGGCTCGGCCAGCGTCCGCGAGGACGCGCGGACGGTGCTGGACGACGTCGCGGCCGACATCGACAACGCGGCGCACGGGCTCGTGTACGTGCGCGGGCACACCGACAACGTGCCGGTGGCGAAGCCGAAGACGCTCGAGATGTTCCCGCACGGCAACCTGCAGCTCTCCGCCGCGCGCGCCGTCGAGGTGGCCGCGTACCTGACCGAGAAGGCCGGCATGGCCTCCGGCAAGGTGGTGGTCATGGGCTTCGGCCCGAACGACCCCGTGGCGGACAACGGCTCGGCCGAGGGCCGGCAGCGCAACCGCCGCGTGGACATCTTCGTCGCCGACGAGGGCCAGTAGCCCCTGGCAACCGTGGGGAGGCGAGTCCGCCGCCACGCGGCGACGCCGGCCGCGCGGGCGCTCCTCCGCGCGGCGGCCCTCGTCACCCTGGTCGCGTCCTGCGGCGACGGCGCCGTGGAGGGCGAGCGCGCGCTGCGCGACCTCGAGGGCCTCGCGCACCTGCCGCCCACGCGCTGCTTCTACCCGGCGGAGTTCCTCGAGCTGCGCACCGACCGGGACCTGCTCGTCGACCGCTTCGAGGTGACGCGCGGCGCCTGGCGGGAGTGGCTCGCGGCCGGCGCCGCGGTCGCGCCCGAGCTCGCCGTGGAGGCGCGCGGGTGGGCTCCGGAGACGCTCGACTGGCCCGTCTCCTTCCTGACGGTGGAGGAGGCGCGCGCGTTCGCGGCCTGGCGCGGCATGCGGCTGCCGTCGACCGAGGAGTGGATCCTCGCGGCCGGCGGTCCCCGCGCGTTCCGCTACCCGTGGGGGGACATCCCCCAGACCTCGGTCGCCAACACCCTGGAGCTGGCCCTGGGCCGCCCCTCCGCCGTCGGCACGTTCGAGGCCGGGCGCTCGCCGCAGGGCTGCTACGACCTGATCGGGAACGTCTGGGAGTGGACCGACGGCTCCGTGCCGAGCGCGCCCGCCTCCGACCGGCGCGCCGTGCTGGGCGGCTCGTACCTGTCGTGGCGCCAGCCGATCTACGGGGGCTCGACCCAGAAGTTCTTCGCCCGCGGGCTCGACCCGCGCACGCGGGCGCGCGACGTCGGCCTGCGCTGCGCCGTCGACGCCGAGAGCTACCTGCGCGACCGCGCGCCCGAGTGGGGGACCGGCGAGGCCGCCGCCCGCCGGCTGCGCGCGGTCGGGCGGCGCTGGGGCCGCGCGGCGCTGCCCATGCTCGAGCGGCTGGCGGCGGAGCCCGGCGCGCACCCCGCCCTCGGGATCCTGCTGGACGGAGCGCGGCGATGACGGCGCGGCCGCGGCCGTGGAGCGAGTTCCGCGCCGCGCTCGAGGCCGCCGGGGTGCGCCCCTCGCGCCGGCTCGGCCAGAACTTCCTGGTCGACGCGAACCTCGCGGAGGCGATCGCGCGCGACGCCGACCCGCAGCCGGGGGAGACGGTGCTCGAGGTCGGGCCGGGGGGCGGGTTCCTGACCCAGCACCTGCTGCTCGCCGGCGCGCGGGTCGTCGCCGTGGAGATCGACGCGCGGCTCGCGGCGGTGACGCGCGACCTGGCGCCGGAGCCCGAGCGGCTCGAGGTGCTGAACGTCGACGTGCTGGCGGGCAAGCACGCGCTCGCGCCCGAGGTGCTCGCGCGCCTCCCGGTGGACGAGCCGTGGCAGCTCGCCGCGAACCTGCCGTACTCGGTCGCCTCGCCGCTCCTGGTGCTGCTGGCGCGGCTGCCGAACCCTCCGCGCGCGATGACGGCCCTGGTGCAGGCCGAGGTGGCCGACCGCATCCTCGCCCCGCCGGGCGGCCGCGACCGCGGACCGCTGGGACTGCGCCTCGCCGTCACGCACGCCGGCCGGCGCCTGCGCACCGTCGCGCCGCGGCTGTTCTGGCCGCCGCCGAAGGTGGAGAGCGCGGTGATCCGGCTCGAGCTCCGCGCGGACCGGCCGCCGCCCGCGGAGCTGGCCGCGTTCGACGCCGTGGTGGAGGTGCTGTTCCGGCACCGACGCCAGACCCTCGAGCGGCGCCTCCGCGAGGCCTGGGGCGACGCGACCCTGGCGCGCCGGCGCATCGCCGAGCTGGGCCTCGACCCGCGCGGACGACCGGAGGGCCTCGCGCTCGAGGACCTGCTCGCCCTGGCCCGCGGCCCCGGCCCGTCCGGACCGCGCCCCGATCCGGCCCCGGACGCCGGCGGATCCCGCGCGACGGAATCCGGCGCCTGACCCGGTCCCGACCCCGAGCGCGGACCGGCGGACCCGGATCGGGGTGTGGACCCGGATCGGCGCACGGCCGTGGGGCGTGGGGACGGGGCGGAGCGGGAACGGCGGACCGGGGGGCGGGGTCTGCCGCGCGCGCGCCGCGGAGTAGCTGGGGGGTGCCCCTTCCGGGGTGGGGAGAGGGGGAGGGATTGGGTTCTTTGGTGTTGAGTCGGTGGGGGTCGTTCGCTATCTAGGCCCAGTTCCGCGAGCCGCGGCCCTCCGGCGCCCGCCGCCCACGGACTCCCCAGCCCACCGGCACGATCGGCCCTGCGCGGGCCCGCCCTCCGGGAGTCCTCGACGCGCCCCCGCTCCTCGCAGACGCCCGACCCTTCGACCCTCCGGTCGGACGCCCAGGTGGACCTCGACGGGGTCCGGCCTGGCCGAGCCGGAGGATCGACACGGGACGGGCCGGAACCGACCCGCGCACCCGCGATCTCCGTCCGCCGTCCGCGCACCGGATCGCCGTCCCCGTCCACGCCGTTCCCCGGCCCCAGCGCCCTCCAGGACCCCTGGAGGGCCCTCGGCGGCCCTCCGGCGGATCCGGATGGGGCGGATCCTCCGGAGCGGAAGGCCCGGCGTCGCCCCTTCCCGGCCCCAGGGCCGAGCCCAGAGTAGTCTTTCACCGCAGCTCTCCCCGGGTCCGCCGCCGGCCCGCGCCGCCCGCCGGGCGGCCGTCCGCGGCGCCCCGCATCCCCGTTCCCGGCCCCCCAGGGGTCCCCTTCCCCAGCCCAGACGACACCCAGCTCGCCACCGACGTCCCGGCCCCGGCCAGGACCCGTTCCGGAGCCCCGTGCGGACTCTCCTCCGGATCCGGTCCCGGCCCCGGCCCGTCCGGGTCTCCCGAGCCGCCCCCGCCGCCCGTTCCGCCCCGCCCACCCGGCCCGTCCGGGGCCGGCGTGGCGCACGCGGGTCCGCGGAGGCGCGGCCCGTGCCCCGGGCGGACCGCGGACGACCGGGATTGGCGCGAACCCCCGGCCCCCCCGGGCCGTCCCACCCCGTCCTTGCGAGACGATTCCTTCAAGCGCGCGATCGAGGAGATCAAGGCCCGCCTCCCCGTCGAGGAGGTCGTGCGGGAGCGTGTCCCCGGTCTGCGGCGGGCCGGCTCGCTCTGGGCGGCGTGCTGCCCGTTCCACGAGGAGAAGACCCCCTCGTTCAAGGTCGACCCGCGCCGGGGCACCTGGCACTGCTTCGGCTCCTGTGGGACCGGCGGAGATCAGATCAGTTTCGTCCAGCGTTTCGACAACCTCGAATTCCTCGAGGCGCTCGAGCAGCTGGCCTCGCGCGCGGGGGTCGAGCTGCCCCGTCGCGGCCGGGGCGACGACGCCGCCCGGCGCCGCTTCGAGCGTCTGTACGAGGCCGTGGCCTGGGCCCGCGAGCGCTTCGCGCGGTCGCTGCGCGGACCGGAGGGTCGCGGCGCCCTGAACTACCTGCTCGGGCGCGGCCTGGCGGCCGAGACGGCCGAGGCCTTCGGGGTCGGCTTCGCCCCCGGGCACGGGCGCGCGCTGGTCGAGGCGGCCGGCGCCGGCGGCCCCGGCCTCGACGAGCTGCTCGAGGTCGGCCTCGTGCGCCGCAACGACACCGGGCGCCCCTACGACTTCTTCCGCGGCCGCATGACGATCCCGATCGCCGACGACCGCGGCCGGCCGGTCGGCTTCGGCGCGCGCCGCCTGGGCGACGGCGGGGGCGGGGAGCCGGACGGCTACCGCGCCGGCCCGAAGTACATCAACACGCCGGAGACGCCGCTCTTCAAGAAGAGCCAGCTCGTCTACGGGCTCGACCTCGCGCGCGACCACGTGCGCCGCAGCGGGCACCTGGTGCTGGTCGAGGGCTACACCGACGTCATGGCGGCGCACCAGGTGGGCCTGCGGACCGTGGCGGCCGTGCTCGGCACGGCGACGACCGACGAGCACGCGCGCCTCGTCCGCCGCGCCGGCGCGCGGCGCGTGACGCTGGTCTTCGACGGCGACGAGGCCGGCGGCGGCGCGACGCGCAAGGCGCTCGCGGGGCTGCTGCCCCTCGAGGTGGACCTCGACGTGGTGCGCCTGCCCGCGGGCGTCGACCCGTGCGACTGGCTGCTGCGCGAGGGCCGCGAGGCCTTCGAGCAGCTCCTGGCCGAGCCCGTCGACTGGTTCCCGTTCTGCCTGGCGAGCCTCGAGGGGCTGACGGGCCAGGCGCGGCTGCACGAGGTCGACGAGATCCTCGAGCTCGTCGGGCGCCTGCCCCAGGCCCTGGCGCGCGAGGAGCGCCTGGCCCAGCTCGCCGACCACCTCGGCACCCCGATCGAGGGGGTGCGCGAGGCGTTCTCCGCCCTGCACGAGCGCCGGCCGCGCCCGGGCTCGCGTCCGGGTTCCCACGGGGGCAGCTCCGGCGCGCGCGCCACGCGGGCGTCCGGCCGCACGCCGGCCCGGCCCGCCGCGCCCAGCGCGGAGGCCCCCCCCGCTCGCGAGGACCGCGCCCGTCGCGGCGCGCCGGGGCTGCGGCGCGCCTACGGCGAGCTCGTCGGCGCGGTGCTCCTGGACAACAGCCTGGCCCCGCTGGCGCTGCCGCGCGGGGAGGGCTGCCCGATCGAGGACGTCGGCGAGGTGCTGCGGGCCCTGGGCGCGCTGCACCGCCGCGGGGTCGACCCGCTGGACGTGGACGCCCTGCTGGCCGAGCTGGCCGACTCGCGCGCGCGGGACCTCGTCGTCCCGATCCGCGAGCACGCTGCCCGCGCCGAGAGCCCGCAGGCCCTGCTCGACGGGGCCCTGGGATACCTGGAGCGCCTCGAGGTCGAGCGCTCCCTGGACGAGGGCCGCCGCCTGCTCGCCGACGGAGGCGACGACGCGGCCATTCGAGACCGACTGACCCAACTGCACGTACGGCTGCGCGCCATCAAGGTACCCGGCGCGGCCAACGCGGACCCCGCGGAGCCCGGCGCCCCTGCCGCCGGCACGCTGGAGCCGCACTCCCGAGGAACCGAATCGAGGTGACGATGTCCGAGCGCATCGAAGACACGATCAAGCTGCTCATCGAGGAAGGCCGGCGGAAGGGATTCCTGACCTACGCCGACATGAACAAGCTGATGGAGGACCAGTTCCTTCCGCCCGAGCGGATGGACCAGGTCTTCATCGCACTCGAGGACGCCAGCATCGAGGTGCTGGACGACGACGAGGCGCCCGTCGCGACGGTCAGCACGACGGACGACGACTCCGAGTCGGTCCCCGACACGAAGAAGATCTCGGCCGTCGCCGAGCCCGAGGAGCCGGCCGAGACCGCCTTCGCGCGCGGCGTGATGCCGGAGAAGATCGACGACCCGGTGCGGATGTACCTCACCCAGATGGGCGAGATCCCGCTGCTGACGCGCGAGCAGGAGATCTTCCTCGCCAAGACCATCGAGATCACCCGCAAGCGCTTCCGCAAGAAGTGCATGGGGTCGGGCCTCTGCATGGCGGCCTCGCTCGAGACGCTGCAGGCCGTCCAGCGCGGCGAGCTCGCCTTCGACCGCACGCTGAAGGTCAACCCGAACCCGAAGCCGGACGACGACCCCAAGATCGTCGAGACCCTGGGCAAGAACTTCCTCGCGAAGCGCCTGCCGGTGAACGTCGAGACGATCCAGAACCTGATGGGGCGCCTGCGGCAGGAGTACGCCGGGCTGGTCGACCCGAAGATCACGAAGTCGAAGCGCTCCGAGCAGCTCGTGCGCGTCCAGCACCTGCGGCGGAAGCTCATCATCCTGATCGAGGAGTGCCACCTGCAGATCAAGAAGGTGCGCCCCTACATCGACATGCTCGAGCGGCACTTCCGCGAGATGCGCTCGATCGAGCGCAAGCTGGCGGCGATGAAGGGCTCCAAGAAGACCAGCGCCGCGGCGCGCGAGCTCCAGGAGCGCCTGCTCGAGCTCGAGGCCCAGGCCCTCGAGCCGACCGACCGCCTCAAGCGCCGCCTCGACCAGGTCAAGCTGCACTTCGCGGAGTACGAGGAGGCCAAGCGCAAGCTGTCCAGCGGCAACCTGCGCCTGGTGGTCTCGATCGCCAAGAAGTACCGCAACCGCGGGCTCTCCTTCCTCGACCTGATCCAGGAGGGCAACACCGGCCTGATGAAGGCGGTGGAGAAGTACGAGTACCGCCGCGGCTACAAGTTCTCGACGTACGCCACGTGGTGGATCCGCCAGGCCATCACGCGCTCGATCGCCGACCAGGCCCGGACGATCCGGATCCCGGTCCACATGATCGAGACGATGAGCAAGCTGCGGAACGTCACCAAGAAGCTGATGCAGACCAAGGGCCGCGAGCCCAGCGTCGAGGAGGTGGCGGAGGCCACCGGCATCTCGGTCGACGAGGCCAAGCGCGTCATCAAGATCTCGAAGCACCCGATCAGCCTCGACCGCCCGATCGGCGAGTCCGACGACAGCTACTTCGGCGACTTCATCGAGGACGACTCGGCGGAGAGCCCGGTGCAGGCCGCCGGGCACGAGATGCTGAAGGAGCGCATCGACGACGTGCTCTCGACGCTGACCTTCCGCGAGCGCGAGATCATCAAGCTGCGCTACGGCATCGGGGACGGCTACACCTACACCCTCGAGGAGGTGGGCCGCATCTTCCGCGTGACCCGCGAGCGCGTGCGCCAGATCGAGGCCAAGGCCGTCCGCAAGCTGCGGCACCCCGTGCGCGCGCGGCAGCTGGCGAGCTTCCTCGACGGCGTCAGCATCCCGGAGGACGCCGAGGCGGGCCTCGGCCCGCTCTAGGGGTCGGCCTGTACGACCGCGGGGCACCGAGCCCCGGGCACCGCAGCGCGGGCACGCGGACCGGCCGACGCCGGGGCGCGTGCCCGCGGCGCGTCCGGGGAGCATCCGGGTCGCGCTCCGGCCGCACCCGGGCCGCACCCGGGTCGCGCGGACCGCGCGGGACCTCCGGCGCGCCGTGCGCTAGCCTGCCCGCGTGGCGCCCCTGCTCTCCGTGCTCGAAGGCCCCGCGCTGCGCTCGTTCGACCTGACCGGGGCCCACCTCCTGATGATGCTCGTGGCGGGCTTCGTCACGGTCCTCTGCATCGTCTTCCACTACGAGGCGATGAGCTGGGCCTCGCGCAAGATCCCCTCGATCGGCCTGCCGCCGCGCATGCGCATCGTCGTGTTCGTGCTCGTGATGATCTCGGCGCACGTGGTGGAGGTCTGGTTCTTCGCCCTGACGTTCTGGCTGCTGGAGGCCTGGCCCCAGCTCGGGGGCCTGGAGGGCGAGTTCGACGAGGGGGCCTTCGACTTCGTGTACTACTCGGCGACGGTGTTCACGACGCTCGGGTTCGGCGACATGATCCCCAAGGGACCCGTGCGCATCCTCTCGGGGACCGAGGCGGTGGTCGGCCTGGGCCTGATCACGTGGTCGGCCTCGGTGACGTTCCTCGAGATGCAGCGCGACTGGGCCGAGTTCGGCACCTCGCGCTGAGCGCGGGGGCCGCCCCGCGGAGGCGAGGCCACCGCGATCCCCGCGGCGCACCGGGTTCGTGCCGGGTTCGCGCCGGGTTCGCGCCGGGAGCGCCGCGGGCGAGGATCCGGGGCGCGGTCCCGGGGCGGAGGCGCCCCGGGGCGGGCGCGCCGCCCTTTTCGTTCCGGCCGGCTTGCCGCGCCAACCCCCGGCGCTAAACTCCCTGCCCCGTTCGCGGCGAGGCCCCCGCGCCGCCCGGGCCCCCCACGATGCAAGACACGCTGCGCGCGCTCCTGGCTCTCCAGGAACTGGACGAGGACATCTTCCGAGTGCGCGAGGAGCTGAAGCGGCTCCCGCGCGAACGCGAGCAGCGCCGCGAGGGCGTGGCCGCCATCGAGGCGCGCAAGGCGGCGCTGGAGGGCGCCATCTTCGAGCGCCGCACCCGCATCCGCGAGATCGAGGACGAGTCGACGCGCAAGCGCCAGCGCATGCGCAAGGCGGAGGGCGAGGCCAACAGCTCCCGCGGCGACATGGCGCTGATGGCGGCGTTCCAGCACGAGATCAAGACGCTGAAGCGCGACATCGGCGGCCTCGAGGAGGAAGGGCTCGAGCTGGTCGAGCAGGTCGAGGGCTTCGAGGGCGAGCTCGCCACGGTGTCCGCGCAGCTCGAGCAGGCCCAGAAGGACTTCGCCGAGCTGTCCGACAACGTCGACGCCGAGATGCGCGTCGCGGAGGCCAAGCTGAACGAGCTCGAGACCGAGCGCGCACGCCGCCTGTCCGACGACGTCAAGGACGAGGTGCTGGGCCTCTACGACCGCCTGCTGGGCGCGCGCGAGGGCCTGGCCCTGGCCGAGCTCGACGGCCGCATCTGCCAGGCCTGCTTCATGGAGGTCCCGACGAACTGCTACGTGAAGGTGGCGCGCGGGATCGACATCGTGCAGTGCCCGAGCTGCGACCGCATCCTGTACCAGCGGGCGCTCAAGGAGAGCTGACCGACCGGCCCGCCGCCCGCGCGCCCTGGCGGGTGCCGCGGCGCGCCAGCTCGCGCGCCAGCGCCTCGCGCACGGCGTTCTTGTGCACCCCCCAGTCGGGCGCCAGCAGCACGTCGTCGTCCGCGCCGGTCATGGCGTCGCCGGTCAGCCGGTGCAGGACCTGGTCGGGCCGCAGGCGCTCGACGAAGTCGGCCAGCCACGCGACGTAGGTCTCCAGATCGAGCGTGTCCAGGCGCCCCTGGCGCCACAGGGCCGCGAACTGCGTGCGCCGCAGGACCATCAGCTGGTGCACCTTGACGCCCTGGACCGGGCACTCCGCCAGGACCTCCGCCGTGCGCCGGGCGCCCTCGCGCCCGTCCCCGGGCAGCCCCAGGATGGCGTGTCCGACCACGCCGAGGCCCGCGGCGTGGCAGCGGGCGGCGGCGTCGCGGAACTCGTCCACCGTGTGGAGGCGGTTGATGGCCAGGAGCACGTCGTCGCTGGCGCACTCGAGCCCCAGCTCGACCCACACGGGCACCCTCCGCGCCAGGGCGGCGAGCTCTGCGAGGGCCCCGTCGGGCAGCGTGTCCGGCCGCGTCGCCAGGCTGACGACCGCGACCTGCCCGGGCCACGCGGCGGCGCCGGGGGCGGGGAGGTGCGGCTCGACCACGGCGAGCATCGCGCGCAGGCGCTCGAGGTCGACGTACGTGTTCGTGTACGACTGGAAGTAGGCGATCGCGGCGCCGTCCTCGTCCCGCCGCGCGACGCGCCGGAGCCCGCGCGCGAGCTGGTCGGCGAGGTCCGCGCCGCTCTTCAGGGCTCCGGTCCCCGAGCCCTCGACGTCGCAGTAGAAGCAGCCGCCCAGCCCGCGCGTCCCGTCGCGGTTGGGACACGTCGAGCCCGCGTCGAGGGCGACGCGGTGGAGTGGCCGGCCGAACCGGGCGACGAGCCACGGGCGCAGCGTGAGGAAGGGCGGAGCGGACATCGCGCGGGCGGGGCGCGCCACGGGGCGCGGCGCGTCGCCCGGGGATCGTAGCAGGGCCGCCGCGCCC
>JAUIDW010000516.1 GCA_030428395.1 bacterium | reverse complement strand
AGGGGCGCGTCGACGTCGTGTTCCTGCCCGACGACTCGCTGCTGGTCGCGTGGATGGAGGTCGAGCGCGACACGGGCCAGTGGCGCGTGCGCCGCGTCACGCGGGAGGGGCAGCCCGGCCGCGCGCTGGTCGTGGCCGAGTGCGAGGACCCGGGCCGCGCGGGCCGCGCGCGCCTCGGCGTGCTCGGCGGCGACGCGGTGTTCGCCTGGACCGGCCACGTGCGGCGCCGCGTGCGCGCGCTGCTGCTGTCGATCGCGTACGGCGATCCGTCCTGACGGGGAGCGCCGGGCGACGCGCGCCGGAACGGGGCGCGCCCCCGCACCCGGCGTCGCGGGGCGCGGAGGCGCGCTGCTCGGGCGCGGGCCGGCGGAGCGGCCGCGTCCGTGGGCCGGGTGGCTCGCGCTACTCGAACAGCAGGCGACCCACCGAGCAGGAAATCTGGATCACGGCCAGAGCCAGCGCCCCCTCGAACACGCGGCAAAGGACGTGGGCCATGGCGCGCTTCATGCAGACACCTCCTGGTTGCTGGCGACCGCCGGGCGGCCGCGACCATCGGACCCGCAGCCGATTCCGGGCGGCGCCTCCGACGGGGGCCCGCGCGCTCCGCCAGCCGCGGGCCGGGGAGCGCAAGTCGCGCGTCCGGCGCGCCTTGGGTCCGCGGCCGATTCCGGGAAGGCCGCCGGTTCCCGCGGCGGGGACGGCCGCGCGCCCTAGGCGGGCGAGCGCGGTCCGCGCTGCCAGGTGCCGAAGTGGTCCGCGCCCTGCGGCGTGGCCACCACGATGTCCTCCAGGCGGATGCCGAAGACGTCGCGCAGGTACACGCCCGGCTCGTCGGAGAGGGTCATGCCCGGCTCGAGGGCCACGTCGCTGCCGCCGTCGAAGTAGGGCCACTCGTGGCCCTCCATGCCGATCCCGTGGCCGAGGCGGTGGGTCAGGTGCGTGTAGCCGGGCCCGAAGCCGTCGGCGTCCAGGCTGCCGCGCGCGACGGCGTCCACGTCGCCGCAGCGCACGCCGGGGGCGATCGCCTCGAACGCGCGGCGCTGCGCGTCGCGGACCGCCGTCCACACGCGGGCCTGGTGCTCGGTCGGCGCGGCCTCGAAGACCCACGAGCGCGTGTTGTCGCTCTGGTAGCCGTGCAGCGAGCCGCCCGTGTCCACGAGCACGACCTCGCCCGGCGCGAGGACGGTCGCGTTCTCGCCGCCGTGCGGCAGCGCCGCGTCGGGACCCAGGAGCGCCAGCACCCAGACGCGCTCGAGCCCCAGGCGCCGCTGCGCGTGGGCCATCAGCTCGGCGACCTCCGGCGAGCGCATGCCCGGGCGCAGGTGGTGGCTGGCCGCCAGGATCGCCTCCTGGGTCAGCTCGTTCGCGCGGCGGAGCAGCCGCAGCTCGTGCTCGTCCTTGCGGCCGCGCAGCGCGCGCACGAGCGCCGAGCCGCTGCCCACGCTGCCCTCGCCGAGCTCGGCCTCGAGGCGCTCGGCCACGAACAGGCGCGCGCGCGAGTCCAGCAGCACGCGGCGCGCGCGCCGCCGTCCCAGCTCCGCGGCCAGCGGGCGCCAGGCGTACTCGTGCTCGTCCCAGGGGACGACGTCGCCCTCCGCGCCGGCCGCCTCGAGCGCGAGCCGCGCGCGGTCCACCTCGAACGCCGGGCACGCGAAGAAGTGGCTGCCGTCGGCGACCACGACGAGGGCGAAGAGGCGCTCCGAGAGCCCCCAGCGGACGCCGGAGAGGTAGCTCATCGTCGCGCCGCCCTCGCAGAGGAACGCCTGGGCGCCGTGCTCCTCGAGGCGCGCCGCCAGTCGGGCGCGGCGCGCCGCGTGCTCGGCGGGCGCGATGGGCTCGACGTCTCCCGAGCGGTCGGCGAGGTCCGCGAAGAGCTCGTCGAGCTCGGCCTCGCGCTCCGGGCTCGAAGGCGGCACCTCGCCGGCGGCCTGCGTGCGGCAGCCGACGAGGGAGCTCCCCGCGGCGAGGCCCGCGCCCAGCGCGAGCAGGT
Source organism: bacterium (assembly GCA_030428395.1). Lineage (GTDB taxonomy): Bacteria > Planctomycetota > UBA1135 > UBA1135 > JAUIDW01. The sequence goes on along the minus strand of JAUIDW010000516.1, from coordinate 175 downwards.
CGCGGCGGTTGGGCGCTCCGGCGGGGGCGGGAGCACCGGACGTGGAGCGGGCGGTCGCGCCAGGGCGCGCGGCGGGGGGGCTCGGTTGCAGCATGGCGCCGATCCTACGGCGCCCGGCCCGACGCGTCGCCCGGCCCGGCGCGTCGCCCGGCCCGGCGCGTCGCCGGGCCCCGTG
>JAUIDW010000154.1 GCA_030428395.1 bacterium | reverse complement strand
GCCGGGCGCAGCCCCACCGCGTCCAGCGAGCGGACGAGCAGCTCGCCCATCTTGCCGGCGCCGACGACGGCGACGCGCGCTCCGGGACCCAGCTGCTCGGCGGCCCGCTCGACGCCGAGGCTGACCACCGAGACGGGGATGCGCGCGATCTCCGTCTCGGTGCGCACGCGCTTGGCGACGCGGAAGGCCTGGTCCAGCAGCGAGCGCAGCAGCGGGCCGACGAGCCCGGCGTCGTCCGCCTCGCGCGCGGCCTCGCGGAGCTGGGCCACGATCTGGTCCTCGCCCACGACGAGGGACTCGAGCGACGAGGCGACCCGGAACACGTAGCGCACGGCGTCGAGGCCGGTGTGCAGGTGCGCGAGCGACGCCAGCCGCTCGACCTCGTCCTCCGGCGCGAGCGCGGAGAGCAGCGGGACCAGGTCCTCGGGGCCGGGCAGCTGCCCGGTCTCCCGGGCGTACAGGATCTCGACGCGGTTGCACGTCGCCAGGAACACCAGCTCGGACGCCCCCAGGACGTCGGCGACGCGCCGCAGGAACCCCGCCGGGCGGGCTCCGGGGCGTTCGAGCCGCTCGACGTCGGCGACCGACGCGTGGCGCAGCGAGAGACCGGCGACGGCGATGCGTTCCATGGTTGGAGGCGCGGCGCGGATCCGGGGGGGCGGGCCCGTGGACCTGGCCTCCAGGGGTGCGATCGGGACCCGGGGAGGCGACACTGAACCGCGGCTGGCGGCAGAGTAAGCCAGTCCCGAGCGCGTTTGTCACGACCTGGTCACGGCTGCGTCCATGGCCGGCGGATCCGCGAACGCCCGGCAGGAGATCCCCATGACGAGCCCCGCCCAGCCCACCGACGCGGCCCCCGGGTCGTCCGCTCCGCCCGCCTCCCCTCCGGCCGGGGGCGAGCGGCCCCCGGTCGGCGTGCTCCTGGTCAACCTGGGCTCGCCCGACGGGCCCGACCGCGCGTCGGTCCGGCGCTTCCTGGCGGAGTTCCTCGGCGATCCGATGGTCGTCGACCTGAACCCGGTCCTGTGGTGGCTGATCCGCAACCTGATCGTGCTGCCGTTCCGCAGCGGGAAGAGCGCCCGGCTGTACCAGCGGCTGTGGACGGACGAGGGCTCGCCCCTGATCGTGATCAGCGCCCGCCAGCGCGAGCTCGTGCAGGCGGAGCTCGGCGACGGCTTCGCGGTCGAGCTGGGCATGCGCTACGGCAACCCCTCGATGGAGAGCGGCCTGCGCGCCCTGCGCGCGCGCGGCTGCCGCGACGTCGTGGTGCTGTCGATGTTCCCGCAGTACAGCGGGCCGACGACCGGCTCGGTCAAGGCGCAGCTCGCGACCGTGCTGGACCGCATGGACGACCCGCCGCGCACGACGATGATCGAGTCGTACCCCGACGACCCCGGGTTCGTGACGGCGCTCGCCACCCGCGCGCGCGCGGCGCTCGCCGCGGGCGGCGCCGTCGACCACCACGTGTTCAGCTTCCACGGCCTCCCGCAGCGCATGGTCGACGCGGGCGATCCGTACGCGGACCAGTGCCGCCACACCGCCGACGCGCTGGCGCGCGAGCTGGGCCTGGAGGACGACGCCTGGACGATGGTGTTCCAGTCGCGCTTCGGGCGCGAGGACTGGCTGCAGCCCTACGCCGACGAGTTCGTGTGCGGCCTCGCCGAGCAGGGCGCGCGCCGCGTCTTCGTGACGTCGCCGGCGTTCACGGCCGACTGCCTCGAGACCGTGGACGAGCTCGGGTACGAGCTGCGCCGCGCGTTTGCCGACGCCGGCGGGGAGCACCTCGTGCTGGCCGAGTGCGTGAACGACGACCCCGGATTCGTCTCCGCGCTGGCGCGGCTCGTCCGCGAGCGCGCCGGGCAGCTCGCGCCGCGCGCCTGACCCGTCCGCCGCGCGCCTCCGCGGCGTCCCGGCCCGGCGCGCCGTCTCCCTCAGCGGACACGGCGCGCGCGGTCCGGCGGGCGTCGCGGAGTTCCCGGTCCGGGCCCCGGGTGCCGCCCGGGGGCAGGGCCTAGGATGGCGGCATGAAGCCGTCCGCCTCCGCGCTCGCGTCGTTGCTGCTGACCGCCTCGCTCGCCGCGGGGTGCCAGTCCGCGTACTACCCCGTCCGCTACGTCCCGCTCCCGCTGGAGGCGCAGGTGCAGTCGGCCAGCGACGCGCAGCTCTCGGGCCGCGTCCTGGTCACCGTGCTCGGCGTGCGGCGCGCCGACGAGGCCACGGGCCGCGCGGCCGGCGCCGAGCTGCGCGTCCGCGTGGAGAACCTCGGCGCGCGCCCGTTCGCGCTCGAGCCCGGCGACTTCCGCCTGCTGTCGGCGGACCTGCGCCCGTTCGCCGAGCCTACGGTCACGCCGCCCGAACCGCAGTTCGTCGAGGCCGACGGCTCGGCCACGCTGGACCTCTTCTTCGCGTTCCCCGACGAGGAGAGCGTCGAGCAGTACGCGATGGACTCGCTCAACCTGCGCTGGACCGTCCTGGTCGAGGGGGGCGAGCGCCTGACCGCCGCGGCGACGTTCGAGCGTGTCTACGGCCCGTACGACGGTTCCTCGTGGAGCACGTCGGTCGGCGTGGGCGTCGGCCTCTGAGCGCGCTCACCCACTCCGGGGCACTCGATCGCCCGTGCGCTCATGCGCACGGGGAGCACGGGCGCCCGGGGCGCGCGACTCTCCACCGACGGGTTCGAGCGCGCCCCGCAGCGCGCTCGAACCGTCTCTCCCTCGGTTCCTGGAGGTGTCCCTGTCGAGACTCTCGTCGGGAGGCAGCCGGGGCTGCCCTGTCCGGGGCAAGGAGCCCGCGGCGGTGAGGATGCCGATCCGTGGACGCGGGGCGAGCGTCGTCCGCGGGTCGGCGCGCCGGCTTCTCAGCCGGAGCCCAGGCCGAGCACGACGAGGAAGAGGGCGCTCCAGAGCACCAACCCCACGATCCGCTCCCGGCGGGCGGCGCGCTGGGCGTAGCCCAGCGACTGGTGGATGGCTTTGACGGGGGACATGGGTGTGTGGGGCGCGGGGCCGCCCCTGGTGTGCCTCACGGGCATCTACTAGGCGTGAGCGGGATCCCGGCTACGCGCGAACGCCCGTTCTCGGCTTTCCCGTCGTTGGACGCGCGGCTTCGCGCTTTGTTCCGTGCCGCAACGCACCGCCGGAGTCAAGATCCGGCCCGACGGGCCCCCGGCCCATCCGCAGGAGGATCCCCATGCCGGAACGCAAGGAGGTCGCCGTCACCTGCCCGTGCTGCTCCAGCCGGCTGGTGATCGACGTGCGCACGCAGACCGTCCTGAGCCACCGCCGGGCCGAGCAGCTCGACGAGGCGGGCAAGCCGCGGGTCGACGAGGGCGACTGGAACAACGCCCTGGACAGGGTGCGCGAGCGCTCCGACGACGCGCCGAGCAAGCTGGACGCGGCGCTCGAGCGCGAGCGCGGTCGCGCCCGGAACCTCGACGACCTGTTCGAGCGAGCCCGCGAGAAGCTGTCCGAGCCGGACGACGACGAGCCGCCGTCGGGCGCCCGCGACTAGGCGCGCGGGCCCGGTTCCAGCCGCGCGCGCATCAGGTGCGCGCTGTGCGCGACGACCAGCAGGCTCGAGCCGGCCATCGCCGCGGCGCCGAGCGCGGGCGAGGGGGCCCAGCCCGTCCACGGCGTCAGCGCGCCCGCGGCCACCGGCAGCGCGAGCAGGTTGTAGGCGGAGGCCCACACCAGGTTCAGGCGGATCGTGCGCAGCGCGCGGCGCGCGAGCGCGACCAGCGTGGCCGCGGCCGCGGGGTCGTCGCGCAGCAGCGCGCAGTCGGCGGCCTCGAGCGCCACGCCCGCGCCTCCTCCGAGCGCGGCGCCGACGTCGGCCGCGGCGAGCAGCGGCGCGTCGTTCACCCCGTCGCCGACCGCGAGGACGCGCGCGCCGCCGGCGCGCAGCTCCTCGACCGCGGCCGCCTTGTCCAGCGGCGACAGCCCGCCGCGGACGCGCTCCCCGCCGCTCGCGTCGGCGAGCCCGATCTCGCGCGCGGCGCGCGCCACCGCCGCGGGGTGGTCGCCCGACAGCACGTGCACGTCGAGGCCGAGCGCCGCCAGGCGCCGCAACGCGTCGGCCGCGGTCGGGCGCGGCGTGTCGACCACGGCGAAGGTCGCGCGCAGCCGCCCGTCGACCTCCAGCAGCACCGGCGAGGCGCCGTCGGCCGTCGCGGCGGCAGTCCGCTGCTCGACGAGGGCGGCGTCCAGCCCGCGCTCGCGCGCGCCGCGGGGGCTGCCGATCCACACCGCGCGGTCGCCGACGGCGCCGGCGATGCCGAGGCCCGGCTCCGCCGCCACGTCGCGCGCGTAGGGCAGGTCGCCGACGCGCTCGCGCGCGGCCGCGAGCAGGGCCGCGCCCACGGGCTGCTCGGTGCCGCGCTCGACGGCGCCGACCAGGGCCAGGAGCTCGTCCTCGTCCTCGCCCGGCTCGACGTCGATCCGCGCCACGCGCGGGGCGCCCGTGGTCAGGGTCCCGGTCTTGTCGAACGCGACCGCGTCGACCCGGGCGAGGCGCTCGAAGGCGCCGGCGTCGCGCACCAGCACGCCCTCGCGCGCGCCGCGCCCGGCGGCCGCGAGGATGGCGGTGGGGGTGGCGAGCCCCAGCGCGCACGGGCAGGCGACCACGAGCACCGCCGCCGCGCGCGCGACGGCCACGCCCGCGGGGGCGCCGGCCACGAGCCACGCGACCAGCGCCGTCAGCGCGATCGCGATCACGACCGGCACGAACACGGCGCTGACGCGGTCCACCAGGTGCTGGACCGGCGCGCGCGAGCTCTGCGCCGCCTGCACGTAGGCGGCCACGCGTCCCAGCGCGGAGGCCGCACCCACCGCCGTGGCGCGGATCGCGAGCGGGCCGTTGCCGTTCAGCGTCCCCGCGCGCACCGGCTCGCCGGGGCCGCGCTCGACCGGCGCGCTCTCGCCGGTGAGGCTGGACTCGTCGAGCGCGCTGCGTCCCTCGTGCACCTCGCCGTCGACGGGCACGCGCTCGCCGGGGCGGACCAGCACGAGCTGCCCGACGCGGACCTCGGCGAGGGGGACCTCGACCTCCGTGCCGGCGCGCAGCACGCGCGCGGTCGGCGGGGACAGGTCGAGCAGCTCGCGCACCGTCCGGCCGGCGCGGTCGCGCGCGCCGCTCTCGAGGGCGCGGCCCAGCAGCACGAACACGAGGATCATCGGCGCCGCGAGCACGTGGTGCCCGCCGCCGGGGAGCCAGGCGGGCACGGCCGCGTGCACGGCGGCGGCGGTCCACGCGGTCAGCACGCCGAGAGCGACCAGCGTGTTCATGTCCGGCGTGCCCCGCAGCGCGGCGCGCAGGCCGCCGGCGAGCACGCCGCGGCCGGCCACGAAGACGACCGGCGCGGCCAGGGCGACGGCGACCGCGTCGGGGGCGCCCAGCAGGCGCGCGGCCAGGGTCGCCACCCCGAACGCCAGCGCGAGGGCCAGCGCCCGGCGCGTGCGGGTGACCTCCGCGCGGCCGGCGCGCTCGGCGAAGCGCACGTCCGCGGCGAGCGAGCCGCCGCCCGCGTCCTCGGCCGTGCCGTACCCGGCGCGCTGCAGCGCCGCGGCCAGGAGCGGCCCCGTGGCGACGGCCGGGTCCCGGGCGATCGTGGCCGTGTGCGCGGCGAAGTTGACCTCGGCCTCGGCGACCCCCGGGACGGACAGCAGGGCGCCGCGGACGCTCCGGGCGCAGGCCTGGCAGCTCATTCCGGACACCGGCAGCTGGACCCGCTCAAGCTCGGCGGAGGGCATCTCGATGGAAGATAGCTCCGATCGGAGGGCCTGGAACCTCCGCGGACGTGCGCGGATCTGTAGGATCCTCCGTCCGCCACCCTGGAGAGCCATGCCCCAAGGACGCTTCCAAGCCGTCAAGGCCTACAAGAACGAGGCCTTCATCAACAGCACCGCGGCGCGCCCGCTGCGGATCCTGGCCGAGTACCTCGAGCCCGAGGAGCGCTTCAAGGAGCTCTCCATCCGCGACACGATCGTGATGTTCGGCTCGGCCCGGCTGCTGCCCCGCGACGAGGCCGAGAAGCGCCTCGCCCGCGTGCGCAGCGAGGGCGGGGACGTCGCCCAGGCGGAGATGGGCCTGCGCATGTCGCGCTACTACGAGGAGGCGCGCGAGCTGTCGCGGCGGCTGACCGAGTGGTCGAAGGGCCTCGGCACCAAGGAGCGGCGCTTCGTCGTGTGCTCCGGCGGCGGCCCCGGGATCATGGAGGCCGCCAACCGCGGCGCGTCCGAGGCCAAGGGCGAGAACGTCGGGCTCAACATCTCGCTCCCGTTCGAGCAGAGCGGCAACCCGTACATCACCCGCCGGCTGGCGTTCGAGTTCCACTACTTCTTCATGCGGAAGTACTGGTTCGCCTACCTCGCCAAGGCGATCGTCATCTTCCCCGGCGGCTTCGGGACGCTGGACGAGTTCATGGAGATCGTGACGCTCATCCAGACGGAGAAGATCAACAAGCGCATGCCCATCGTGCTGTACGGCACGGAGTACTGGGACGCGATCCTGAACCTCCAGCCGATGGTCGACTTCGGCACGATCTCGGCGGCGGACCTCGACCTCGTGCACCGCTCGGACTCGGTCGAGGACGCCTTCGAGCACATCACCGCCGAGCTGTCGCGCTCGCAGCTCGACCCGGCGGGCTCGGCCTGGAGCCGGGGCGCGGCCGTCGGGAGCAGCCCGGCGCCCGGGGAGCCGGCGGACGCCGCCGGGGCCCCGCAGGGCACCGAACCGACGCGCTGAGGGCCGACGCGCTGAAGGCGGGCTACTCGGCCGGGGGCGCGTCGGCGCTGGAGTGGTCGTGGACGATCCGCCAGCCCTGGGGGAAGCGGCGGAACAGCAGCGTGAACAGTCCGCCGACGTCGTCCTGGGCGGCGAAGTCGAGGTCCCAGCGCCCGCGCACGAGCGCGTGGTCCGCCCCGAGCTCCAGGGCCTCGAGGCGCGAGAACACCAGGCGCCCCATCTCGGCGCCGCCCTCGACGTACCGGCGGCGGTAGCGGTCGAGCACGGGCTGGTACCCGGTCGTCCACGAGCCGCCGGAGAAGAAGGTCAGCGCGGGCGAGTCGTGGTAGCCGCCGGCCATGAACGCGTCGAGGTCGCCCGCGTTCCAGGCGGCCTGCTGGGCGGCCACGATCTCGAGCGGCGTCGGCGGGGGCGGCTCGGCGGGCGCGCTCGAGGCGCAGGCCGCGAGCAGCGTCGCCAGCGCGAGCGGGACGACGGGCGCGAGGCGGGGGAGGCGCACGGCGGCCTCAGTCGCCGATGTAGCCGAGGCCCTCGAGGCCGCTCATGGCCTCGGCGTCGCCGGCTGCCGCGGCGGCCTCGGCGAGCTGGTCGATGACGGCCTTGAACTTGTCGTCGTCGGGGAACTTCTTGTAGCCGGCGTCGAGCACGGCGGTCGCCTCGGTGAAGGCCTTCTCGTTCATCAGCTGCGAGCCGATCTTGCGGTACTCGAGGGCCTTCAGCTCGGTCGAGGAGGCCAGCGCGAGGAACTCCTCCTGCGCGGCCCCGGGGTCGGTGCGGACCAGGGCCTCGATGTGGCCCATCTTGGCGCGCATGTAGCCGGCGTCGGTCTCGGCCAGGCCCTCGAGCGCGTCCTCGAACTTGGAGCGGGCCGTCGAGGGGTCGCCGCTGTTGAGGGCGGCGTAGCCGTCGTCGGTGAGGTCGGCGGGGCTGCCGCCGCCTCCGCAGGCGGCGAGCGGGAGGGCGAGTCCGAGGGCGAGGAGGGTGGTGCGCATGGTGGCCGGGCCCGGAGCGGGCCGCTGTCGAGATTGGGGTCGGGAGCGGGTTCGGGAGCAGGGTGAGGGCGGGGCGGGCGAGCGGGGCGTCTACGCCCGGTCGCTGCCTCCCGCGAGGTCGGAAGCGCCGAATCCTAGCCCGCGCCGCCGCCGGGCCGCGCCCCGGAATCCCGCCAGTCCGGGCCCGACCCCAAGCCCATGGCCCGGCCGGACTTGGGCTCCTGAAGGAGTGCACCTGCCCCGAAGATCGGACCCCGGAGCTGCACCCGCACTCCGATCGGAGTACGATCGGAGTGCTATTGGAGTGCCCGGAGGCCGACAGAGTCTCCCGGGACGGTCCCCAGGACCCTCCCCGGAGCCCCTCGAGCCGCCCCGCGCCTCCCCGGCCGCCACCGCTCGTTCCCGGGCGGCCACGGCCACGCCCCGGACCCGCACCGGGGACCGGCACCCCTTCGAGCCCGAACCGAGCCCACTGCCGTGCGAGAGAGCAAGGTCACCGTCAAGATCCCGCGCCCGCTGTATCGGAAGATCCAGCAGGTCGTCGAGGACTCCGGCTTCAACTCTCCCACCGACTTCATCGTCTACGTCCTGCGGGACCTGATGGGGGAGGCGGAGGAGCACCGCGCGCAGCCCGCGGTGGCCGCGGGCACGGCCGACGAGTCCGCCCCGGCCGCCCCCAACGGGGCGGCGGGCGAGTACTCGCCCGAGGAGCTCGAGGAGGTCCGCCGCAAGCTCAAGAACCTCGGCTACCTCTGATTCCACCCCCCACTCGCATCGACATGACCAGCACTTCCTCCATCGGCATCTCGCCCGTCCACGGCGGCCTCGCGGCCCCGGTGAACCAGTTCGTCGACCTCCACGTCTACCGCGCCAAGTGGCAGACGATGGCCCGCCTCGAGGTCGACCCGATCGACCGCACGACCCTCAACCGCATCGCCGACGGCACCCTGAGCCCGCTGGTCGGCCCGATGAACCAGGCCGACTACGACATGGTGCTCGCCGAGGGCGCCATCGAGCGCGACGGCAAGAAGTGGGCGTGGACGATTCCCGTCGTCCTGCCCGTGACCGAGTTCGAGGCGCGCCTGTGCCGCGAGGGCGCCGAGCTGGCGCTGGCCTGCGACGGCGACGTGTTCGGCCAGATCACGGTCGACTCCTGCTGGGCCTGGGACAAGCCGGCCTTCGTCGAGGCCGTGTACGGCACCCCGCGCACCGACCACCCCGGCGCCCGGCTGTGGACCGAGGACCCCCGCACCCACCTGGTCGGCGGCGAGATCCGCCTGAACCCGGTCGAGGACGACCGCCCGTTCGCCGACCGCGTGATGTCGCCGGCGCAGACGCGCAAGCTGATCGAGGAGCGCGAGTGGGAGCAGTCGATCGCCTTCCAGACGCGCAACCCGCTGCACCGCGCGCACGAGTACGCCCTCGTCTACGGGGCCGAGCAGATCGTCAAGAACGGGCGCAAGACCGGCGTCGTGCTGAACCCGCTGGTCGGTCAGCTCAAGTCCGACGACGTTCCGGCCGACGTGCGGATGAAGACCTACGCGACGCTCGTGGACGAGAAGCTCCTCGGCCAGGGCGACGCGGACGAGCAGCTCTGGGCGCAGATGGGCCAGAACATCTCCGACCAGGTCGTCCTGGCGGGCCTGGACATGCGCATGTACTACGGCGGCCCGCGCGAGGCCGTCATGCACGCGATCTACCGCCAGAACCTCGGCTTCACGCACTTCATCATCGGCCGCAAGCACGCCGACGCGCCCTACGACGACAAGACGCCGATCTGGGGCGACTTCGACGCGCAGCAGATCTTCGAGAAGCTCGGCGGCGAGCTCGCCATCCGCACCGTGAACGTGGGCTTCGCCGCCTACTTCGAGGAGCTGGGTCGCGTCGGCCTCGTCGAGGAGAACAAGGACAAGACCATGGTCGGCATCTCCGGGACCAAGATGCGCGAGCTGCTCGGCAAGGGCGAGCTGCCCGACGCGCGCGTCATGCGTCCGGCGACCGCGAAGATCCTGTCCGACTTCTACCAGTCCAAGGCGGGCGCCTGAGCGGCGTCCGGGGCCGACCTCGCGAACGGCGGGCCGCGCGGCGGCCCGCCCGCACTCTTCCACGACCTCCACCAGCCATCACGACGCCATGGGTCTGTTCGACGTCTTCAAGAAGCCCCAGCCGGCCACCGCCAAGCGGCCGCCGGTGCGACCCGTCCTGCGACCGGGGATGCCCCCGCACCCCGATCCGAAGGGCGACAACAACCTGGTGATCGTGATCCTGGACTCGTGCCGCCACGACTCCTTCATGGCGGCGGAGCCGAAGAAGATCACCAAGCTGGGGCCGGTCGAGAAGCGCTACACCTACGCCTCGTGGACGGCGCCGTCGCACTACAACCTGCTGACGGGCCTGCTGCCGCACACGTCGCCCGAGCACGTGTACGCCTCCGAGTACTACAAGGAGGACTTCTTCAACTACAACACCCGCCTCGGCGCGAAGGACATCGAGTTCGCGAAGATGGTGCCGGGGCTGTGGTTGCCGGAGTTCCTGCGCAACAGCCTGGGGTACTCGACCCACGCGCGCGTGTCCCTGCCGGTGCTGAACCCGAAGACCGGGATCAACCGGGCCTTCGACTCGTTCCAGCTCATGGACAAGCACAACGACATGCGCGCCATGATCCCGACGTTGAAGTTCGACACGGATCGGCCGGCGTTCTACCTGCTGAACGTGGGCGAGACCCACTACCCCTACGCGAAGCCGGACGAGGACTCGTCGATGTGGCCGCGCATCAGCGGCGTCAACGGCGTCTTCAAGAAGATGGGCGACCAGATCGATCCCGACAATCCGGACTTCAAGGAGGAGTTCCAGTTCTTCGATCAGGACAAGCTCGACCAGCTGCGCGAGCGCCAGATCGACACCGTCCGCTACCTCGACGACGTGTTCGAGGAGCTCTACGACACGGTCCCCGAGAACACCCACGTCATCGTGACCGCCGACCACGGCGAGCTGTTCGGCGAGATGGGTTACTTCGGACACGGACCGATCATGCACGACAAGTGCTTCGAGGTGCCTTACCTCGAGGGCAAGATCCGCTAGCCAGACGACCCCCGACGACACGACATGACCGACAAAGGCTTCACCCTGTGGTTCACCGGCCTCTCCGGAGCCGGGAAGAGCACCCTCGCCCAGTACCTCGTCCCGATCCTGCGCGAGCGCGGGAAGAACGTCGAGGTGCTCGACGGAGACGAGGTGCGCGAGAACCTGAGCAAGGGTCTCGGCTTCTCGAAGGAAGACCGCGACACCAACATCCGCCGCATCGGCTACGTCGCGAACCTGCTGTCGCGCAACGGCGTCGTCTCGGTGTGCGCCGCGATCTCGCCGTACCAGTCGGTGCGCGACGAGGTCCGCTCGAAGGCCGCGCGCTTCGTCGAGGTGTACGTCGAGGCGCCCCTCGACGTCGTCGAGTCCCGCGACACCAAGGGCCTCTACAAGAAGGCGCGCGAGGGCGTCATCCAGAACTTCACCGGCATCAGCGACCCCTACGAGGCGCCGACGAGCCCCGAGGTGACGGTCCACACCGGCAAGGAGTCCATCGAGGAGTCCGCCGGCCGGATCCTCGAGTTCCTCGAGGCCCAGGACCTGGTGGCCAAGGCCGTCCAGGCCGGCCAGTAGAGCGGCCGCACCCGCCCCGGCTCGGGCCGGGGTCCGGGGCGCCCCGGACCAACTCCAACCGCGCCGGCCGGCCCCTCCGGGGGTCGGCCGGCGCGCGTTCGTGGGGCGCGCGACAACCGACCAAAAAGAACCTGTACGAGGTCGCAACGTCCCGTACGGACCTAGAATGTCTCGCCCTCCGGCCTCGGCGGCCGCGGCTCCGGCCGCCCGTCCCGCCGCCGAAAGTCGTCCCCAGGCCCCCTCCAGCCTGCTGCCGGTGACGTCGATAGGTCCGAGGCGCCGCTCTCCTCCCTCCGACCGGCCGCGCCCCGCGGCCCAGCCTCTCCCGACCGCCCGTGCGTAGAGAAACTCGTTCCACCCTCGCGCGCCCCGCACGGATCGCGTGGATGACCGGCCTGTTCCTGGCCGCCGGCGCCTCCCCCGCCCTGGCCTACATCGGTCCGGGGGCGGGCTTCGCCGCCGCCGGCTCCGTACTGGTGCTGCTCAGCACCTTCGCCCTGGCCTTCGGGATCATCATGATCTGGCCCCTGAAGGCGGTCGTGCGGGTGTTCCGCCACCGCGGGCGGGGGCAGGCCAAGTGCAAGCGCTTCGTGGTCGTCGGCCTCGACGGCTTCGACCCCGGCCTGGCCAGCGAGTACATGGCCCAGGGGCGCATGCCCAACCTGACGAAACTGTCGGAGAAGGGCTGCTTCCACCCGCTGGCGACGGCGTGCCCCTCGATCTCGCCGGTGTCCTGGTCCAGCTACGCGACCGGCGTCGACGCCTCGCGCCACAACATCTACGACTTCCTGACGCGCGACCCCTGCTCCTACATGCCGGAGCTGTCGTCGACGGAGACGATGACCCTGCCGAAGACCCTGAACCTG
>JAUIDW010000153.1 GCA_030428395.1 bacterium | reverse complement strand
GTCGGGCAGGTCCTGGCCCAGGTACTTCATGACCTCCTCGGGCCGCCCGCCGCCCTGGTCGGCGATGCGCATCTCCCAGGTGTCCCCCACCAGGTCGATCGCGAGCGTCATGCGGACCGACTCGTCCAGCTCGTGCTCCTCGAGCGCCGCGTTGCCCCCGCCGTGGTCCACCGCGTTGCTGAGCAGCTCCGAGGCCACGAGCAGCATGGTCTCGACCTCGTCGCCCTCGACGCCCCCCTGCTCGGCGAACTGCCGCACGAGGTGCCGGGACATCCGGCCGGCGCTGTGGGCCGCGGGCAGGTCCAGGCGCAGCTCGCGGGGCTCCTCGGCGGCGGGGTCCGCACTCAAGGCAGACGCTCCAGCTTGAGGGACAGGTCCAGCGCCGGCGCCGAGTGCGTCAGGGCGCCCACCGAGATGCGGTCCACCCCGGTCCGCGCGAACGCCGCGATGGTCGTCAGGTCGATCCCGCCGGACGCCTCCAGCTCGACCGCCCGCCCCGCCTCGGCGGCCGCCGCGCGCAGGCGCGGACACAGCTCCCGCAGCGCGTCCGGCGACATGTTGTCGAGCAGGATCACGTCCGCCCCGCCGGCGATCCCCGCCAGCGCCTCGGCCTCGTCGCGCGCCTCCGAGGTGAGGCGGACGTCGGCTCCGACCGCCGCGCGCACCTCCCGCACGACCGTCCCGAGGTCCCGACCGGCCAGGTCGGCGTGGTTGTCCTTGACCATGACCTCGTCGAAGAGGCCGAAGCGGTGGTTCTCGCCGCCGCCGCAGCGCATCGCGTACTTCTCGAGCACCCGCAGGCCCGGCGTCGTCTTGCGCGTGTCGAGCACGCGCGCCCCGCCCGCGGCCGCGTCCACGTACCGCCGCGTCAGCGTCGCCGTCCCCGACATGCGCTGGAGCAGGTTCAGCGCCGTCCGCTCGCCCACCAGCAGCGTCCGGGCGCGCCCCTCCAGCGTGCAGACGACCTGGCCGGGCTCCACCGCGTCGCCGTCCGCGGCCCGCGCCTCGACCCGCACGTCCGGGTCGAGCAGCTCGAACACGCGGAGGAACACCCCCAGGCCCGCCAGCACCCCCGGGGACTTGGCGATCAGGCGCCCGCGCGCCCGCGCCCCGGCCGGCACGGCCGAGTCGGTGGTCAGGTCGCCCAGCGCCTCGCCCCCCCCGGAGGTCGGATCGCGGCCCAGATCCTCGACGAGCGCCCCGCGGACGATCGGATCGACCGCCGCGGGCTCCAGAGGCGGGGGAATCCCCCGGCGGGCGTCCTGGGTCGCGGGTCGGGTCAAGGAGGGCCTCCGGGCAGGCGAGGCGAGTGTACGGAACCCCGTCCGGGGCCACTACCCGCCGTGCCGGCCGCGGGACCGTGCCGGCAGACCAGCTCGACCGCGGTCGCGTCGCCAGGGCGTCCCCCGCCGGATCCCGATCCGCTCGACCCTCGCGGCCACCCGCCGGGGCGCGGCTCGGGCCACGACCGGAGCGACGCGGCCGGTCCCTGGCCGGGTGGGAGGTCGGGCGGCGGGTCGGGCCCCGTGGCGAGCGACTCGCAGGGACCCACCAGGGCCGGGCAGCCGCGCGGGAACCCGCGCGCGCGCAACCAGGCGGCGACGGCCGCGGAGGTCGCCGGACCGATCCCGCGCACGTCGTCGAGCAGCAGCGCCCCGCCGGTCCCGCTCGCGGACGGCGCGGGGTCGCGATCGGCGTCTGGGCCCGCGCGTGCGCGCGACCGCGGACGGGTGACCTCCCCATCGCCGGACCGCGCCGTGGCGGCGACCTCTCCGCCGCCGGGCGGTCCGGCCTCCCCGCGGCGCAGCGCGTCGGGCCCGGCGGCCGCCCGCGGGTCGCGCGCCGTCGCCGCGCGGGGGAAGCGGTGGGCCCAGCGTGCGCGGGCGACGGCCCCGGCCCGCGCGGGCCCGATGCCCGGGAGCTGCCGCAGCTCCCGCACCGTCCAGCGGGCGAGCACGCAGCCACCCCACGCTTCCCGCGGGGTCCGCGCGGCGCGGCCCCCGGCCGACGCGAGGGACCCCGGCGCAGCGGCGGCCGGGCGCGCACCGCCAGCGTGCCCCAGGCAGGCGCCGAGCAGCCAGCCGACGAGCAACAGCAGCCAGAGCGGTCCGCAGGTGGGCGACACGTCCCGTGGACCGCGCCGCGCGCCGCGGGTTGCGCTTTCCGCCGGGAAAACCGCGAACGCGGGTCCTCGCGACCCGGCCGCGCGGTCGGACCCCGGCCGCGGCGTCAGGTCCCGGGCGCGCTCTCGAGCGCGGTCGCGAGGGCGCGGCCGGGTCCGGGGTGCGAGCGGAGGCCGAGCTCCTCGAGCAGCGTGCTCCCCGCCACGCGCAGCGCGCGAGCGGCCGGGGCGTCCGGCTCGGACAGCACGACCGGTCGCCGCGCGGCCACGCTGCGGACGACGGCGGGGTCGTCGGGCAGCGACCCCAGGGCGACGGGCTGCGCGCCGAGGAACTTGCCCGCGACCGCGCGGATGCGGTCCGCGACGCGGCAGGCCTCGGACGGTGAGGGCGCGCGGTTGACGACGAGGCGCACGGACGCCTCCGGTGTGTGGCGGCGCAGCACCTTGAGGAACGCGTACGCGTCGGTCATCGCCGTCGCGTCCGGCGTCGTGACGACCACGACCAGGTCGCACGCCGCGGCGAAACCCACGGTCTGGCGGGAGATGCCCGCGGCCGAGTCCACGAGCACGTACTCGTACGCCCCCTCGATCTCCGCCAGGCCGTGCGCGATGCGCAGCATCTCGACGGGGGCCAGCTCGGCCATCCGCGACACGCCCGAGCCCGCCGCGATCAGGTCCAGGCCCTCGCGGCAGCGCACGACCGCCTCGCCCACGGACGCCGCCCCGCGGACGACGTCGACGAACGAGCGCTCGAGCGGCACGTCCTGGAGGATGTGGGCGTTGCCGACCCCCATGTCGGCGTCGACGATCAGGGTCCGGCCGCGCTCCGCGCAGAGGGCCGCGAGCGAGGCGGTGAAGACCGACTTGCCCGTGCCGCCCTTGCCGCTGGCCACGCACACGGAGGCGGGCCGACGCAGCCGGGGTGCGGGCGGGGGCCCGGAGCGCCAGACACGACCGTGCGGGCGCCCGTTCTCGCGCGTCCACTTGCGGGCCAGGTCCCAGCTCACGCGATGCAGGCCTCTGGCGTTCTCATCGGCGCGGGCGGGCCCCGGGAGCACCGCTTCGTCCCGCCGCGGCGCCCGCTCCCGGAACCGCGCCTTCCGCCGGCCCGTTCGCGGGACGGCGAGGGGGCCCTCCTCGACGGGACGCGGCCGGAGGCGGCGGCGGAGGCCGAGGCGGCTCGGGGCGGGCCTAGCCGAAGCTGTGGAACGCCGCGAGCTCCTCGGGCGTCAGCAGCAGCTCGGGGCCGCCCGGGTCGCCGGGGGCCGCTCCCTCGGCGGGTCCGGGCGGGGGCTCGATCAACGCCACGTAGTGCGAGAGCACGCCGTCGAGGAACGAGTCGGCGTCCTGGGGCGTCGCGACGGGCCAGGCCTCGCCGGTCCCCGGGACGCGCCCGCGCAGGCCGGTCTCGGACACGTCCAGGCTGCAGAGGGCGTCCGACCCCAGCCGCCAGGTCAGGCCGTCGTCGGTCACGGTGCAGTGGATCGCGTCGTCCATGCGCTGGATGCGGCGGGCCAGGCCGCCGGCGACGCCGCGCGCGTCCACCGGGAGCGCCTGCAGGAAGCCCTCCAGGCCTTGCAGGGGCAGCGGCTCGCGCGCGCCGCCGCCGCCGACCTCGAGCGGGACGAGGTACGCGCGCTCGCCGCTGCGCGCCTTCAGGCGGCGCAGCTCGAGCACGGTCAGCGCCCCGGGCTCGAACCCCTGCAGGCGCTCGAGCAGGCGCGGCGTCGGCGCGAGGCTCACGACGGCGACCTGGTGGCCCTCGTCGCGGGCGCCGCGGGACGCGCCGTAGTGGGACGCGAGCAGCCGCGCGTTGCGCCGCAGGAACGCCAGCGCGTCGAGCACGCGCAGCATCTCCGCGTCGCCCTCGTCCGCCAGCCAGAGGACCAGGATCAGCCGGCCGGCGCCGTCGACGCCGACCCAGTCGGCCGTGCGGCCGGGCCCGATCTCCAGCTCCTCGTCGAGCAGCTCCAGGCCCGCGAAGGCCCGCGGGAGGCTCTCGGCGAGCCGCGCGCGCTCCCGCGCGTCGTCGACGTTCCCCTGCTTCATGCGCGCGCCGGTCGAGATCCCGGCTCCGGCGCCGGGGGACTCGCGGCCCCGCGGTGCCGCCGCCCTTCGTATCAGGCGCGCGGGTCGCTGCCTAGCCCGCAGGGGCCCTCGCTCGCGGGGACGGGGGCCACGGGGGCCGCGCGCCCGGGGGCCGGCGCGGCGTGCGGACTAGTCGCGCGGCTCGCCCGCGGCGGGTCGCGGGGATCGCGCGGGGCGCGGTCGGGCGGCGCGGCCGGCGCGGGCGCCGAGGCCGCCGGGCAGGGTGCCCTCGCGGCGCAGCGCGTGGGTGAGGGCCAGGGCGAGCGCGTCGGTCGCGTCGAGGGGCTCGGGCGGGCGCGCCAGGCCGAGCAGCTGGGCCACCATCGCGGCCACCTGCGACTTGTGGGCCGCGCCGTTGCCCACGAGCACCTTCTTGACCAGCGCCGGCGGGTACTGGACGACCCGGGCGCCACAGCTCGCGGCGGCGGAGAGCGCCACGCCGCGGCCCTCGCCGAGGCGCAGGGCGCTCTGGACGTTGCGGGCGGCGAAGGCCTCCTCGACGACCACGACGGCGGGGCTCCAGCGCGCCAGGAGGTCGTCGAGCTCGCGCCGGATCTCCGCCAGGCGCGCGGGGACGTCGGGGCCGCGGCCCGCGTCGATGGCGCCGGCGACGAGGGGGCGCGGGCCGGCGGGGTCCACGCGCAGGGCGCCGTAGCCGACGACGCGCGTGCCGGGGTCGATGCCGAACACGACCGTTCTCCGCGGCATGGCCGGACCCTACGCTTTGCCGTGCGCCCGGGGAAGCTCGGGGGGCGCGCGAGCGCCCGCCCGGATCCCGACGCAACCGCCATGACCCCGTCCCCCACCGCCGCCGCGGTCCTCGTCGCCGCCGGGTCGTCCACGCGCATGGGCGCGTCGAGCGTGCGCAAGCCGTTCCTCGAGCTGGAGGGGCGCACCGTGCTGCAGCACACCTGCGCCGCGTTCGACGCCGCGCCGAGCGTCGTGGAGCTCGTGATCGTGACCCACGCCGACGATCTCGAGCGCGTGCAGCGCCTGGCGGCCGAGGCCCCGGAGCTGGCCAAGTCGCGGGCGGAGATCGTCGGCGGCGCCGAGCGGGCGGACTCCGTGCGCATGGGCACGCTGGCGACGTCGTTCTCGGTCGACGTGGTGCTCGTGCACGACGCGGCGCGCCCGCTCGTGCCGCCGGAGGTCGTCGAGCGCGCCGTGGCCGTTGCGGCCGAGCGCGGCGCGGCGCTGGTCGCCGTGCCCGTGCACGACACGATCAAGGCCTCGCGCACCGGCGAGTTCGCCGACGAGACCGTCGACCGCTCGCGCCTGTGGCGCGCGCAGACGCCGCAGGCCTTCCGCGCGCGCGAGCTGCGCCGGCTGGTGCTGCGGGCCCAGCGGGAGGGCTTCCGCCCGACCGACGAGTCGGCGCTGTGGGAGCGCTACGTGGGCCCCGTGCCGCTCGTGCCGGGCGACCCCTCGAACCTGAAGATCACCACCGTCCAGGACCTGGCGCTCGCGCGTGCGCTGCTCGAGTCGCGGGCCGCGGGCGCGCCGGCGGGCGCCGCCGGGGAGGAGCGCTAGAGATGCGAATCGGACTGGGGTTCGACGTGCACCGGCTGGTCGAGGGGCGGCCGTGCGTGCTCGGGGGCGTGCGCCTCGAGCACCCCGCGGGGCCGTCCGGCCACTCCGACGGCGACGCGGTGCTGCACGCGGTGACCGACGCCGTGCTGGGCGGCGCCGGGCTGGACGACATCGGGACGCTGTTCCCCGACACGGACCCCGAGTGGGCCGGCGCGGACAGCGCGGACTTCCTGCGCGCCGCGGTGGAGCGGGCGCGCGAGCGCGGCCTCGCCGTCACGAGCGTCGACGTCGTGATCGCCACCGAGGGCCCGCGCATCCAGCCCGCGCGCGCGGCGATGCGCGCGTCGCTGGCGGAGCTGCTGGGCCTCGACCCCGACCGCGTGAACGTCAAGGGCAAGACGCTCGAGGGCCTGGGGGCCCTGGCGGGCGGCGCGGGCGTGGCGGTGCAGGCGGTCTGCCTGCTCGAGGAGTGACGCCCGTGGCCGGGCCGTCGGGCCGCGCGGCCGCGGCGGCGGCGCCTCAGGCCGAGACTTCCTCGCCGGCGTCGAACTGCATGGCGTAGAGCCGCGCGTAGGTGCCGCCGCGGGCCAGCAGGTCGTCGTGGGTGCCGAGCTCGACGAGCTTGCCGTCCTCGAGGCAGGCGATGCGGTCGGACTCGCGCACGGTCGAGAGCCGGTGGGCGATCACGACGACCGTGCGGTCCTCCATCAGGCGGTTCAGGGCCTCCTGGACGGCGATCTCGGACTCGCTGTCGAGGGCGCTGGTGGCCTCGTCGAGCAGCAGCACCGGCGCGCCCTTCAGGATCGCGCGGGCGATCGTGATGCGCTGGCGCTGGCCGCCCGAGAGGTGCGCGCCGTCGTCGCCGACCAGCGTGTCGTAGCCGTCCGGCAGGCTCTGGATGAACTCGTGCATGTTCGCGGCCCGCGCGGCGTCCTCGACCTCCGCGCGCGTCGCGTCGGGGCGGCCGTAGAGGATGTTCTCGAAGACCGTCGTGTGGAACAGGAACGGCTGCTGGCCGACCATCGCGAACATCTCGGTCCAGGCGTCGAGGTCGAGCTCGCGCAGGTCGACGCCGTCCACCAGCACCCGGCCCGCCGTCGGGTCGATGAAGCGCGCGACGAGGTCGATCAGGGTCGTCTTGCCGGCGCCGGACGGCCCGACCAGGGCGAGCGTCTCGCCGGGGCGCAGGTCGAGCGTGACGCCACGCAGCGCCTCCTGCTCGGCGCCGGGGTAGCGCAGGCGGACGTCCTCGAAGCGCACGCCCGATCCCAGCGAGGTGACGGGCTTCGGGTCGGCCGCCTGCACGACGTCCACGTGCTCGTCGAGCAGCCCGTGGAGGCGGTCGGCGGCGCCGGCGGACTCCTGGACGACGCCGACCGCGCGCGCGACGCGGCGCATGTTCGAGTACACGAGGCCGACCGCGAGGAAGAACTCCATCATGCGGCCGCCGTTGGCGAAGAACCCGTGCTTCAGGTTGTAGTAGCCGACGATGCCGAGCACGACGCCGAGGCCGATGTACGAGAACCCCGTGGTCGCCGCGGAGATCATGGCGCGCGCGCGGACCATGCGCATCGAGTTCGCCATGTACTCCTCGTTCATCCCGCGGTAGCGCTCGAGCTCGCGCTGCTCCGCGCGGAAGGCCTTGACCGTGCGCACGCCGCGGAACATCTCCGTGAGGGCGTCGAGGGAGGCGCCCAGGCTCGCCAGGCTGCGGGACGACCGGCGCCGGACCTTGCGCCCCAGCACGGCCATGGGGGCCGCGACCACCGGCATGAAGACGAGCACGATCAGCGTCGGCACCGGCGCCGCCTGGAAGGCGACGAACAGCGACGCCACGATCAGCATCGGCTCCTGCGTCAGGTCGCGCGCCATGATCATCAGCGCGTTGAGCGTCGTCGTGACGTCGTTGGAGATGCGGCTGAGCAGGTCCCCGAGGCCGCGCTGGCCGTGGTAGCGCATCGACAGGCCCAGCAGGTGCTGGGCGAGGCGCTGGCGCAGGTCGACGATCAGGCGCTGGCTGAGCCAGCGCGAGAGCCACGTGAACAGGTACTGCGCCGCGCCGGCGACGACGCCGAGGGCCGTGATCAGCCCGGTCACCGTGTACAGCGCGGCCAGCTTGCGGTCGCGGTCCTCGACCACGCCCTCGCTCCCCACGATCCAGTCGATCGTCCGCTGCTGCAGCGCGTCGAACCAGCCGTCCGGAGCCCCGGGTGCGCCGGCGCCGGGCAGCACCTCGCCCGGGAACAACACGCGGCTCCAGAGCGGCTCCAGCAGCAGGATCGGCGCGCGCGTGGCGAACGCGGCCACCGCGGCCAGCACGAGCACGCCGATCAGGGCCGGCACCCGCGGGGTCAGCTGCGGCCGCAGCAGCCGGTAGAGCTTGGTGACGCTGTTGTTCACGCTGCGATCTTCGAGGGGTGCGCCCCTCCTTGTAAAGCGCCCCGGGCCGAAGGCGTGGGACGCCCGGAGCCGGAGGCCCGCGAGCGGACCCCCGGGATCCGCCCGCGGCGCCGGGCGCGGTGCGCCCGGGCTCGCCCCGCGCCGCCGCGCCGCGCGACGGCGATCGGTCGGTCGCGCGTGGGGGTCGCGCGTGGGCCCTACTTGGGCCGGGCGCTGCCGCCCTTGCCGACGATCACGGGCACGTCCTGCTCGTAGTCCGGCGCGACGGGCGTCCAGCCGACGAACTCGGAGTCGCGCTCGACCTCGCGGACGAAGTCGACGAACGCGAAGCGCAGGAAGTAGATCTCGGCCGTGTCGCGGTGCACCGGCAGGTTCAGGTCGAGCGGCCGCATGATCGGCTTGCGCGACAGGAGCTTCGAGAAGTAGTAGCCGCGCTTGCCCTTGAGCGGACCGACGATCGTGCCGACCTCCTGGTCGAAGAACGCGTAGTCCGCGATCGAGTAGCCGTTCATCAGGATGTGGAACTGGCTCTCACCCAGGCAGCCCAGCAGGTTGTTGCGCGTCTGCGGGCCGAAGCGCCCCTTCGACAGCAGGTAGATCTCGGCCGTGCTGCCGTCCTTCGGCATCGGCGGGTCGTAGAACTCGGAGTACCGGTCGAGGCACCAGCCCCACTCGTCGGGGTTCTTGTCGAGGCGGTTCGTGAGCTGCCCGGCGGACGTCTCCGCCTTGCCCCAGCCGTCCGGCTTCCACTCGGCCTTCCGGAAGTCCCAGGCCGAGATCAGGATCATCTCGACGTCGACCTCGGAGAGGCCCGTGATCCAGTTCGTGCGCGACAGGCTCTCCTTCAGCGCGGCCTCCCAGTCGACCTGCTTCTGGAGGAGCTGCTTGTAGGACTGCTCGAGCCGCTGCTGGTCGAAGAACAGGTACGTCGACGGGTAGCCCTGCCCCTGGTGGGCGAGCATCTCGTAGCGCTTCAGCTCGTTGTGGTAGGTGCGCGAGCCGTCGAAGAACGTCTCCCGGAACGCCGTCGGGCTCAGCAGCGCGCCCTCCTTCTCGAGCCGCTGCCGCACGGCGGTCATCAGCGCCAGCCAGTGCCGCGCCTGCTCGATGTGGTCGTCGGTCAGCGAGGGCAGGATCTCGGCGAACACCTCCTCCTGGTAGATGTCCTGGCCCTCGACGCGCGCCAGCACGCCCGGCGGCAGGTCGTCGGGGTTCTGCTCGATCTCCATGTAGTTGTTCAGGAGGTCGATCACCATGGAGCGCCAGATGTCCTTCCACTGCGGGCTCTCCGGCGGAACCTCGGCGAGCCCCTGCTCGGCCGCGATGCGCACGCGCTGGTCGTAGGCCTTCTGGGCGCTCTGGACGAACTCGTCGCCGCCGGAGGAGCGGATGGCCTCGAGCGTCAGCTCCGGCCACTCCGCGGGGTCGTTCTGCAGGAAGAGCTTGTCGAACAGCTGCTGCTGCTCGAGGTGGGTGCGGTACAGCTCGAGGCTGACGAACGCGCGCTGCGTCTCGACCTCGTAGTCGAGCGTCGGGTACCGGTTCAGGAACTCGACGCGCATCTTCTCCATCTCCGCGTCGATGGCGTCCTGGTCCATCTCGAACTGCTCGGCCGGCTCGCCCGCCTCGACCCGGCGCGCGACCTCGTCCGCCAGGAAGATGTCGTACTTGCGCTTCTCGAGCTGGCTGGCGCCCACGCCGATCACGAGGATCCGCTTGAACTCGTCGAGCGTCACCGCCTCGCCGTTCACGACCAGCGGTCCGCCGAGGATCTCGAGCAGCTCCTCGTCGGAGAAACCCGTCTGGTTCTTGCTCGCCGGCGGGGCCTCGCTGGCCGGGGCGCCGGCGGCCTCCGCGGGGGGCGGGTCCTGCGGCGCGGCGAGGGCCAGCGGGAGGGTGGCGAGGAGTCCGAGGGTCAGGGCCATGACGGTGGTTCCGTGGGTTCGGGGACGGCGAGCTGGGCCGCTCCGGCGCAGGGCCGGGGGATCGGATCGGGCGGCGTCCGGGGGGAGGTGCGGCGCGGGGTCAGGCGCTTGCGCCGCGGGGCGGAACAGCCTACGAGCCGCCTCCGGACGGTGTGAACGCGCGCGCCGGGATTTTCCCCCGCCACCTCCCGCCCCGCCCCGCGGCCAGAACCGGTGCCGACCGGGGCCACCCGGCGAGCGCGGCCGGCTGCGGCGCGCGGGGCCGTGCGCCCGCCGGCGCGGGAGTCCGCGCGACGTTCGGTAACCTGACCCGCCCCCGGCGCCTATCGACCGGTCCGCGCCGTCCGCGGCCGTTGCCCCGCCCCACCGCATGCTCTACGCCCCCCGCACGATCGCGTTCATCACCGAGGTGTTCCACCCGGTGCTCCAGCCCGACCCGGCGCCGATCCAGCGCGTCCACAACCTGCTGTTCCAGGACCCCGACCCGGCCTACAGCAGCTTCGCCGTGACGCACGAGGGCGCCGTGCTCTCGAACCCCGTCACGCGGCCCGGGGCGATCTCGTCGGCCACGTTCCGGCCCGACCGCATCCAGTTCCGCGAGGAGCTGACCGGCATGACGGTCGACCAGTTCGCCCAGCGCGTGCACCGGATCGTCGAGCTCGTCACCGGCCACGTCGACATCCAGGTCTTCACCGCCCAGCAGGTGACGATCCGCACGCTGGTCAACCCGCGCCACTTCGACGACAGCCGCGAGTTCCTCGCCCGGGGGATGTTCGGCTTCGCCGACGAGGTCGAGTCGTTCGAGCGCGACCCGCAGCTCTTCGGGATCCGCATGGTGTTCCCGCCGGACGAGCGCAACCCCAACGCCCACTCGCTGCGCATCGAGTCGTTCAGCCAGGACGTGCGCTCGATCTTCATCGAGAACCAGGCGAGCTTCGCGCCGATCCTCGTGGCGCGCGGGCTGGATCCGCTCGTCCAGAACGTCGACGCCGCCTACCAGTTCCTGGTCGAGCGCGCGCTGGAGTTCATGGCGCGCTTCGACCTGCGCCAGGGGGTCGAGTGAGGACCGCGCGGGCGCGCCTCGTCCCCGCCGCGGCGGCCGCGCTGCTGGCGCTGCTGGCGGCGGCGTGCTCGCCCCCGGCGGACGCGGCGCGCGCCTGGCCCCCGGGCACGGTGCTGGCGGTCGACGACCTGCCGATCACCGCCGACGAGGTCGACGCCGAGATCCAGCCGTTCCTCGTGTTCGAGCCGGAGAAGACCGACGACCACGCGCGCCGGCTCGCGCTGGCGCACGTCGTCCTGCCCCGCGCGGTGGCGCGCCTGCAGGGCGGCGAGGAGGCCTGGAACCGCGCGCGCGAGCGGGCCGCGGGCCTGGCGGCGCACGTGGCCGCCGGCGGGGAGCCGCCCCCCGCGGCGCAGTCGGGCTACGGCGGCCCGCGCCAGCTCGGCTGGTCCGCCTGGCTGGCCGCGTTCGACCTGGAGCCGGGCGAGTGGTCCGGCGTGGTCTCGCAGCCGTACGACTTCCGCGTGTTCCGCATGGTGCGCCGCGAGGACGGAGCGACGCCCGCGGACCTCGTGGCCGAGCTGGCGATCCACACGTTCCCGTTCGTCCCCGACGGCTTCGACGTCGGCGCGGGCGAGGCGCACTTCGGCGAGCACCGCCTGACCATCGTGGACCCCGCCTGGCGCGCGATCGTGCCGGAGTG
Source organism: bacterium (assembly GCA_030428395.1). Classification (GTDB taxonomy): domain Bacteria; phylum Planctomycetota; class UBA1135; order UBA1135; genus JAUIDW01. Next base: position 493 of record JAUIDW010000153.1, on the reverse strand, counting down.
GATCCAGTACCGCATGCACGTGCACGACGGCGACGCCTGAGCGCGCGCCCGGAGCCCGCAGGAGGAGACCCCATGCAACGCCCGCTCGCAGCCCTCGGCCTGCTCCTGCTGACGACCGCCGCGACCGCAGCGGGCGCGCCCCGCGCTCGCCCGGCCGCGGAGGAGCCCGACGAGGTCGTGCGCCTGGAGGCCTGGCCGGAGCTCGAGGGGAGCTGCAAGAAGGGCGTCGCCCGGGAGCTGAGCCGGCTGCGCAAGGCGCGTACCGAGGAGATGGCCACGTCCGCGGCGGAGAACCTGCGCGCCTGCGGGGCCGCCGCCGTGCCCGCGCTGCTGGAGGCGCTCGGGAAGGAGCGGGACGAGGACGCGCGCGAGCGCCTGCTCGACGTGCTGCTCGCGACCACGGGCGCGCCCCACACGCGGCTCCTGGCCCGCGAGTTCGACCACGAGTCGCTGCACGTCCGCCGCTTCGCGCTGCAGCGCGTCGCGGCGCTGC
>JAUIDW010000515.1 GCA_030428395.1 bacterium | reverse complement strand
CCGCGTCCCGCAGCCCCTCGACGAGCAGGAACACCTGGACCTCGCCGCCGGAGAAGCCGGTCTCGGCGTCCACGTGGGCCACCCGCAGGGGCGGCGCGCCGCGGCCCGCGGCGGCAGGCGTCCCCGTCACCGGACCAGCCCCTCGGCGCGCAGGAACTCCGCGAAGAGCTCGGCCTTGACGCGCGAGCCCGCGGCGTTGGTGTGCCGCCCGTCGGCCCACAGCGCGGGGTCGACCGGCATGCGCGCCGCGAAGTCGAAGAAGGCGACGCCCTGCTCGCCGGCGACGCGCGCCAGCACGGCGTTGTGCTCGTCGACGGCGGCACCGTGGAAGGCGTGCTCGCGGTCCTTCTCGGGACAGCGCGCCCAGGACGTGAACAGCACGCGGGCGCCGCCGTGGCGCGCGACGGCGGCGATCAGCCCCAGGTTGGCGGCGAAGAACTCCGGCCCGTTGCGCGCCAGGTCGCCCGCGCGCTCCGGCTCGCCCGCGCCGGGGACGCGCACGCGGTCGCCCAGCGAGTTGCGCAGCGAGAAGCCCGCCTGCACGCCGACGTAGCGCACGACCCGCAGGTGGTCCCACCAGCGCAGGTCGTCCGACCAGGCCCGCCGGTAGGCCGTGTTGTCGCGCCGGTACGCCTCCGGGGGCACGAGCCGCGCGTACACGTCGTTCGTCGCGTGGTGCACGATCACGAGGTCGGGCTCGAGCGGCAGGACGCGCAGCTGCAGGTTCGCCAGCGACTCCCACGACGTGTACCCGGGCACGCCGGCGTTGACGACCTGCACGCGCGCGCCCCCGCCCGCCTCGTTCAGCAGGCGCTCGAGCTGCGCGGGGAACGTGTCGGCGTCGTCGGGCACGCCGGTGTCGTAGGTCGTGGACCCCCCCAGGATGGCGACGCGCACGACGCCCTCGGGCTTGGCCTCGGCGAGCTCCGGGCCGCGGAACCCCAGCGCGTTGTGGGACGTGCCCCCGCGGGCGAAGTCGGGGTTCAGCACGTAGGCGAGGTAGGGGTGCGGCCGGTACCGCAGCGCCTCGGGCGGGAGGTCGGCCATCAGGCCCCACTTGCCCACGTGGCGCGCGTCGGCGAAGCCGAACAGGTAGGCGCGCCAGCCCAGCTCGAGCGCGACGAGCACCAGCACCAGGCTGAGCAGCGAGACCTTGAGCCGGCGCATGGTTTCCGTGGACGCGGGACGGGACCGGGGCGCGGCGCGGGCCGCCCCCGGGCGGGCGAGGCAGCGCCGGCAGCGCATTCGATGCGATGGGCGTCGGGCGATCAACCGCGGCCGCCGGGCGCCGGGGGGCGGGCGCCCCAGATCCGCGGGACCCGGCGCGCGGCCGGGCCGCCGCCCCCGGTATTCTCGCGCCGCGCCGCCGCGGGCCGAGCGGGCGGCCGCGACCCCGTGGATCCGACCGACCCCGAGCTCCTCAAGCGCGGCAGCGCGCGCACCGTCCGCGTCGAGACGCTCCCCGACGGCGCGCGCGTGGTCGTGAAGTCGTTCCGCACCGACGCGCCGCTCGGGGGCCTGGTCGCGCCGCTCGCCCGGCTGGCCGACCGGCGGCGCGCCCGCCACGAGCACGCGGTCCTCGAGCGCCTGCACGCCTCGGGCGTGCGCGTGCCGCGGCCGCTCGCGCTGCGGCGCCGCGGCACCGAGGTCGTGATGGAGTGCGTCCCCGACGCGGTCACGCTGTTCGAGGCGATGCAGGGCCGCGCCCCCTGGCCCGCGCCGCCCGGGCGCCTGGCCGCGCCCCTCGGGCGGCTGCTGGCCGGCCTGCACGCGGCGGGGGTCGACCACTCGGACCTGCACGCGAACAACGTCCTGCTGGACCCGGCCGGCGAGCCCTGGCTCGTCGACTTCCACGCCGCGCGCCTGCGGGGCGAGCTCCCCGCGGACGTGCTGGTGCGCGACCTCGTCGTCGCCTGCGCCGCCGGGCGCCAGTGGCTCGGCGCGCGCTTCCGCGCGCGCTTCTTCCTCGGCTGGTGGCGCGCGCTGCCCGCCGGACGCCGCGCGGAGCTGCCGGAGCGGCGCGCCCTGGCCGAGCAGGTCGAGCGGCGCGGCCGCGTCGAGCGGCGCGAGGTCGGGCGCGCGCGCGCCGCGCGGTGGCTGCGCGCGAGCGGCTCGTGCCGCGCCCTCGACGAGGACGGCGCGCGCGTGTTCGAGGACGCGCGCCTGCCGGCGGAGGCCCTG
>JAUIDW010000514.1 GCA_030428395.1 bacterium | reverse complement strand
CGCGGGCGACCGCCTCCTGCTTGGCGACGCGCTGCCGCGCCTGCAGGTGCTCAGCCGCGAGGGCCGGCCGCGCCACGACCGCGACGCGCGTCGCGCCGTCGCCGACGCGGGTGTGCACGGTGCGCAGGCTGCCCTGCTCGCCCAGCGGGCCGAGGTCGACCAGCAGGCCGCCCGCGGCGGGCGCCAGCGGGTCGCGCGCGAAGATCAGCGGGTGGTCGTAGTGGTCGGGGAACGCGATCGTGCGCGGCTCGAGCAGGTCCAGCGCGCGCAGCGCCACCCCGCCCCAGGCCGCCGCGAGCTGCTCGTGGCCCGCGGGCAGGTCCAGCGCGCCCAGCGCGACCGACAGCGCGTTGCCCGGCAGGCCCGGGGCGCTCGCGTCGAAGGAGAAGCGCACCTCGAGCGCCCCCGCGCCCAGGCCCCAGGTGACGCGGAACAGCTCGCCGCCGCCGTGGTCGAACGAGAAGTCGACGCCCGCGGCCCCCGCGTTCGCCTGCACGCCCGCGAAGGTCGTCCCGGGCGCGCCGGCGACCGCGTCGGGGGCCTGCGCCTCCCACTCGATGCCGAGGTCGGCGGGCGGCGCCCCGGTGTCCGAGACGCGGGCCGCGCCGCTCGCCGCGTCCAGCAGCACCCGCAGGCGGCCGCCGTCCACGACTCCCCAGGCGCCGGCGTCCGCCAGCCGCACCGTGGCGGGGTCGACCGCCACGACGCGCCCGTCCCCGAGCACGTCCCACGCGGTCGCGGGGTCCACGACCAGCAGCTTGGCCTGGCTGGCGGCGTTCTCGCCCGCCGGAGTGCGGACCACCACGTCGTAGAGCCCCGCGGGCGTCGCGGCGGGGAGCAGGACGTCCAGCGCGCCGTCGGGCCGCGTGTCGAACGAGAGCGGCAGGTCGACGGGGCCGACCGCGCGGACCTCGAGCACGCCGGCGAACGCCTCGCCCGCGACCACCAGGTCCCGGTCGGCGTCGTTGTCGACCTCGTACGGCGCGACGCCCGTCACGCGCGGCAGCGGCGTCGAGCCCGCGGCGACGAGCAGCCCGACGTCGTCGAGCGAGAGCCCGCCGCGCGTGACCGCGCGCACGCGCCACGTGCCGGCCGGGAGGCCGGCGGGCACGGTGGCGTGCAGCTCGTCGTCGGAGACCTCCTGCAGGTCGCCCAGCCCGACGAGGCGGGCGCCGTCGGCCTCGAGCAGCAGGCGGGTCGCGCCGGTGAGGTGCGCGCCGTGGACCGCGATCGCCGTCGGCGCCGTCGCGGAGGCGATGGGGGGGACGACGAACTCCACGCGCGGGAGCGCCGGGTCCAGGAAGACGATGGAGGCCCAGCCGAGCGCTCCGGCCGACGACCACAGCGTCAGCCAGTGGTCGCCGGGCGCCAGCCCCACCGGCACGTCGAGCACGAGCCGGTCCGGGGCGATCGAGCTCGCCGAGAGGGAGGCGGCCAGGGCCCCCGTGGTGGCGTCGTAGAGCGCCGCGAAGGCCACGTCCGTCAGGCCCGCGCCGTCGAGGACGAAGGGGCGCGGAGCGTCGACGACCTGGCGCACCGGGTCGAGCGTCGCCACCCGGAAGGGGCGCTCGTGCTCGGGACCCGCCGCGACGCCGGCGAGGCCGGGGAACTGCGGGGCGAGCGCGGTCCGGCCGCCGTCGGGCGCGGCGCCGCGGCGCGCGGGCCGGGCGGCGGGGCGTCCGGGGGCGTGGCCCGCGCCGGGCAGGACCCGGCGCTGGGGGGCCGCGGCGCGCGCGGGCGCTTCCACGGCGAGGCCCAGCAGGAGCAGCGCCGCCAGCGCGAGCGCGCGCGGGCGGGGGGGCACGGGGGGGCGCGCCATGGATTCGGATCCTAGCGCGCCTCCCGGCGCACGGGGGGCCCGGACCGCTATCCTGCGCGCCCATGACCGAGGTGCTGATCCGCAAGGCAACCGCCGCCGACGCCGCGACCACGCCCGAGGCCATCGTCCACAGGTAGACGCCGACCGCCGCCGTACCGTGGGCGAGCAGCTTGGCGCCGTAGATCAGGTGATCCAAAGACAGCGGCGTCGAGATGATGAGCCCCGAGCAGAGCGCCGCGAGCGAGACGACGTAGGTGCCGGCGAAGCCGAACAGCCCGAGGCTGATCTCGCCGAGCAGCTGGGCGACCAGGTGCTGGTCGAGTGGGTCATCTGCCGCGAGCGAGTGGTCGCCGTGGTCGTCGAC
>JAUIDW010000513.1 GCA_030428395.1 bacterium | reverse complement strand
GCCGAGCGCGAGACGCTGCACGACTGGGCCGAGAAGAAGGGGCACGACGGCGTCGCGCAGTACCAGCGCGACAAGAACGCGGCGAGCCTCGACGGGTTGCCCGGCGTGTGAGCACCGAGACCGGTCAGGTCGGCGGGCGCGCCGACAGCACGCGGTTCTGCCGCGTGATCCCCGGCGGCACCTCGTCCCACCGCACGCGGTAGCCGGCCGTCTCGAGGCGGTAGCCGCCCGCTACGCGCGCTGCCGCCACGAGGCCGAGGACCTGCTCGGCGAGCTGTACGTCTCCTGGATCCACCGACCGCCGCGCCACCACGGCCAGCTGCTCGCCTACGCGCGCACCTGCCTGCGGAACGCGGCGATCGACCGCTCGCGGAAGCGCTCGCGCACGCAGCCCTGGCCGACCGACGCCGAGGGTCACGCGCTCGAGCCGCCCGCGCACGGACCGGACCCCGGCGCCGCCGCCGCCCTCGCGGAGGCCCGACGCCACCTCCAGGAGGCCCTGGAGACGCTGCCGGCCGCGGACCGCGCCCTGGTCCGGCAGCGCTACTACGACGGCCTGTCCGCCTCCGCCATCGCGGAGCGGACCGGCTCCCCCGCCGCGACCGTGCGCTCACGGCTGCGGCGCGCCCTCGCCCGCCTGCGCGGACGGCTGCGGGGGCCCGACCAGGAGGGAGAACGATGTTGATTCCCCAGCTCGCGTCCCTCGGCGCCCGCTGCAAGCTGCTCTGCCACCCGCGCGGCGCGCGGGTGCCGCGCTTCGACATCGGCGCGGACCGCGAGGGCGAGTTCCTCGAGGTCGCCTACGGCGCGCGTCACCAGCTCGCCCGCCTGCAAGCGGTCGACCTGCGGCCGAAGCGGCGCCACGCGCTGTTGATGTACCGCGAAGCGCAGGAGTCCGGCGAGGCGAAGCACAAGTTCCTGTTCGGGCACGACGAGCGCCACTGGTTCGTCGCGGCCGTGCCGGAGCGCGGACGCGGCGTCGCGACCGTCGACCAGGCGATGCGGGCGCTGATGCCGGAGCAGGTGCAGCGCGCGACCGCGCACCGCCAGCTGCGCCGGAAGCTGCGTCACAAGCGTCGCAACCCGGCGTTCATCCGCCAGGGGGAGTGGTTCTTCCTGCCGGCCCCGGAGGTCGTGGCCCCGCGCTTCGGCCTGCTGCGCAACGAGCCTCTACGGCGCGGCGGCGGCAGCAAGCCCCACGTGCTCGAGGAGGCCTTCCGCAGGGGCGGCGAGGCGGTCTGGGTGCACGCGGCCCACGCCCCGCAGGGCATCCGCGCCAGCCAGTACGGGCAGTTGCCGCGGAAGCTGCGCCGCCGCCCCGGCTGGATCCGCCAGGTGCGGGAGCCGGAGCTGTACGCCCGCGGCCGTGTGCGGCACGCCGACCACGCGACCGTGCGGCTGCGGGGCTGGCACCGGGTGCTGATGAACACCGAGCGCTTCGCGCCGGCCGCCCAGGCGGTGACCTTCCTCGACTGAGCCTCGCGCCTTCGTTCTGGCGCGAGGCTCAGCGCTCCCGGGTCCAGCGCGTCGACGACCAGGATCAGCGCCAGGCAGGCCACGACCGGACTGCTGGCTCTGTCATGTCGAAGACGAGGCCTCTGCCCCTACGTGCCAGGCCAAGCGACGAGCGCGTGGGCAGGAAGAGATCCTGCCCGACGTGGCAGAACAGCGCAGCCCTCAGTCCTGCCCGGGCAGGCTGAACGCGGGCTCGAGGCCGTTGACAAGGCGGTACAGGAGCCAGTCGTTCCGGTGCTCGGCGGGAATCTCCTCGAGCAGATGGGCAAGCCGCTCGAGCGCCACGGGATCGTGGGCCCGCAGCACCACCACGCACGCGTCCCTGGGGTAGGCGATCCTGCGGCCGTCCGTCCCCATGCTCGTGCTCCAGTCGCGGGGGAAGGCGATCTTGCGGCCGTCGACCCCCATGCTGGTGTTGAAGTCCCGGGGGTAGGCGATCGTGCGGCCGTCCGTCCCCATGCTCGTGCTCCAGTCCCGGAGGAAGGCGACCATGCGGCCGTCCGACCCCATGCTCGTGTTCCAGGCCTGGGGATACGCGATCTTGCGGCCGTCCGACCCCATGCCCGTGCTCCAGGCCTGGGGATAGGCGATCCTACGTCCGTCCGTGCCGGTGCTCGTGCTCCAGGCCTGGGGATACGCGATCCTGCGGCCATCCGTCCCGACCTGTGTG
>JAUIDW010000152.1 GCA_030428395.1 bacterium | reverse complement strand
ACGCGGTAGGTGATGCGGTCGTCCTGCTGCGCGCCGCCGGGGCGACGCACGTGCGCGATGACCTCGAGCACGTCCGCGTCGAGCGGGTGGCCGGGGTACCAGCTGACCACGTCGACCTGCGTGGGGACGAGCGTGCCGTCGATGTCCTCGACGGCGAGCGGCGAGAGGCCGTCGGGGCGCGGGTACGTGCCGCGGGGGACGGGGACGGTGGCGCGCAGGACGAAGTTGCGGACCCGGGGGGCGCCCATCTCGAGGGTCGCCACCCACTGCGCGGCCGTGCCGTCGATGCGGCCGCCCGGGAGCTCCGGAGTGGAGCGCTGCGCTTCGGGGAGCGGGGATGCCGGGTCGCCGGCGGCGACCGCGGGGCCGAGCAGGCCGAGGGTGACCGCGAGGACCGCGGTCGAGCGAGCGATGGTTCCGTGCGACGAGCTGGAACCGCTGGGGCTGGACGGGTTGCGAAGGCTGTTCGCCGAACTCATGGAATTCCCCTCCTGAGTTAGTGGATTCCCGTGGCGCCGCTCGGGATCGCGGCGCGTGTCTCTTCTCGATGGACCCCGCCCCAGAGGTGGCGCGGGGAGGCACTCCACGCCACGACCGGCGCGGGGTGTGACCCCACGCGACGATCGACCCTGGGTGGACCTGGGAGTCCGGTGGGGAGGCCGTCCGCGAACGCGGGGTCTGGGGGCCGATCCGAGACCCGACCCCTTCCGGGGGGTGGGGGGGAGAAGGTCGGAGCCGAGCTCGGACCGGCGCTCCAGATGCGCCCCGCCCGGAGCAACGGCCGTGCCGGCGGCCCGTCTCGAATCCGCGACGCGGGCTTGCCCCGCGGAGGCCGTCCTGGTCCAATCCGCCCTCGAAGCCCGAGCCGGGCGCTCCACCGGCCGACTCGCTCCGAAAAAAATTCAGGATCGAGGCAGCGCTCCCCGCTTCGGCCCCGTTCGCTGTGCGGGTTCGCACCGGCGGGGCGAGCGATGTGGCACCGCGCAGCGCGCCGAGGGCCGCTCCAGGGCCCTTCCGGGCCGATCGGCGGCCCCCTCGGCCCCGACGGGCGGAAATCTGGGTGCCCCCGGACCTCGCGAGCCTCGCGCGGCGCAGGAACCCGACGGGCCCCGCCGGAGCCTCCTCGCCAGGACCCGCGCCTCCGTGCGCCGCCCGGGCGCCCCTCCGCGAGCCCGACGACCTCGAGGCCTTCGCCGACGTCCTCGACGCGGCGAGCTCCGTCACCCGGGGCCGAAGAGCCCTGGCCGCCCGGGACGTCCGGGTCTCCGCGTCCGGTCCCGCCCGGCGGGGCCGCGGGACGCCCGGGCCCCGGCGAGCTGCCACCCGGGCTCGCCAGCCGCGGTGGGGGCCGGGTGGGCGTCCAGCGGTCCGGCGCTGGCCAGCGATGCGCCGCGGCGGCCCTCCCAGGGGCTGGGCTCCCGATCCGAACTGACTGGGTTCCGTGTGGGTGCGCGGAGACGGAGCCGCCGGCGGGCTCCGTTCGGAGCTCTCGCAGGGCCAGCTGGCGAGGGGCGCGCGCCACGGCCCGGCCCCGCGGGAGCCGCAGGGCTCTCGAAGGGCGGGCGGGCGCGGCAAGTCGGGTCGGCTGGAGGGGTTCCGACGGGGACCGGGTCCGCCGTCCACACGGAACCCAGTCAGTTCCGTCTGGATACGAGAGCGGCGGAGCGCTCGGGCGCCCCGCCGCGGAAGGTCTCTCTCCCTGCCTTGGAAGAAGCTGGACGGCGGGGACGGGCCTGGGACCGTCCCCGCCGACGCGTCAGTACTGCTGGGCCAGGGCCAGCAGGGCCGCCCGGTTCTCGAGCGCGTTGTAGCCGCCGGCCTCGAGCTGGGTCAGCAGGTCCCCACCTCCGAGGACCTCGGCGGCGCGGTTCAGGAACACCGAATCTCCGGTGAGCTCGTAGGCGTACGCGAAGGTCGCCCAGATCTGGTACGTGTCCGGCCCGTTGGCCTGCCCCGGCGTGGAGCCGCAGTACGGCGCCTGCCCGAAGTCCAGGGGCGCGACCGCCAGGTAGCTCGCGGGCCCGTGCCAGCCGTTGTGCCAGGCCATCGGCCCGACCATGCCGTAGGCGGAGTCCTCGAGCGCCGTCTCGGTCTGCACCGTGCGCGCGCCGTCGACGCCGCGGAACACGGTCTCGACCATGCTGCGCAGGGCGTTCTCCGTGATCGCCTGCTCGATCGACTGCCGCGCGCGGTAGTTGCCGCCGAACATCTTGCTGTTCACGATCGACTGGATGAAGCCGCTGCAGCTCGCCTGCCCGCGCGAGACGGTGTCGGCGACGTCCTGGAACCACGGCAGGGCCTCGCCGCGCCAGGCGTCGTCGCCGATGGCGTAGGCGGCGCACATCGCGTCGGTCAGCCAGCCCTCGGCGCGGCCGAAGCTGAACCCGCGGCCGGGGTTGTTGGTCGTGAACGTGATGTCGCGGTACAGGCCCCAGCCGTCGGCGTAGCCCGAGTTGCTGTTGGGCAGCGGCTGGTACGACATGCGCCCCAGCTCCGCGGCCATGCGGATGTCGTCCTTGGCGATGGCGTCGTTGCCGAGCCAGATCAGCGTCTTCGGGCTCCGCGTGTAGCGGATGTGGTGCTGCAGGTCGATCGGGTGGAACGACAGCAGGTTGCTCTCGTAGCCCGGGGCCAGGCCGTTGGCCTGCACGTAGTTGCGGTGGTAGACCGGCGTCGAGCTCATCCCGAACGGGTCGTTGCCGCCCAGCAGCGTCAGGTTAAAGGAGAACGGCAGGTAGTCGCCGCTCGAGCCGTGCACGACCCACTGCGAGGCGCGCGTCGCGGAGCCGTCGGCGTTGAACAGCACGACGGGGTGGCGCGACGTGTACATGCGGTGGGTCATCTGCGCCAGGCGGTAGCCCCGGTTGGAGGCCGCGTAGGCGGTGCGGATCCCGTCGAACAGGTAGATCTCGCTGCCGCCGGTCATGCCGCCGTAGCGCGAGCCCCAGGGGTGCGCCCAGCCGAGCATGCCGTGGTCGACCGGGTAGCTGCCGGCCTGGCCCGAGGCGAGCACGTTGCGCACCTGGTTGAACTGCCCGTTCAGCTGGGAGCGCACCGAGCTCATGCCCAGGTGGTCCAGCGACGGCAGGCGGTGGCTCTGCGGGAAGTACCGCGCGGTCTGCGAGTTCCACCAGGACCACAGCTCGTTCCCGGCGACGTAACCGGGGCGGCAGAAGCCGAGCTCCTGGGTCTCCAGGAAGTGCCGCGCCTTGAAGTCCGCCCCGTCGGGGTGGACCACCAGGCGGCGGTGGAACTGGCCCTGGGAGGGCATGACGTGCATCTTCCCGTCGCCGCGCGCGCGGACGATCGGGATCACGTTCCACGTCTGCTGCGTGATCGGCGTGGCCGTCCCGAAGGCCGGGTCCTCGACGTCGGCGGAGGCGGTCCAGCCCTGCGGCAGCCACAGCTCGAGCGACTCGAAGTAGACCTTGCCGAGCGGGTTGTCGAGCGGCGTGCCGCCGTTCAGGCCGCTGTGGCCGTTGTGGACGCGCAGGTCGAGCGACATCACGTCCTCGCCGCGCCACGACGTGAAGTACGCGTGCACGCCGAACAGGTGCGACAGCGGCCCCGCGGGCGGCCCGGCGGGCGTCGCCCCGGAGGGCTGCAGCACGTGGTAGGTGGCCATCTGGATGGCGACCGGCCCGTCCCGCAGCATGCGCAGCTGGTGCGCGCCGTAGTCGAGGCGCAGGTCGCGGGCGATGTCCGCCCCGTAGGTGTTCCCGAACGCGTCGCGGGCCACGACCAGGACGCTGCCCGGGTCGGACATCAGCGACAGGACGTTGTCGTCCACGAGCATCTTCGTGGGCGACTGCCAGCTGTCGACCACCTGGTAGGTGATCGGCGTGCCCGGCGCGATGCCGTGGTCGCGGTGGACCCGCGCGAGGACCTCGACCACGTCCGCGCCCTTGGTGCGGTCGGGGTACCAGGTCACCGCCTCGACCTGGGTCGGCGTCTCGGTGCCGTCCCAGTCGAGCACGGTCAGCGGGATCAGGCCGTCCGCGCGCGGGAACGTGTCCGGCGGGACGGGCACGGTGGCCCGCACGATGAACGTCTTGCGGTCCGGCGCGTCGAGCTGGATCTCGGCCACGACGCGGCCGGTGCCCCCGGCCGAGGGCCCCGCGGTGCTCTGGAGGATCCCCCCTCCGGTGCCGCCGCTCGAGAAGCAGCCTGTCAGGACCGCAGCGGCGCACGCCGCGGCGGCCGCGAGCCCGCGGCGAAGGCGCGGGAGGGTCCGAACTCCCGGCTCGGACCCTGCAGCGGGCCCCTGGATGGCGCGAAACGCGCTCATGATCACACTCCCCTGGATGCTGGGCCGCCCCGCGGGCGGCGTGGGGGCGCCCTCTTCCGAACGCCCGTTCCCCGAATTCCTCGCCCCAAGGGTCGGAGGGGTGGCGGGGGAGTCTGAAGCCGTAGTGGGATCCGCGGAGACCGCCGCGGAGCCGGCCGCGCGGGCCCGCGCGCGGGCCGGACGCGCCGTAAGAGCGTCCCTACGGCGCCCTTACGAGCACGCGCCCGGCCGCGGGGACCGCGGACGGGCGCGCTGCGTTGCGGAAAGCTTACGCGCGGGGGCGTTCGGTCGGCGCGCTCAGTTCCGGGCGAGCTTCACGTACTCCAGCTCGACCGGCTGGCCGTTGATGCCCTTGGCCGGCGGCGCGATCCAGCTGGCGAAGTGGCCGGGGCGCCGCTCGGGCTTCATCAGCGACTGCACGTAGGCGCGGTCCTCGGCGCTCGGCAGCCAGTCGGCCTTGCGCGCCTCGTAGGTGGCCTCGTCGATCGGGTTGCCCGCGGGGTCGAAGAAGCCCTGCGAGTACATCCCGATCTGGCGGTGGAAGCGGCGGTGCGGGAGCGTGAAGCGGAAGTCGATGCCCGCCCGCTCGCAGACGCGGTTCCAGTACTCGACGCCCTTCAGGCAGTCCTCGAGGTACTGCTCGCGCAGCACCTCGTTCATGGCGTTGCGCAGCGGGACCTCCTCCTTCGTCAGCTTGCCGTCGTCCCACATCTCCATGTCGAAGACCTGGTCGAGGGCGCGGTGGTCGCCCTGCTTCTCCTCGTAGGCGCGGCCCTTCAGACCGGCGCGGAAGAAGTTGGCCGAGTTGCTCGAGACCTCGGCGCCGAAGAGGTCGTAGCTGGACGACGACCAGAAGTTGACGTAGCGCTGGATCAGCTCCAGCGGGATGGCGCCGTACTCGCGCACGTCCTTGCCGTCGTGCTCGTTCAGCAGCTCGCAGGTGCGCTGGATCGTCCGCGCCACGCCCGTCTGGCCCACGAACATGTGGTGGGCCTCCTCGGTCAGCATGAACTGGCACGTGCGGGCCAGCGGGTCGAAGCCGCTCTCGGCCAGCGACAGCAGCTGGTACTTGCCGTCGCGGTCGGTGAACATCGTGAAGCAGAAGAACGACAGCCAGTCCTCGCACGGCTCGTTGAACGTCGTGAGGATGCGCGGGTGGTCGGGGTTGCCCGAGCGGCGCTCGAGCAGCTCGTCCGCCTCCTCGCGACCGTCGCGCCCGAAGTAGGAGTGCAGCAGGTACACCATGGCCCACAGGTGCCGGCCCTCCTCGACGTTCACCTGGAACAGGTTGCGCATGTCGTAGAGGGAGGGCGCCGTGTGGCCCAGCAGGCGCTGCTGCTCGACCGAGGCCGGCTCCGTGTCGCCCTGGGTCACGATCAGGCGGCGCAGCCAGTTGCGGTACTCGCCGGGCACCTGCTCCCAGGCGTCCTCGCCCATGTGGTCGCCGAAGCCGATCTTCTTCTCGCCCTCGCGCGGCGTCAGGAAGATCCCCCAGCGGTACTCGGGCATCTTGACGTACCCGAAGTGCGCCCAGCCGTCGCGGTCCACGCTGACGGCCGTGCGCAGGTAGACCTCGTTCTCGTTGAAGTCGGTCGGGCCGACGGACTTCCACCAGTCGATGTAGTTCGGCTGCCACTTCTCGAGCGCGCGCTGCAGGCGCTTGTCCGAGGAGAGGTCGACGTTGTTCGGGATCTTCTGGGAGTAGTCGATCTGGGTCATGTCGCGTTCTCGGGTCGGTTGTGGTCTCAGGTGCGGCGGACGTCGAACTCCGGCGATTGCGGGGTGCCGTAGCACTGCAGCGCCCCGCGCTCGCCGACGGCGTTCGGGCGCTGGAAGATCCAGTTCTGCCAGGCGGACAGGCGGCCGAAGATCTTGGTCTCCATGGTCTCCGGGCCCGGGAAGCGCAGGTTCGCCTCCATGCCGGTCAGGCCGTCCGGCGAGAACGAGGCGCGCTCCTCGATCGCGAGGCGCAGCTCGTCCTCCCAGTCGATCTCGTCGGCGGCGACCGTGGCGAGCCCCAGCTCGTCCACCTCGGTCGCCGTCAGGCGGCCGCTGCGCGCGAGCACGGCGTCGGCGGCCTCCGGAGTGCCCAGGAAGCGGGTGCGCAGGCGCGTGAGCCCGTTCGCCATCGGGTAGACGCCGTCGTGCACGCCGGTCAGGCCGAGCTCGACGGGCACCGCGTCGTCCGCGAGGACGTACGTGCGGTCGCAGGCCAGCGCCAGCTCCAGGAACGTGCCGACGAAGGACGTGCCCTCGTCGACGACGGCGTAGAAGCTCTTCGAGGTGACCTCGAGGCGCTTGAGCGTGCGCTTGACCAGGTGGCGGACCTCCCGCACGAACCAGTGGTCCGACTCCGCCAGCAGCGCGTCGGTCGTCTCGACGCTCTCGGCGGAGCCCCGGGCGCGCACGAGGACGAGGCCGACCTCGGGCTCGAACAGGCGCAGCCGCAGGAGCGCGTCGTCCAGCTCGCGGAACGCGCGCAGGGCCCACCAGGAGGCGCCCTGGGCGAAGGCGTCCTCGGCCGTGGCCGGGGCGCCCTCGGGTGCGGTGATCGTGAGCTCGGCGACGCGCTCGTCGCGCTTCACCGTCAGCTCGACGTGCGCGTAGCGCAGCGTGTCGCCCTCCTCGGCGACCTCGAGCGCCGGCAGCTCGACGCCCCGGTCGCCGCGGGCGGGGGCCTCGTCGGCCAGCTCGCGGGCCAGGCGCCCGACCTCCTCGTCCCACCTCGACAGCGGGGCGAGGGCGTCGACCAGGTTCCACTCGACCGCGCGCTTGCCCTTGACGCCCTCCGCGAGGGTGCTGAAGGCGTCGCAGCGGTCGCGGCGGATGCGGCGCTTGTCGGTGATGCGCGTCAGGCCGCCCGTGCCCGGCAGCACGCCGAGCAGCGGCACCTCGGGGAACGAGACCGCGCTGTTGCGGTCGTCGACCAGCAGGATGCGGTCGCAGGCGAGCGCCAGCTCGTAGCCGCCGCCCGACGCCGTCCCGTTGAGGGCGGCGAGGAACCGCAGGCCGGAGCTCGCGCTGGCGTCCTCGATGCCGAGGCGCGTCTCGTTGGTGTACTTGCAGAAGTTGACCTTGAACGCGTGCGTCGACGTGCGGAGCATCACGATGTTCGCGCCGGCGCAGAACACGCGGTCGAGCGCGCCGGTCAGCACGACGCAGCGCACCTCGGGGTGCTCGAACCGCAGGCGCTGCACGGCGTCGGCGAGCTCGACGTCCACGCCGATGTCGTAGGAGTTGAGCTTCAGCTCGTAGTCGTCCCCGCGCTGGCCGCCCTCGGGGTCGACGTTCATGCGCAGCGTGGCCACGTCGCCCTCGATGGAGAGCTGCCAGTGGCGGTAGCGATCGGGGTGCGTCTCGAGCGAGAAGCGCGCGGGGGCGTCGGGCAGGGCGGCGGTGGTGCTCACGGAGGGCCTCTCGGGTCGGGGGAACGGTGTGGGCAATATAATGCCCTCATCCCGTCGGCCTGAGTACGATAACTCCCACAGCCGGGTCTTCCAAGGCCCTGCCGGGTTCGGAGCCGCGGGCCGTCCGACGGGGCTCGGGCGAGCTATGAGCTGTTCACTTCCCACATCCGCGCCGGATTGGGCAAGATGCAGCCCATGGCGACCCGGGACGGAGAGCTCCTCCTCGAGCTCGGCAGGCGTCTGCGGGCGGCGCGCCAGGAGGCGGGCCTGACCGTGTCCGAGCTGGCCCGCGTCGCGGAGACCAGCCGCCGCTACGTCACCGAGGCCGAGGCGGGGCGGGCCAACCTCTCCATCGTGAAGCTCGCGCACCTGGCGGACGCGCTGGGGGTGTCCCTGGCGGGGCTGTGCGACCTGCCCGTCGCCGGGCGCGGCGAGCGCGTCGCCCTGGTCGGCCTGCGCGGGTCGGGCAAGTCCACGGTCGGGCCGCGCCTGGCCCTGGCGCTGGAGGCGCCCTTCGTCGAGCTGGACGCCCGCGTCGAGCGCCTCGCGGGCATGAGCCTGGCCGAGATCTTCGACCTCCAGGGCACGGCCGGGTTCCACGTGCTCGAGGCCGAGGCGCTCGAGGAGGTGCTGGCCGAGGGCGAGCGCGTCGTCGTGGCGGCGGGGGGCTCGATCGTGGACTCCGCGCCGAACTTCGCCCGCCTGCGCAGCACCAGCCGCACGATCTGGCTGCGGGCGCGCCCCGAGGAGCACTTCGAGCGCGTGCGCGCGCAGGGCGACCGGCGCCCGATGGCCGACCGCCCGCGGGCGATGGACGAGCTCCGGGACCTCCTGAAGCGCCGCGAGCCGGCCTATGCTCGCTGCGACCACGAGCTCTCGACCAGCGACCGCTCCGTGGACGAGGTGGTGGACGAGATCGTGAAGCTCTGCGAGGCCAGCGGACGAGGATGACGAGGCGATGAACGGCGACGCGACCCCCCCTGCCCCGCGCCGGCGGCGCTACGTGCCGGCGGTCGGACCGCGACTGACCTGGCTGCTGTGGGTCGTGTTCGGCCTGTTCGCGCTGCTGTCGGTGAACTCCGTCTACCTGCTGTCCATCCGCGGGCTCGAGGCCAGCTCCGGCGAGGTCTACCAGAACTACTTCTTCCAGTGGATGTTCCTCGGGCACCTCGCCCTGGGCGCGCTGTTCGTGCTGCCGTTCCTCGTGTTCGGCGTCGTCCACATCCGCAACGCCCACGGCCGGCCCAACCGCCGCGCGGTGCGCGTGGGCTACGCGCTGTTCGCGACGGGGCTCGTGCTGATCGCCAGCGGCGTCGTCCTGACGCGCCTGGAGGGCTTCGAGGTCAAGGACCCGCGCGTGCGCAGCGTCGCCTACTGGGCCCACGTCGTCTGCCCGCTGGTCGCCGCCTGGCTGTTCGTCCTGCACCGCCTGGCCGGCAAGCCGATCCGCTGGCGCATCGGCGCCGCCTGGGCGGGCGCGGCGGCCGCGGTCGCCGTGGCCGCGGCGCTGCTGCACTCCCAGGACCCGCGCACCTGGAACCAGGTCGGGCCCGAGTCGGGCGTCCAGTACTTCTTCCCGTCCCTCGCGCGCACGGCCACGGGCAACTTCATCCCCGCCGAGACGATGATGATGGACTCGTACTGCAGCGAGTGCCACCCCGACGTGCACGCGCAGTGGCAGGACTCCGTCCACCGCCTCAGCTCCTTCAACAACCCCGTCTACCTGTTCTCCGTGCGCAACACGCGCGCCGCGATGCTCGAGCGCGACGGGGACGTCCAGGGCGCTCGCTTCTGCGCCGGCTGCCACGACCCGGTGCCGTTCTTCAGCGGCGCCTTCGACGATCCGGAGTTCGACGACGTCGCGCACCCCACCGCCAACGCCGGCGTCACCTGCACGTCGTGCCACGCCATCACGCACGTGAACAGCCCCCAGGGCAACAGCGACTACACGATCGAGGAGCCGATCCACTACCCGTTCACGTTCTCCGACCACCCGACGCTGCGCTGGATCAACCGCCAGCTCGTCAAGGCCAAGCCGGAGTTCCACAAGAAGACCTTCCTGAAGCCGCTGCACCGCTCGCCGGAGTTCTGCGGGACCTGCCACAAGGTCCACATCCCCGAGGAGCTGAACGACTACAAGTGGCTGCGCGGCCAGAACCACTACGACACGTACCACCTCAGCGGCGTGTCCGGGCACGGGGTGTCGAGCTTCTACTACCCCGAGAAGGCGATCCACGACTGCAACGCGTGCCACATGCCGCCGCTGGCCTCCGACGACTTCGGCGCGCGCTTCCTGGACGACTCGGGCGAGCTGAAGGTGCACGACCACCTGTTCCCCTCGGCGAACCCCGCGATCCCGGTGCTGACGGGCTCGCCGCCCGAGGTCGTCGCCCGGCACCAGGCCTTCAACGAGGGCGTGATGCGACTCGACCTGTTCGGCGTGCGCGAGGGCGGGACCATCGACGGTCCGCTGGTCGCGCCGCTGCGCCCGCGCGTGCCGGCCCTGCAGCCCGGCCGCAGCTACCTGCTCGAGCTGGTCGTGCGCACGGTCAAGATGGGGCACCCCTTCACGCAGGGGACGACGGACTCGAACGAGGCCTGGGTCGCCGTCCGCGCCGAGAGCGGCGGCCGCGTCGTGGGGGAGAGCGGCGGCCTGGACGAGAGCGGCTCGGTGGACGCCTGGTCGCACTTCCTGAACTCGTACGTGCTCGACCGCGAGGGCGGGCGCATCGAGCGCCGCAACGTCGAGGACATCTTCGTCCCGCTGTACAGCCACCAGATCCCGCCGGGCGCCGGCGAGGTCGTGCACTACCGGCTCGACGTGCCGGCGGACGCGACCGGCACCCTGCGCGTGTCCGCGCGGCTGCGCTACCGCAAGTTCGACACCCGCCTGATGCGCGTCGTGCTGGACGACCCGGAGTGGACGAACGACCTGCCGATCCTGGAGCTCGCCGAGGACTCGATCGAGTTCCCGATCGCCGCCGCCAACGAGTCGACCGTGGCCCCTGCACCGGACTTCCCCGAGTGGCAGCGCTGGAACGACTACGGCATCGGCCTGCTGCGCAAGGACACCGGCGGCGCGAACCGCGGCCAGCTGCGCCAGGCGGAGCACGCCTTCGCGCAGGTCGAGGCGCTCGGGCGCCCGGACGGCCCCCTGAACCTCGCCCGCGTCTACCTGCGGGAGGGCCGGCTGGAGGAGGCCGTCACGGCCCTCGAGCGCGCCGCGTCGTTCGACCCGCCGGCGCCGGTGTGGACGGTGGCGTGGTTCACCGGACAGGTGAACCTGCAGAACGGCTACCTGGACGAGGCGATCGAGTCGTTCCGCTCGCTGGTCGAGCTGGACACGCCCGAGACGCGCGCGCGCGAGTTCGACTTCTCGCAGGACTACCGCCTGCTGAACGCCCTCGGCCAGGCGCTGTTCGAGCGCTCCAAGCAGGAGCGCGGCGACGCCCGCCGGGCGCGGCGCGAGGAGCTGCTCCAGGACGCGGCCGGCTGGTTCCGGCGCACCCTCGAGCTCGAGCCCGAGGACCTGGCCGCGCACTACAACCTCGCGCTGATCCTCGAGCAGCTCGGCGACGCCGAGGGCGCCGCCCGCCACCACGCGCTGCACCGCACGTACAAGCCCGACGACAACGCCCGCGACCGCGCCGTGGCCCGCGCGCGCGCCCGCGACCCCGCGGCGAACCACGCCGCCGAGGCCGTCGTGATCTACGCCCTGGACCCCGCGGCGCGCGGCGCGCAGCCCGCGGCGCCGACCGGAGGCGCGCGGTGAGCGCCCGGGAGCCCCGCGGCCCCGAGCCGCCGCCGGACGGGCCGCCGCCGGACGAGCTGCCGCCGGAGGAGCTCGGGGACGTCGTCCCCGAGGACGACGCCGTGATCGGCCGCGCCTTCCGGCGCTCGCTCGCGGTGCTGGCGGTCGCCGCGCTCGCCGTGGCGGCCTTCGTCCTGACGCGCGGCGACGAGGATCCCCGCGGCGAGGCCGAGGAGGCCGAGGCTGTCGCCCCGCGGGCGGTCGAGGAGGTCGCCGTGGCCCCCGCGCTGCCCTTCACCGACTTCACCCGGCGCGCCGGCGTCGCCTTCGTGCACTCGAACGGCGCGCGCGGCGAGAAGCTGCTGCCCGAGACGATGGGGGGCGGCGTCGCCTGCTTCGACCTCGAGGACGACGGCGACGTGGACCTGCTGTTCGTCGACAGCGGCTCGCTCGGCGCCGAGCCGGCCGCCGACGGGGACGCCGGCTTCCGCGCGGCGCGGCCCGCGCTCTACGTGAACGACGGCACCGGCCGCTTCGACGACCGCGCCGAGGCCCTCGGCCTGGGCCCCGGCGCCGGCTACGGCATGGGCGCCGCCGTGGCGGACGCCGACGGCGACGGGGACCGCGACGTGTTCGTCACCGCCCTGGGCGAGAACACGTACTGGCGCAACGACGGCGGCCGCTTCGTTGACGCCACGGCCGAGGCCGGCCTCGCCGGGCGCGCGGAGGACTGGAGCACCTGCGCCGCCTTCTTCGACCACGACGGCGACGGCGACCTGGACCTGTACGTCGGCAACTACGTGCGCTGGTCGCGCGCCATCGACTTCGCCGTTGACTTCCGCCTGGTCGGCCTGGGCCGCGCCTACGGGCCGCCGACCAACTTCGAGGGCGCCCAGCCCTACCTGTACCGCAACGACGGCGGGACCTTCGTCGAGGTGGCCGCCGACGCCGGCCTGCACG
>JAUIDW010000512.1 GCA_030428395.1 bacterium | reverse complement strand
TGCGCGGTCGCGGCCGCGGGCCTCAGGGGCCGAAGCTGACGCCGAACGCGTACGAGTCGTCGCGGTCCTCGACGAAGTCGTACCAGGCGAACGGACGGACGCGGACGTTGGCGAGCTGGAACGCGTAGGAGCCGCCGAGGCGCAGGGCGGCCTCGCCGTCGCCGGACACGAACTCGAGGCCCGGGGCGCCGAAGAGCGTGAGCCGGTCGTTCGGATGCCACCACACGGCCGGCGCGATCAGCAGCGAGTCGATCGGGTTCGAGGCCCAGTCCGCGAGGGCTCCGATCTCGAGGTGACGGTTCACGTAGTAGTGGTACATGGCCAGGAGGCTCAGGGCCGACTCGCCGTCGCGGACGCGGATGCCGACGCCGCCGCTGAAGCGGTGGCGCGAGCCGCCCACGACCGGCGCGGGCTCGGCCTCCTGCGCCGACGCGGGAGCCGCGGGGCTGGCGTACGGCGACACCGGGCCCGCCGGCGGCGGCGTCGAGGCGGCGGGGAGGGCGGGGTCCCGCGCCTCCCAGCCGCCCAGGTCGACGACCGGGGCCGCGGCGCCCTCGACGGCCGATGGCCGCGCCGGCATCGCGGCGGGCCCGGCGGCGCAACCCGTCGCGAGCAGCGCGACGAAAAGAGCTCTTGAAGTACCCACGGTCGAACGTCCTGCGGGTCCGGAGGACCCGGTGTCGGGGCGCCCCACTCAGTGCGCCCCGGGGAACATCTGGATGAACGAGAACACCGCGCCCTGCGGGTCGGCGACCACGGCGAAGCGCCCGACCTTCTCGATGTCGGTCGGCGGCATGTACGGCTGCGAGCCGAGCTCCTTCGCCTTCGCGAAGGTCGCGTCGCAGTCCTCGACCATGACGTAGCCCAGCCAGTTCGACGGGGCGCCGTGCCAGCGCTCGTCCATCTGGATCATGCCGCCGAACGGAGTCCCGCCGGGCAGATTCCACTCGGTGTAGGGCTGCGCGCCCTGGTCGGCCTTCGCCTCCCACCCGAGCAGCTCGGTGTAGAACGCCTGCGCCCGCGCGGCGTCGCGGGTCTGCAGCTCGACCCAGCCGAACGCGCCGGGCGTCATCGGGTCGAGGGTCGTCCCGCAGTGGCCGCCGGGCTGGAAGAGGGAGAGCTTCGCGCCGGTCGGGTCCTCCACGATGGCCATGCGACCGACGTCGGGGATGTCCATCGGCGGCATCACGACCTGTCCGCCGAGCTCCGGCACGCGCGCGGCCGCCGCGTCGACGTCCTCGATCGAGACGTGGAACATCCAGTGCGGGGGCAGGCCCGCGAACGGACCCGCCAGCTCGTAGAGGCCGCCGAGCTCCTCGCCCCCGAGGAGCACCTTGGTGTAGGTCCCCATCGGGCCCATGTCCTCGTCGGCGTAGGTCCAGCCGAAGAGGTCGTCGTAGAACGACTTGGCGGCCGCGGGGTCGGACGTCCCGAGCTCGCACCAGCAGAACGTTCGCATCGGACGGGGGTCGGGCATCGCAGGCTCCTCGCTTCGGGTCGGCCCCGATCGTACCCGCGCCACCCCCGGCCGCTGCGCCGGAGCCGCAGGAACCGGTGTCGTCGGCACCCGCCGGCACCGGGAACCCGGGGGCTCCGGGCCCCGGCCCGCGGCTCGCCCCGTCGGGCGGCCGGGCCCCCGCCGGCGCGCGCCGGCGCGGCAGCTGTTCCGCTAGTTCCGCGGGAGCAGCAGGCGGGTGCGCGCGCCCTCGCGGCACCGCGAGTACAGGGCGGCGGAGAGCTCGCGGTAGCGCTCGTCCGCGGCCATCTTGCGCTCCGCGGCCAGCCACACCTGGTAGTCGGCGACGTGGAACAGCCAGTGGTAGGTGGCCAGCTCGCCGATGCTCTGCTCGTAGAGCCGGGCGTGGACGGACTCGTATGTGCGGTTGACGTGGTCGCCCAGCGCGACGGCCGCGTCGCGCGCGGTGAAGCGCTCGCCCGCCCGGGCCTGGAACGTCCGCAGGACGATCGTGGTGCCGCGGAACGTGCTGGAGCGCGGTTCCAGCGCGACCGGCACCCAGATCGAGTCGTCGCAGGCCGACGCCAGCTCGGCGAGCTGGCCCCAGGATTCCATCGACGGCTGGTCCCGGATCGAGGCGAGGTAGGCGTCGCGCAGCGCCAGCGACGTCGGCGAGGCCGCGAGCACGTGGATCTGCGGCGTGCCGCCGATGGGGCTGCTGTACAGGAGCGGCTCG